>DVOH01000021.1 GCA_018713745.1 Candidatus Stercoripulliclostridium merdipullorum | reverse complement strand
CAGGATCAAACTCTTAAGTTCAATCTTGACTTAAAACTTCATCTTTATTTACTAGCGTAAAAAATTTGAAGCGTTAATTCCTCAAAAAAATTAACTTTGCCCTTTCGGGCTGTCGCCTCTCGGCGACCTTTTGTTTAATTCGCTTCTTTACTGTCTGTTCAGTTGTCAAGGTGCTTTTGCCACCACCTTTTCGGCGACAGCTTATTTATAATATACCAAATAAAAATCGCTGTCAACGATTTTGTCACACTTTTTTCACATAAAATTTTTGATCATTTTTTGCCCCTTTCGGCATCCACGCAAATTTTTGTCGGCATCTCTTGAAGAATCGTTACAAATCGATTGACAAACCCCGCCGAAGTCACTATAATATACTTCGATAATCGATATGCGCCTTTAGCTCAATTGGATAGAGCGTTGGTCTACGGAACCAAAGGTTAGGGATTCGAGTTCCTTAAGGCGCGCCAAAACAACCCGCTTTTCGGCGGGTTGTTTTTTAATTCCGTTTGCGCGCCTCAGTTAATAAAGCAAAAAAACGCCACGAAGGGCGTTTTTTCGGTTGCGCGGACAAATTTTATGCCAGTACCGTGACGTCTTTTTGCACCAATACCGTAATCAGATCGATGATATAAAATACCGGCGCAAGCACAAAATTGAGGATTGCCCCGAGATATTTTCCGCGCAAAATACGCGTTACGATCCCGAGAATCACGTTGGTAAACGGTATAATTGCCAGAATAATCGTAATCACTCTGTCCAATCCGAAATAGGCTTTTGTCTGTTTCGCCATATTGACCTCCCGATTGTTTTGGTTTATCCTATGCTTCACTTCACGCGATTATGACGAAAAACGGCGGCAACCGCCGCCGTATCCGTTATTATTCTGCCGCAAACTGATCTTTGCCCACGCCGCAAAGGGGGCAGGCATAATCGTCCGGCACGTTATCCCACGTCGTCCCCGCGGCTACGCCGTTATCGGGATCGCCGACGCTTTCGTCGTATACATATCCGCATACTTCACAGATATATCTTGCCATAGCGATATCCTCCTTGTTGTAATGATATTGATTTTATTATAACGCAATGTTTGCTCCGACGCAAGAGACTTTGTGCGTTTGTCACATTTTCTCCTTTCCTTCTCCTTATCCTTATATAATATAAAATATTGTTTCGATTTTCAATTTACTTTTCGCGCGCGCTTTACTATAATGATAATGTGCCGCATGCGGCATACATTCCACAATTCGATTGACCAATACGGAGGACTCTTAACGTGAAAAATCTCGGCTATTACAACGGAACATTTGACGAACTCGATCGGATGATGATTCCGATGAACGACCGCGTCTGCTATTTCGGCGACGGCGTCTACGACGCAACCTACAGCCATAACTACAATATTTTTGCACTGGACGAACACATCGACCGTTTCTACAACAGTGCGGGGCTGCTAGACATCAACATCCCGATGACAAAAGCCGAAATGAAAGATCTTCTCTGCGACATGGTCAAAAAGGTCGATACCGGCGATCTGTTTGTTTACTGGCAGGCAACCCGCGGCACCCAAATCCGCGACCATGCTTACGATCCCGCGATCAAAGCCAACATTTGGATTGTATTGAAGCCCGGCAAACTGAAAGATCTTACCCAAAAAATCGACGTCATTACGTTGGAAGACACCCGCTTTTTGCATTGCAACATCAAAACGCTCAACCTTCTCCCCAGCGTTGTCGCGACCCAGAAAGCGAAATATGCAAAAGCCGACGAAGCGATTCTGCACCGCGGCGACCGCGTAACCGAATGCGCGCACAGCAACGTTCATATTCTGAAAGACGGCAAGCTGATCACTGCACCGACCGACCATCTGATTCTCCCCGGGATTGCGCGTGCGCACCTGATCAAAATGTGCAAAAACCTGCTGATTCCCGTAGACGAAACGCCGTTTACGGTAGCCGACCTGTTTGACGCGGACGAGGTCATCGTCACCAGCTCGGGCTCGCTGTGCCTCCGGGTCGGACACATTGACGGAAAACCCGTGGGCGGCAAGGCAACCGAACTGATCACCAAACTGCAAGACGCACTTCTGAAAGAATTTGAAGAAGAAACCAAATAAGATCGGATCCCGACAGGAGAAAAAACGATGAATCAACAAGAGCTGACCGTCCTCAACGTCGGACAAAACTTAGACGATCTGATGAATCTCGACCCGCGCGGATACGGCGTCTGCCGGATTCTGTATAAAGGCGCGCGCGATTATACCGGCAAACCTTTGACCGTCAATGCCGCAGAGCAACTGATCAAAACGGTCAAGAAAGACGATCTCGTTTATATCATAACGGGATTTGTATTGCTCCCGTTCAAGAAAGCCGAAATGGACGGCATTGTCGGAAGCATGCTGCTTGCCCGCGCACTGGTCAAGGCGTTTGAAGCAAAACCCGTCATTGTCTGCCCCGTCGACAACCTGAAAGCGGTCGAAAATTTGGCTTACATCATGGGGCTGCACCTGACGGACGATCTCGACTACCTCAAGACGATGCCCTTGACGATGGGCGTCAAGACCTATACCAAAGACCATGCCGAAGCCGAAGCCGAAGCCGACAAGCTGATCGCAAAGCATCTTCCTTCCGCGGTCATCGCGGTGGAAGCCCCCGGCAGAAACGCAAAGGGCGTCGCGCACAACGCGACGGGGCTTGACGTCACCGAAATCGAAGCCAAATCGGATGTGCTGTTTGCCAAACTGCAACAAAAAGGCGTACTGAACATCGCCATCGGCGATCTCGGCAACGAAATCGGAATGTCGGCGATCAAAGATCACATCCTGCGCTACATTCCCTATGCGCGCGAAGGTGCCTGCCGATGCGGTTGCGAGGGCGGGATTCTTGCCGCGACCGCGGCCGATCACATCGTTACGGCAACGACATCGGACTGGGGCGCATACGGCATCATCGCCGCGCTTGCCTATCTGCTCGACAACATCGACGTCGCCGTCACGCCCGAACTCGAACGGGAAGCCCTTGTCACGGCAAGCCGCTCCGGAATGATCGATATGTACGGATGGCTGATCCCTGCCGTCGACGGCTTCAACGCCGCCATCAACGTAGGCATTGCGGGGCTGATGTACGAAACCGTCAAATCCGCCCTGAGCCTCAAACAAACCTGCGCCACTTGGTTTGAAAAGGTTCTCGAACTGGGATTCTATCAAGGAAAATAGTATGAAATTCTTGCTTGCGGGCGACACCGCCCTCGTAATGGAATTCGGCAACGCCATCGACCCCGCCGTCAATGCGCAAGTCGCCGCCGTCGCGGCAAAACTTGCCGAAACCCCCTTGCCGGGGGTGCGGGAGATTCTGCCCACGTTCCGCTCTCTGCTGATCGAATACGATCCCGCGGTTTTGTCCGTTTGCAAACTGAAACGCGTTTTACGCTCCTATGCCGCGCATGCCGACGCAAATGCGGGCGGAACCTATCGGGTTGTCCATATTCCCGTATGTTATCAACAGGAATTTGCACCCGATCTCGAGGACGTCGCCGCCCTCCACAATCTTTCGGCAGACGAAGTCGTCGCGCTGCATTCTCAAAAGGAATACCTGATTTATATGCTCGGCTTTTTGCCGGGCTTTGCTTATCTCGGCGGAATGGATGAACGCCTGATCACGCCCCGCCTTGCCAATCCCCGCACCAAAATCCCCGCGGGTTCGGTCGGCATCGGCGGCGAACAGACGGGAATTTATCCCATCGCTTCCCCGGGCGGATGGCGACTGATCGGCAGAACGCCCCTCCGTCCTTACGATCCCGGCCGCGAAACGCCTTTCCTGTACAAAGCGGGCGACTATATCAAATTCGATCCCGTCGACGCCAATACCTATCGGCAGATCGAACGGGAAGTCGAAGCGGGATCCTATCAAGTCATGACGGAGGTGAAATCGTGGGGCTGAAATTTCTGACACCCGGCATGCTGACGACCGTTCAGGATGCGGGAAGATACGGATATCAGGCAAGCGGGTTCGGCACGTCCGGCGCGGCGGATCTCTTTTCGATGCGCATCGCCAACATTTTGGTCGGCAACGATCCCGACGAAGCCGCCCTCGAAATGACGATGCTCGGCGCAACCGTCGCCTTCACCTCGGATGCCGTCGTCGCATTGACGGGTGCGGATATGGACGCGACGCTCAACGGGACGCCCGTCCCCTCCTATGCCGCGATTGCCGTTGCCAAAGGCGACGTGCTGAAATGCGGATTTGCCAAGACGGGGCTTCGCGCCTATCTTGCCGTTGCGGGCGGGTTCTATCTCAAACCCGTCATGAACTCCCGCTCGACCAATCTGAAAGTCGGCATCGGCGGCTATCTCGGAAGAGCGGCAAAATCCGACGACTTACTCTTTTTCAACAGCACCGCACCCAAGGTTGAAGGCATTGCCGACCGAAAGCTCGACCGCAATCGCTATTTCCCCAAAGGCGAGGTCGTACGCGTAGTCAAGGGTCCGCAATACGATGCCTTCACCGAGGAAGGCGCCCGTACCTTTTTCGGCGCGACCTACACGTTGACCCTAGACTCCGACCGCATGGGCATCAAACTCGACGGTCCTGCGATTGAAAGCAGAAACGGAAGCGATATTATATCGGACGGGATTCCGCTCGGCGGGATTCAGATCCCCAAATCGGGGAAACCGATCGTTATGATCGCCGACCGCCAGACGACGGGCGGCTATGCCAAAATCGCAACGGCTCTCTCCGTCGACATCCCCTTGCTTGCACAAAAAAAACCGGGCGAAACCGTAAAGTTCAAGGCTGTCCCCTTGTGGATTGCCCATCTCCTTTACCGCTTCCGCCGCCATCAACTCAAAAGGATACAACGCTTATGGAACCGATAGACTCCCTCCGTTACGCTCACACCTCCCCCGCCGAAGTCCGCAAACTGATCCGCGCGGGAAAGATCGACTACTTTACTTCGGGCATGTCGCAAGGGTATGCGCAGGCAAACCTCGTCATTCTGCCCAAAGATCTTGCCTATGACTTTTTGCTGTTTACCCAACGCAATCCGAAGTCCTGTCCCGTCCTGGAAGTATCCGACGTCGGCTCCCGTACCTTGAAGCACATCGCAAAAGACGCCGATATCGCCAAAGATCTCCCCAAATACCGTGTTTACCGCTACGGCGTGCTCGAAGGAGAATACACCGACGTCGAACAGTTCTGGCAAGACGATTTCGTATCGTTTCTGATCGGATGCAGCTTCAGCTTCGAGTCCGAAATGCTGGAAGCGGGACTTTCCGTCCGCCACATCGAGGAGAACAAAAACGTCCCGATGTACATCACGAACATCGACTGTGTCGAAGCTGGCATCTTCAAAGGAAAGACCGTCGTATCGATGCGCCCTCTCCCGCATAAAGATATCGTCAAAGCCGTCACCGTGACGGGAGCAATGCCCAAAGTGCACGGAACGCCCATTCATATCGGCGACCCTGCCGCAATCGGCATCCGCGACCTGTCCCGTCCCGACTTCGGCGACGCCGTTACGATCAAGGACGGCGAAGTCCCCGTATTCTGGTGCTGCGGCGTCACCCCGCAGTCGGTCGTCATGAACGTCAAACCCCCGCTGGTCATCACCCATGCTCCGGGACACATGTTCATCACCGACGTCAAAAACGTACAACTGAAAGATTAGGAGGAATTTATGCTTCAGATCGATCTCAACTGCGACCTCGGCGAAAGCTTTGGCGCATACAAAATCGGAATGGACGATCAGGTCATCCCGTTTATTACTTCCGCCAATATCGCATGCGGATTTCACGCATCCGATCCCGTCGTGATGCAAAAAACCGTCGAACTTTGCAAACAACACGGCGTTCAGGCAGGCGCACATCCCGGATTCCCCGACCTGGTCGGTTTCGGCAGACGCAACCTTGACGTCACCCCCGCCGAAGCCAAAGCGATGGTGCGCTATCAGATCGGCGCGCTGTATGCCTTCACCAAAAGCGCGGGGATTCCCCTGCAGCACGTCAAACCGCACGGCGCCCTCTACAACATGGCAGGCAAAGACGCCGCCCTTGCCCGCGCCGTTTGCGAAGGGATTGCCGAGTTCGACGACGGACTGATCCTTCTCGGACTGTCGGGCAGCAAAATGATCGAAGCCGCCCAAACCGTCGGGCTGAAAGTCGCGCGGGAAGTCTTTGCCGACCGCGGCTACGAAGAGGACGGCAGTCTTGTCAAACGCGGAAAGCCCGGCGCCATGATCACCGACGAAGACGAGGCAATCGCCCGCGTCGTCCGAATGGTCAAAGAACGCAAAGTCCGCTGTGTGACCGGCAAGGATATTGCCATCGAAGCAGACAGCGTATGCGTGCACGGGGACGGCGCAAAAGCCCTTGCGTTTGTTGCAAAAATCCGCAAAACGTTGGAAGAAAACGGAATCGCGCTGAAACCGCTGAAGGAGATCGTATGTTCCCGATAACCGAACGTGCCGAAGCAATCGTCGATCTCGACGCATTGCGGCACAACCTGACCCTTGCCAAAGATAAATCAAACGCCCGTCTTCTGTTTCTGGTCAAAGCCAACGCATACGGACACGGCGCGCCTTACTGCGCAAAGTATACCGAAGATCTGGTTGACTGTTTCGGCGTGGCGACAACGGACGAAGCACTCGAGCTCAAGCGCTTCGGCATCAAAAAACCGGTCATGATCATGGGCGCGGTACTCCCTTCCTGTTACCCGACGCTGATCCGAAACGGCATCGAATTTACGGTATCTTCCCTTGCCGCCGCGCAGGAAATCAACGCCGTTGCCGAAAGCCTTTCGGCAAAAGCCCTGATCCACATTGCCGTCGACACCGGGATGGGACGAATCGGATTTTTGGCGACCGAAACCGAATCCGTGCAGGACGCTTACCGCGCGGCGACTCTTCCGAATATCGACTTAAAAGGAATTTTCACCCACCACGCAAAAGCGGACTCTGCCGAAAAATCTTACCGCGACATGCAGCGGATGCGTTACAAAAACTTCTTATCCGGACTCCGTATGCTCGGACTTCGGTTGCCTGTTTGCCATATTTGCAACAGCGCCTCGGTGATCGAACAGGATGACGAATTTTACGATATGGTACGCTTCGGCATTGCCGCATACGGGCTGTACCCCTCGGACGAAGTCCGCAGCGACTTCGGACTGATCCCCGTCATGAGCATCGGCGCAAAAATCGTACACCTCAAAACCATTCCTGCCGGCGCATCGGTCGGATACGGCGCAACCTATACCGCCGACCGCCCGACTCGGATTGCAACGCTTCCCCTGGGCTATGCCGACGGCTACCCCCGCGCCCTTTCCAACAAAGGACGCGTCTTGATTCACGGTGTTTCCTGCCCCGTTGTCGGCAGGGTCTGTATGGATCAGATCATGGTAGACGTCTCCGCGCTCGACGATGTGCACATGGGCGACATTGCCACCATTCTCGGCAGGGACGGCGATCAGACGATCACGGCGGAAGAACTCGGTGACAATGCGGCAAGCTTCAACTACGAATTTGTCTGCGGCGTCGGCTTGCGCGTTCCGCGCAAATACGTCAAAGACGGCGTCGTCGTTGCCGAACAACGCTATATCTGACTTTTTCCGATTACAAAAAAACCGCCGAACGGCGGTTTTTTCTTTTGGCGGCTGATCGAAAAAATCAAAGGCTTTTCAGCACTTCGGACACCAACTTCATATCGCACTTTCCGGCAAAGTTTGCCTTGAAGTGGCGCATCACCGTCGGAACGCTCCGATCTGCAAGCCCGAGAATTTCGGCTTTGATCTCATCCGCCGTCATCTGTTTGGGCAAATATTTGCCGATCGCTTCGATCTGGCGGTCCAATTCGGCAACCCGCTCCGATCTCCCTGCCGTCTGATTGGCGCTTCGCTCTTCGGCAAGTTCCTTCTCGACTTTCTGCAAAACCGCTACCGCGTCGGCATCCGTCACGCCTTCCCCTTTGGCGCGGCGTTCGATGGTCAGACTCATCAACTTGTTAATGACGCTGTTCAAGGCGCTGACCGCGTCGGCGTCATGTGCTTTCATTGCGGCTATTTTCTCTTTTTTAAAATCGTCAATCGTCATATCGGTTCGATTCTCCTTTCCGTTGGGATTTCTGATACTCTTATTATAATCCTCCCGCCCCGCAAACACAACGCTTTTGGGTCAAAATCTTGAAGGACCGGCTTGCGCCGGTCCTTCAAGTGGAGTGGGGGGTATGTCAACTTATAAAAAGATGACTGCTATTTGATACTATTATCCTATCACCACAACATTAAAATAACATTAAATTTAAGAATTTTTTTCAACACATTATTGCAAGGTGTGGTTTTGGGACACAAACGTTCCGTCCGCCTTGAGATCGATGGTCGTTGCTCCGCGTTGCTCTACCTGATCGGCAATTCCGAAATACGCCAGATAGTCAATGCTCATCCCGTACGTCAGCTGTACTCCTTTGTAGTTCAGCGCCCAGGTGTTGAGATGGTCGTGCCCGCAGAAAATCCCGTCGGTACTGCCCAGCTCCAACACAACGTCAAACAACGCGCTCCGCTCTTCCCCGTGGCAAACGATTTCGCCATCCTCTCCTGCTTGTCCGTAAAGATATTTGACCTCGTCGGTATCCTTGGAGCCCGCGGCACGGTATGCCTTCCAGGCGTCGTCATATTCGGTCAGCGGAATGTGCATAAACATCAACGAAGGAACCACCGCATCCGCATTGCCGGTAAGCGCGGCGTTATAGGCATTCATTTCGGTGATCGTCCGGCGGTACCATTCAATCTGATTGTCATGAATCTTATCGTACTGAAACGCGATTGCTCCTTCGACATAGGCATGAGAGTCGAACATAATCAAGGAGCGGCGGATGGCATTATCGCTCCCGACAATGTTGATTGCATAATTGCCGACGCCGTCCACGTCTTCGGATCCCTTGCTGAACAGACATTTGGGTTGCTGCATATAAAAGTCGGCAATTTGGTCGCGGTCGTAATAAGAATAAATTTCGGTATCGTGATTGCCGAATACAAACGTCCAGTAAACGTCAAGCCGGTTCATCAAAGCGGCAAACATTTTGGCTTCGCGCATGTTGTTGATCGTACCTGCCTGGAACGGAATGGGATAGGCAATATCCCCCGTCACGACAACCAGATCGGGTTCGAGCCGGGCAAGCATGGTATAAACGGCGTCCAACGCCCATCCGTCTTTTGCGATCGAAAAGGCGCCTGCTCCGATATGAATATCGGTCAGCTGGACGATGCGAAAATCTTCGTCGGTTTTGAACGTCCATACCCCGGTGGTTTCGTCGATATACGGTTCGATCGGCGATCCGACGACTTCGTACGTTTCGATCCGCTTGAGATTGGCTTGTGCGCCAATGACGCCGACCAGTGTAATAATGCCGTAGGCGGCGACGATGCAGACTAAAACGATCGCGACGATTTTAAGTGCTTTTTTGGTCCTTCTTCTCATTCCTCTCCTCCGTGCGGATATAGATTTTGGCTTCGGGATCCATCCCTTGCAAGGCATTTTCGATCGTTGCCGTTGTCGCCGACGCTTCGATGACGAGCGAAACGGCGATCAGTCTTTTTTTGCCGAAGTTAACGACGTCGAGATCTTTGACGCAATGCACCCCTTCCGTCGCGAGCAACGTATGACGCAAAGCGGATTCAAACGCGTCGTCCCGACTGCCGAGCAGATCGCCGACTGCTTTTTTCAGCAATTTACCGCCCTGAACGCAAACCAAAACGGCAACGGCAAGCCCGACATACGCGTCGATCGGAAATCCGATCGTCGCGGCAATCCAATAAGACGCAAGCGTCGTCAGGGTAACGACGGTATCTAAAATGCAATCGAGTTTCTGCCCCCTGACAACCGACGAATGCAATGTTTTTTCGGCAATGCGGAACCAGGCGAACAAGGCGATTTTGACAGCCGCGGTTACCGCGACCACCGTGATTCCGATCGTACTGAAGACTACCGGGCGCGGCATCAGAATCCGATCGACCGAAATTGCGGCAAATACGACGCCTGCGGCAAGAACGATAACGGCAATCATCGCCGATGCAACGGCTTCGGCTTTGCCGTAGCCGAACGGGTGTTTGCTGTCACAGGGTTTTTCGGCGGCGACAATCCCGACGGCTCCGCCCAAGGCTCCCAACGTGTCCCCGAAACTGTTGACGGCGTCCGAAAAAATCGCGGCGCTTCCGTACGCCGTGCCGACAAACAGCTTGGCAATGCCGAGGGCAAAGTTAACTAAGCCTCCTATCGATTCCACCCAAACGGCGCGGCGGGCGCGCTGTGTCAATTTCATATAGTTATAATAAGATTTTAGCGTCTTTTTGTCAATATAAATCGCTATAAATCGCTCGATTCCGCACGGCAGATTCGGTATTGAATTTCTGATTTCGTTATGCTACAATTTTTTCGTCAGTCAGGAGGAATTTATGGAAGCAACCGCTCAAAAAAAATATCTAACCCCCTTAAATAAGTTTTCGTTTGCCGCGGCAGGATTCGGACAAAACCTGATCATCGGCTTAGTCAACAGTTATATTCTCTTTTTCTATACCGATGTATTTCTTCTTTCCGCGCCGGTTACCGCCACCTTGATGCTGGTAGCGCGGATTTGGGACGCACTGAACGATCCCATCATGGGGTCGATCGTAGACAAAACCCGCACTCGCTTCGGGAAGCTCCGCCCCTATTTGCTGGCAACTCCCATTCCCCTTGCCCTGACGACTTCCCTCTTGTTTTTCGTCCCCGACTTCGGCGAAGTCGGCAAGTCGATTTATGCCTGCGTCACCTATCTTGCTTGGGGCATGGTTTATACGGTCTGCGATATTCCGTTCTGGGGACTTCCCGCCGTCCTGACGCCCAACGCCGAAGAAAGAGTCCCTTTTATTTCTTTTACCCGTCTGTTCCACGTCGTCGGCAACTCTTTGCCCATCGTTCTGGTTCCGCTGATTATCTCCCTCGTCGGAGGCGATGCTCAAAAAGGCTATTTGTTTGCAGGTATCGCGTGCGGCGTCATCGGCGGCGGACTGTTTTCGTTCGCCTTTTTCGGAACCGAAGAGCGCTGCCACGACGTACACGAAGACAAACCCAAAATGTCGCAGATTCTTAAGGCGTTCTGGCACAATAAACCCCTGAAGCTGATTGTGCTTGCCAACGTCCTCGGCTTTATGCGCGCCCTGCCCGTAACTTCGAGCCTTTATATCGCAACCTATCTTCTCGGCAATACCAGCCTCAATATCATCGTCCTCGGTGCATGGGGCGTTTCGGGACTGATCGGCATGCTGGTCTCCGGAAAACTTGCAAAACGCTATACCTGCCGCAGAATTTATCTTACGCTGAGTTCGGTGGGACTGCTGTCCTCTTTAATTTTGTTTGTATCCGGCTATAGCAGTCCTGTCGTACTGTTGCTTTCCGTCTTCGTATCGGGCTTCCCGTACGGTGTTATCACGACCATCAACTACGGTATGATTTCGGAAAGTATCGACTATACCGAGTGGAAAACCGGGATGAGAACCGAAGGATTTTCGGTCAGCTTTCAGACTTTGATGAACCAGATGATGGGGGCATTGCAAACCAGTCTTCTCGCCTGGATGCTGATCTGGATCAACTTCCGCCAACCTGTCAAAAACGAACTCGGCGATCTGATTACGCAGATTCAAACCCCCGAGACGCTCAACGGCCTGTTCTTTATCGTTACGATTCTGCCCGCAATCGGCTGGGCGCTCTCGATGATTCCCATTGCTTTTTACGACTTCAGCGGCAAGAAAAAAGAAAAAATTTACGAAGAACTTTACCTCCGCCGCGCCATTGCAAACGGCGAATTGGTTTATGATCCGGATGCCGAACTTGCACGTTTGGAATACCAAAAGGCAGTGGCCGAAAGAAGGCAACGCGCGCAGAGCATGCTGGAAAACGTCAATACCGCGCCCTATCTGTTTCAATCCCGTCAAAAACGGCAATAATACTTGCCAATCCCGTTACGATTTGATACTATAATTATTATACATAATAAATCAAAGCGGATCGCAAGACGGGATCTGCGACAAGGATTTGCGCCGATGGTTCAACCGACAGAAAAGAAAAATGCCACCCCAAAAAACAGTCTTTTCTTCCGTATGATGCAATGGATCGCGAAGAAAATCGTCAAAGAGCCTGAATTTGTGTGGAAAACCGACCAACCCGACGAACCGGCAATTTTTGTCTGCAACCATACCAAAATTTATGCGCCGACCTGCCTGTTCCTTTATCGCAAGGAATGGAGAATGTGGTCCAATAATTTTTTCCTGAACAAGAAGTCGTGTAAAGAACATCTCCTCAACAAAGTGCTTGCCAACCGATCGTGCTGGCTGCGCGGACTGGGCAAAATGCTTGTTCCTTTGATTGTTTATGTTTATCGTCATATCGACCCCATTCCCGTCTATCGGGATCAGCGCGTCGTCACGACGTTCAACGAAGCGATCCGCACCTTACAAGAAGGCCGTCACGAAGTGATCTTTCCCGAGCGCACAGAGGGCGAATTCCGCTATATTTACGAATTCAACCGCGGTTTTGCGATGATGGGTCCCCTTTATTATAAACGAACGGGAAAACTCCTGCGCTACTATCCGGTATATTGCTGTCAGGATCACGAACGGTTTATCGTCGGCGATTCTATCAGCTACGATCCGAGCCTACCCGCCAAAGAGGAACCCGAACGCATCTGCCGCTATCTCGAAAACGCAATCCGCGCCCTTGCCGACGCCGAAGGCCCTCATAAGGTAGTCGTATATGGCTGATCAGTTCAAAAAAGATATTTTGACGGAATCCGAATCGGATCTCCCTTTCTCCGAGGCAAAATCTGCCGCGCCTTCGTCCGAAACATCCGATGCGGCATCGGCTTCTGCCGGCGTAACCGCGCTTGACGATTCGGCAAACGAAAGCAATGTCCTTCCGCCCGACGACAACGATCTTATCGCCAAAGAAAACGCCATCCCGCCCCTCAAAAAACAAAATATCTGGGGCAAGCTTTTGTTTTTGCTGATCAATTTTGCCGTCGTCGGCGCCATCCTCGGCATCGAATACAGCAACAGCGGCCAACTTCCTTCCTTTGCCGAGCTTGCCGCCGGTGTACGCGGCAACGAATGGTATCTGTTCGGCGCGTTCATGATGTTTGTTTCCTTTGTCGTTTGCGAGTCGCTTTGCTTTATGATGATTCTGCACAGCACCGGCAACGGTTGGAAACCTTTTACTTCGGTCAAAATTACAATCATCGGCAAGTATTACGATCATATCACGCCCTTTTCGATGGGCGGGCAGCCCTTTCAAATGTACTATCTTAACCGCCGCGGCGTCGATATCGCAACCTCATGTGCCGCGCCCCTTGCCCGCCATTCGATCAAACTGCTTGCCGTCAACATTTTTGTCATAACTCTGTATATCGTCAATCCGACAGATGCTTCGCTGGGAATTAAAATCGCGGCGTTCATCGGCGTCGCATTCAATCTGACCATGCCCGTCTTCGCGCTGATCCTGATCCTTAAAAAAGAGGTCGGGCTCGCCATCGCCCGTTGGGTCGTCAAACTCGGCACCAAAATCAAAATCGTCAAGGATTACGATCGCACCCTTAAAAAAATCACAACCGAAACCGAAAAATTTCTCAATTCTCTCCGCTTTCTCGGTTCCCGCCCCCTCCTTTTGATCGGAGTCGGAATCTTCTCCGCCCTCGAAGTGGTCTCCTTGGTCTGCGTCCCCTTCTTTGTCGTGCGCGCCTTCGGCGTTCCCATCGAGTTTTTCGACGCTCTCGTCAAAGGATTTTACAATATGAATGCCGCCTCTTTCATCCCGACACCGGGTACCGCGGGCGGCGCCGAAGCGTTTTTCTACGGTTTGTTCGGCGATACCCTGCCCGAAGGCAGCTTCTTCTGGGCTGTTATGATCTGGCGGTTCATCACGTTCTACAGCTTCATCCTCATCGGTACGGCAACCAATATCGCAATGTTTATCTCTTCCTGGCGCAAAACCAAAGCCTATAACCGCGAAATTATCGCAAAACGCCTCCGCATCCGTCAACTCATCGAGGAGCGCGCCGCCCGCCGACGTTCGGGCGCACCTTCCCAAACCCCCGCGCCCCCCGAATCCGATCCCGCGGACGATTCCTCCGACCGTTAGTGTTTTCAACGGGATTTTTTGTCCCTCTCTTCCCGTTTCGGGGTTGATCATGATCCTCTTAGGGTATATAATAAAATTATGAACCCGAACCGCATCCTCGTCTGTCCCGATTCTTTCAAAGGGACCCTGACGGCAAAACAAGCCGCCCGCGCCATCGCCGACGCCGCAGAACTTGTCTTTCGGGACGCCGTCGTCGATCTCTTTCCTTTGGCGGACGGCGGGGAAGGCACACTGGACTGCCTTGCCGCTTGCGGATTTTCCGTCGTACGGATTTCCGTCCGCCATCCCTTAAACGGAACGGTTAATGCGCGATATCTGTATCGGGACAAAACGGCTGTGATCGAGAGTGCCGAAGCAATCGGTCTTCCTTTGGTCGGCACCGACAAAAATCCCCTTTTGACAACTTCATACGGGCTGGGCGAGCTGATCGCCGACGCGATCGGACGCGGTGCCGAAACCGTCTTCGTCACGCTGGGCGGCAGTTCGACCAACGACGGCGGATGCGGCGTCGCCGCGGCACTCGGATATCGCTTTTTCGACGCAACCGGTCATGAGTTTCTGCCTACGGGCGGCACCTTGACCCAAATCGATCGGATCATCCCACCGACCGCCTTCCCCACGGTTGCCGTAACCGCATGGACAGACGTCGACAACCCCGTATGCGGAATGCGCGGCGCAAGCTATGTTTACGCCCCGCAAAAAGGCGCAAGTTCCGCCGATCTCCCGTTGCTGGATAACGGACTTCGGCATCTTTGTCAACTGCTCGACGCCGATCCCGACACACCGGGCGGCGGTGCCGCGGGGGGACTCGGCATCGGACTGAAAATCTTTTGCGGCGCAACCCTGCGCCCCGGTATCGAAGAAATCCTGCGTCTTACGCAGTTTGACCGCGCCCTCGATCAAGTCGATCTCGTCGTGACCGGCGAAGGAAAATTCGACGACCAAAGTCTGATGGGCAAAGTATTCAGCGGAGTGACGGCACACACCCGTCCCCGCGGGATTCCCGTTGCGGTGGTGGCAGGCAAAGCCTCCCCCGTTTCCGCCGAGCAACTGGAGTCGGCTGGCGTCGTCTTGGTGGCAGAGTCCGACCCCGCCCCCGACGGGGATTATCGCACCGACGCTTACCGACGACTGCGAGACGGTGCCGCCCGCGCATTTTCACAACTCGCCGACAAATCTTTTTAATACAGGAGTCCTTATGAATCAGACCTACATTTTATCTCTTTGCGACCACACCCTGCTTGCCCCCGACGCCACATGGGACGATATCCGCACCGTTCTCGACGATGCCGTGCGCTTCGAGACCGCATCGGCATGTATCCCGCCGTGCTTTCTGAAAGCGGCACGCGCCTATGTCGGGGACGCCCTCAAACTGACGACGGTGATCGGCTTCCCCACGGGCTATCAGACGACCTCGGTCAAGGTAGCGGAAACCCTTCGAGCCGTCGGCGACGGGGCAGACGAAATCGATATGGTACTCAATATCGGGGATCTGAAAAGCGGAAAACAGGATTCCGTTCTTGACGAAATCAAACAGATCCGAGCCGCTTGTCAAGGCAAAATTCTTAAAGTTATCATCGAAACCTGCCTTTTGAGCGACGCCGAAAAAATCGATGCCTGTCGGATTGTCGGCGAGAGCGGTGCCGATTTCATCAAAACGTCTACCGGTTTTTCCAAAGGCGGCGCAACGGCGGAAGACGTCCGTTTGCTGCGTCTTAACGTTCCCGCTCATGTCAAAGTCAAAGCAGCGGGCGGAATCCGCTCCTGGGAAGACGCCATGCGGATGATCGAAAGCGGTGCCGACCGTCTCGGCACCAGCGCCCTCGTCCGTCTTGCCAAACAATAATAAGGAGGAATCGTATGCCTACCCCTCATATCAACGCAACGCCTGCCGACGTCGCCCCCCTCGTTCTGATGCCCGGCGATCCCCTGCGCGCAAAATACATTGCCGAGCGATTTTTGGAAAACCCCGTCCTCTTCAACAACGTGCGCAACGTACAAGGTTATACCGGTACTTACCGCGGCAAACGCGTTTCGGTGATGGCATCGGGGATGGGGATGCCGTCGATCGGAATTTACGCGTACGAACTTTACCGATTTTTCGGCGTCGAAACCATCGTACGCATCGGCACGGCAGGCGCGATATCGGATGATCTCGAACTTCGTGACCTGATTCTTGCCCAAGGCGCATGCACCAACAGCCGATTTGCCGAGCAGTACAATTTGCCCGGCACGTTTGCTCCCATTGCCGATTTCGATACCCTTTGCAAAGCCGCTGCCGCCGCAAAAGCGGCAGGATTTGCCGTTCGGGTCGGCAACGTTTTGTCGAGCGACACCTTTTACGACGACGCCGACAGCCTTCAGACCTGGAAAAAAATGAATGTTCTTGCCGTCGAAATGGAAGCCGCCGCTTTGTATATGACCGCCGCGCGCCTGAACAAAAAAGCGCTCGCCGTCCTGACCGTCAGCGACATCCCGGCAAAAGGCACCGAGATTTCCGCCGAAGAACGCGAACGCACCCTCGACCGCATGATCACGCTTGCGCTGGAGCTTGCCGAATGATCAAGCGGATCTTTACGGTGGTGCTGGACTCCTTCGGGATCGGGGCGATGCCCGATGCCGATCGCTACGGCGATCAAGGCTCCGACACCCTCGGCGCATTGACAAAATCCGCCGCCCTTCGCGCCCCCAACCTCTTGTCGATGGGACTCGGCGCGATCGAAGGGAGCGCTCTTTCTTCTTCGGCGCAACCCCGCGGCGCTTACGGCAGATTGCTCGAGCGTTCGGCAGGAAAAGACACGACGACCGGGCATTGGGAACTCGCGGGCGTTGTTACCGAGCGCCCCTTCCCGACCTATCCCGAAGGCTTTCCGCGCCCTTTGATCGACCGATTGGAGCTTGCACTCGGAGTGCGCCTCCTTTGCAATCGCCCCTATTCGGGCACACAGGTAATCCGTGACTACGGCAGCGAGCATCTTGCGACGGGTGCTTTGATTTGCTACACTTCTGCCGACTCCGTCCTGCAACTTGCCGCGCATGAGGATCTCGTACCGGTCGAAACCTTGTATCGCTACTGCAAAATCGCACGGGAAGTGATGACGGGAGACGACGCGGTCGGACGGATTATCGCCCGTCCTTTTGCGGGGGAAGCCCCCGATTTTTATCGCACCGAACGGCGACACGACTTTTCGCTGAAACCGCCGACAACTTTACTCGATCTTCTGCAACAAGCGGGAAAAGACGTTCTGTCCGTCGGAAAAATCTACGATATTTTCGCGGGACAAGGGATTTCTCAATCCTTCCCCACCGCAAACAACGCCGAAGGAATCGCTACCCTGTCCCGTCTGATCGACACGCCCTTCGAAGGATTGTGCTTTGTCAATCTGGTCGACTTCGATATGCTTTACGGGCATCGCAACGACGTAGACGGCTATGCAAAAGCGATCAGCGACTTCGACCGCGCCCTCGGCGACATTCTGCCGCGCTTAAAAGACGACGATCTCATGATCGTCACCGCCGACCACGGATGCGATCCCTCCACACCCTCTACCGATCATTCGCGAGAATACGTCCCCTTACTGATCTGCGGCACCCCCGTTCGGCAAGGGGTCAACCTCGGTACGCGCGCAACCTTTGCCGACGTCGCGGCAACCGTCGCCGATTGCTTCGACTGCCCCTACCCTCTTGCGGGGACTTCTTTCAAACAGGAGCTCTTACGATGAATCCCGATTATCAAAACCTCTTACAGCAAGCCCATCTCGTGCGCGCCTATGCTTATGCGCCCTACTCGGACTACAAAGTCGGCGCCGCCCTGCTCGGCTCCGACGGCAACGTCTATCTCGGCGTCAATGTCGAAAACGCGTCTTACGGCGCAACCCTTTGTGCCGAACGCGCGGCATTTGCCGCGGCGATTGCCAAAGGCGCACGGAAGTTCACCGCCCTTGCCGTGGTCGGCAACCGCCCCGATTGCATTCCGTGCGGCATCTGTCTGCAATGGATGAGCGAATTTGTCGGACCCGAATTTCCCGTTGTGACCGAAGAAGGCGTCTACCGCCTCGGCGAACTGCTGCCCAAAGGCTTTCAATTATGAACATCTACGAAATTCTGACTGCAAAAAAACGCGGACTGCCCTTATCGGACGAAGCGATCGACTTTTTTGTCGACGGATTTGTCCGCGGTGAAATCGCCGATTACCAGGCAAGCGCCCTCTTGATGGCGATCTGCATCAACGGAATGAACGATGCCGAAACCTACGCTCTGACGCGCGCCATGATCGCAAGCGGCGACACCGTCGATCTGTCGCCGCTCGGGCAATCGGTATGCGACAAGCATTCGACGGGCGGCGTCGGGGACAAAGTCAGCCTCGTCCTGTTGCCGCTGGTCGCCGCCTGCGGTTTAACCGTTGCCAAAATGAGCGGACGCGGCTTGGGACACACGGGCGGAACGATCGACAAATTGGAGTCGATCGAAGGATTCGACACCGCCTTGAGCCGCGAACGGTTTTTAAGCGTCGCCCGCAAAACCGGATTTGCGATTACGGGACAAAGCGAAGGTCTTGTCCCTGCCGACAAACTGCTTTACGCCTTGCGCGACGTCACGGCGACGGTTGACAGCATTCCCCTGATTGCTTCGAGCATTATGTCCAAAAAAATTGCTTCGGGCGCCGACGTCATCGTCCTGGACGTCAAAGTCGGCAGCGGAGCGTTTTGCAAAACGGAAGCCGACGCCAAGCAACTTGCCGACACGATGATCGGACTGGGAAAGCGCGCCGGCAAAAAAGTTGCCGCACTGCTGACCGATATGAACACTCCGCTCGGCAACACGATCGGCAACGCGCTTGAGCTGAAAGAGGCAATCGCAACCCTGAAAGGCGAAGGTCCCGACGATCTCAAAGACCTTTGCTTAACCCTTGCCCAAACCATTCTGCATCTTGCAGGGAAAGGGGACCGTAACCGTTGCCGCCGCGATGCACTCCGTGCGCTGCAAGACGGCAGCGCATTGGAAATTTTGCGGAAAACGGTATCCGAACAAGGAGGAAATGTTGCCCAAATCGACAATCCAGATCTTCTTCCGCAATGCCGCTACAAGCAAGAAGTTTTTGCCGCACGATCGGGATACATTGTCGAAACCGATGCCGAACGGTACGGAATGGCGGCATTGCTGCTCGGTGCGGGCAGACGAAAAAAAAGCGATTCCGTCGATCACGGCGCGGGCATCGTTTTACACAAAAAACTCGGGGACGCCGTACACGCGGGCGAATCTTTGGCAACCCTGTACGCATCCGACCCCGCGTTGTTTGCCGAAGCCGAAACAACGCTTCTCCAAGCAACCGTCCTCGGCGATCGGCAGCCCTGTCCGACGCCCGTTGTCCTGCAAACCGTCCTTGACCGTTAAAAAAGCGACCCGCACGGGTCGCTTTTTTTCGGTACGACGGTATCATCGCTACAGATCGAGATTTTCGCGCGCAATCCGTTTGCCGCCGCCGATCCCAAACAGCACCGAAAACAATCCGTTGACGTACTGCCAGCCGAAATCGTTGTCGCCGATCGTCCCCCCTGCCGTCGTCAGGTACGAAAATCCTTTCGCTTTGCATTTCCCTCTGCACCCCGACGGCGTGTACTCGAACGTTACACCCGCAATCGACACCGATTCGAGGTACGCCTTCAAAATGGCAGGAAACGACAAATCCCAATACGGCGCGGTTACGACGATATAATCGGCATCACGGAAGCGCAGAGCTTCGGCAAAAACGGGATGCGAAAAATCTCCCGCTTTCACCCCGGCGTCGCGGCGGGCAATCGCATACGCGTCGACAAACGTGGGCGGATTGCGATAAAGATCGATTTCTTCCACCTCGTATTCCGGGTCGGCACGGCAGATCCGTTCGATTTCGGTTTGTGCAAGGGCAAGCGTTCGAGAAGCCTCTCCTCTTGCCGCGGCATTGATGTGCAAAAGTTTTTTCATAAAATCGTTACGGTACCGTCCTCATCGATCAGCAGACGGTCCCCCGTTTTGACGGCGTCGAGAAATTCCTTTCCCAACAGATCGACGGCTATGACGTCGGAGTCCTCCCACACCTTCGCCAAGACGATTCCGCTTGCGGCAAGACTGTCGACATGCTCGGCAAACAGAAACGCCTTCGGATTGATCTTCATCGCGCATACCGTCTGAATCACCAAGCCCCCCGTTGTCGAACCGATCGTGATCGGCAGGCACAACGCTTTGCCCGTAATGTTTTTTCCGAACAAGTCGGGATTGTTCTGATCGCTTGCAATCACTTGTTTTGCCCCGGTCAAGGCGCTTTTTTGAAACGTTGCAAGGGTATTGACGCCTTGCTTCGATACGACGGCTTCCAGTTCGGCACTGCCGCCCGTCAACGGTCTTCCTTTGAATTGCTTCATCTTGCGACCTCCTTCCCGACGATCTTGTCGAGTATTTCGGCATCCTTATAGTATCGCGCCGCCGAATACGTCCGCAGTTTGTTGCTGTTGGTCATGATCGCTTTCCGCTTGGTCAACGGGTTATTGGTATACATCAGGGGACAGATATAACTGAGCGTTGCCCCCGTTCCGGTCAGAATATCGTAACGATCGGTTTTACGGAACGCCGCAATCACGTCGGGGCTTGCCGTCAGAACGGTACGCACCGCGACTTTTGTTCTGCCCGTATCCTTCAAACCTGCCGCAATCCGATCGGTCCAGTCGTTGAGCTGACGAAGCGTCAGGTGGGGACACCCGATAAAGCACAGATCGGGACGGGCGTCCCGATCTTTCCACATCACGGGATAAGACGCATATACGCGTTCGAGTTCGGCGTCGTCGATGACATACTCTTCGGCATCGGGGCGTAGCAATTCCTTCCCGTAGCGCTTCGCTTCGGGGGTCAGCCCTTCGATATGATACAGCCCGACGGCACCGTTGCTCGCCGTCGCCGCGCCGAAATCCTTGAGATAGCCCGTCACGCTCTCGTCCACGGTATCGCCGAGGAAGCGATCCAGCCCCACGATATACGGCACGTCTTCCATCACTTTCATCCCGACGGCGCTGCCGAGAATCTGCGCTTCGGGCAAGCGTGAAGTTTTGACCACAACGCGCCAGCTTGCCTTGCGCCCTTCGTCGGTCAGCAATCCGAACTCGGGGACATATCCCACGATTGCGCCGAAGAGATCGAGCATCCCGCTGTTACGGTTGCAACGCGCGCCGAGCACCGAATTGGCATACACCACGGCGCTGGACTCCGCCCACGACAAGACATCTCCCTCTTTGGGAACATTGCCCACCTCGGGCAAATAGCAGGTACAGGTGAAGGCATTATCGTTTTTGAGTCCGACGGCTTTGAGTTGTGCTTCATAGTCGGCTTGCCTGCCGTACAAAATTTTGTTGAACACCAATTTCTCGAGCAGATTGCATTTGACGTTGCGATAGTCGAGGGGACGCGGATCGACCGAGAAGCCGCCCTCGGCTTTTACGCCTTCGGCAATCAGACTGTCTATCGTTTTGTAAAGGGGCTTCAGCAGCCCGATCCCAAATGAAGTTACCAGATGTGCCTGCTTATGGGTAACCGGAACCATGCGTTTGGCGCCGAAAATTTCGCCGAACATCACAAGCGTCTGCATCGCTTTGGCTTTGACGGCACCTTCTTTTCCGTCCAGCAAGGCGCGTTGATGCTCGGTCAGATTCATCTTGTAATCCATATAACCGCCTCCTTTGTTTGATGTATTTATTATAGCACCGATATCCGGGGCTTTCAAGGGGCAAACTTCCGTTCTTCCTTCCGCTCTTGAAAACCCGCATCGGATATGTTATGATTGGAATATCCGAAGTTTTGATCAGGAGAGATTATGAAGCAACTTCCGCCCGCCCCCTTGTTGAACAGACGTTATTCTTTGCCGACAACGGGTTTTTTTGCTTTCGTCTGCGTTTATATGATCGTTACGCTTGCTACGGGATTCAACTTCCTTGCCGTCGTCGCTGTGGCGATCGCCTTATCGGCGGCACTGTTCGTTTTGATCGAAGTGATTTTTCTAAGACGCGTCAATCTGTGGTTGTTGCTTTCTTACCTCGTTACGATGGGAGGTCTTCTTCTCTTTTACCTGATCCGCGGAGCGGATCCTTTCGGCAGGCGCCTTTGGTATAACCTCGTTCTGACCGCACTCCCCATCGCAATCGCCGTCTTGTTGCTGTTCGGTGACAAACTGTTCGACCCGAAACGCATGCATGCACGCGTCCGATTTGCTCTCCCGGTTCTTTTGACCCTGACAATGCTCGGCTCGACCGTTATGTACTTTCTGGCAATGGGTATCCGCGTCCGACCCACCGTCGCCTCCCTCCAAAAAGGTCACGACGACTATCTCCGATCGGTCGAAGCCGCAAAACAAGCGGGATCCCCGAACGTTCTCGTCATTTTGATGGACGACATGGCGTACGCCGATCTGTCCTGCTACAGTTATCTCGGCAATCGTAACGCTACCATCCAAACGCCCAACATCGACTCGATTGGCGATCAAGGCATTCTGATGACCGATTTCTACAGCGCATCTCCCGTTTGTTCCCCTTCTCGCTTTTCCATGCTGACAGGGCGATATCCCTCCCGCGGCTATCTTGACAACGTTGTTTTTCCGACCGCAGTATCCTTCGCGCCTTTCGGTTCGACGAGATATTTCAATCCTTTTCAGTTTCTCAACAACGTGGACGGCATCCTGGGCGACGAAATCACCCTCGCCGAAGTCTTGCAAGCAGGCGGCTACCGCACCGGTCTGATCGGCAAATGGAATCTCGGCGACTACGGCGAATATCTGCCGACCAACCAGGGATTCGACTATTTTTACGGCAGCTATTACGTCAACGATATGACACCTTACAATATGGTACGCGAAATCGACGGCAAAGCAACCGAAGTGCACTCCCACGCAGATCTGAAAGATCAATCCGAAACCACGCGGATTCTCAGCGAAGAGCTCGATCGGTTTATATCGGACTCCGCCGACGCGGGAAACCCCTTTTTTGCTTATTATTGTACGCCTTGGCCGCATTATCCGATCTTTTCTGGGGTCAAAGGCGATACGACCGACGACAGCTACATCGACTGCATCGAAGAGTTCGATGCCTACCTCGGCAAAACGTTCGATTTAATGCGTCAAAAAGGGGTTTTTGACGACACCTTGATTATTTTTACAAGCGACAACGGTCCCGGCAGAGAGGGTGTTACCGGCGCATTGCGCGGCCGCAAAAATACGACCTTCGACGGCGGACATAAAGTTCCGCTCCTCGCCTGTTACGTCAACGGCGGACTGGGGCAAGGGGCGGCACTCGGGGATACCAACGTCATCGCCACCCCTTCGATGAATTTCGATCTTTTCCCGACGATACTTTCCTATTGCGGCATCGATCGACTTCCCGATGATCGCGTCATTGACGGCAAAAACTTATACGATATCTGGCAAGGTAACGTTTCCCCCGAAACCAGAGTGCACGACGCACTGTATTTTATAAAAGGCGGCAAGGTGCAAGGCTTACAAATGCCCCTATCTCTCGACGGAACGACCTGCGACTTCAAATATTACGAAAAAGTCCGTACCGAAAACTCAGCGTTTATCGATCAGGTTTACAAAAACTACCTGTTTAACCTGACGCTTGACCCCGCCGAAGGTTACAACGTTTCGATGAAATACCCCGAAATCGCAGACACGATGCTCCGCCGGCTCCACGCCTTCCGCAACGAACTGAAAACAAACCGACGCGGAATATCCCCCGCGTATTACGGAGATTAAACAATGCCTCCTATTTCGGTTATGCTGAAACCCGCATCGGCACTTTGCAATCTGCAATGCCGCTATTGCTTTTATCACGATCTTGCCAAGCATCGGGAAAGTTACTCCTACGGCATGATGTCGCTTGCGACACTGGAAAACGTGTTACAAAAAGCATTTTCTTATGCCGACGGCGACCGTGTATATTTGTCGTTTCAAGGCGGCGAACCGACGCTGTGCGGCAAAGACTTTTTTGCTTTTGCCGCCGAAGGGATCAAACGCTTCCGCGGAAAATTGGAAGTCGAATTAGCCCTGCAGACCAACGCGACACTGCTTGACGACGAAACGATCGAATTGCTTGCTCGATACGACTATCTCGTCGGCGTTTCGATCGACGGACCGCCCGCGCTCAATGCCTTACGCCTCGACCGCAACGGAAACCCCACAAGCGAAGCGACCCTTCGCAACGCAAAGCGGCTTCTGGAGCGGGGCGTCCGTGTCAACATTCTTTGCGTCGTCACGCCCGAAGTCGCGCGCAACATCGTCGAAGTTTATCGGTATTTTGTTGATTTGGGATTCCGAAATTTACAGTTTATCCCCTGTCTCAAGCCGTTCGGGACAAAACACAGCCGCCATTGTCTGACGGCAAAACAATACTCCGATTACCTCTTGGATCTCTTCCGCTGCTATCACGCCGACTTCAGGGCGGGACAATATGTCAGCGTGCGACAGCTTGACAACTTCGTCCGTCGCGCGCACGGACTCCCTGCCGATCAGTGCGGACAAAACGGGCATTGCTCCCGCCAGTTCGTCGTCGAAGGGGACGGAAGCGTTTTCCCCTGCGATTTTTATTGCCTCGACGAATATCGACTCGGCAATATCAATGACACGGATACCGACTTCGGACGCTTGTCGCACCACCCCAAAGCCCTTGCCTTTTTGCAAGAATCCACCGTCCTGCCCGAGCGTTGCAAGCAATGCCCTTATCTGCAACTTTGCGGCAACGGTTGCAAGCGCGAACGCTTGGATCTCGACTGCTGTCAAGGGCACAAACGCCTGTTTGCCCATGCCCTGCCCTATCTTAAGGCGATGTCTTGATTTTATTTGAATTTTTCGTTCAGAATTTCGGCAACTGACGCGACGTCGGCATTGATCACCAACCGAGCCTTGCGGTCAAACGCGGTTTCCCCCTTGTTGATCAACACAAGATTGCGGCCGCCGAAATATTCGATCAGCCCCGCAGCGGGATAAACGATCAGCGACGTGCCGATGACAAGCAAAGTATCGGCACTTGCAACGGCATCCACGCTTCGGCGCACCACGCCGTCGTCTAACGCTTCTTCGTACAAAACGACGTCGGGACGAACAATACCGCCGCATTGCGGACAACGCGCGATCCCGTCGGTCGTCAAAATAAAGTCCAAGCCGTAGCGCGCTCCGCACGCGGTACAATAATTGCGATGAACGCTTCCGTGAAATTCGATGACGTTGCGGGACCCTGCCGCCGTATGCAAGCCGTCAATGTTCTGTGTCACGATTGCCGACAAAATCCCCGCCGCCTCCAACCGCGCAAGCCAACGATGGGCGACATTGGGTTTGGCGTCGGGGTAAAGCATTTTTTGACGGTAAAAGCGGAAAAATTCCTCGGGATAGCGGCAAAAACAGGTGTGAGAAAGCATAAACTCCGCCGAAAACGCCCCGCCGTTTTCCATCCGATACAACCCCGTCGCACTTCTGAAATCGGGAATCCCGCTCGGGACCGATATTCCCGCTCCCGTCAACGCGACCAGGCGCTTACTTCCCTTGATGATCGAAGCAAGCTGTAATGATTGCTCTTGCAGATTGTTTGTCATAATTCCTCCTGCTTTTGCCGTCAGCGTGTATGAAAGAACGATCTCATCCGAAGTCACCGGACGAGGCATCAAAGATCGCGATACATCCAGATATGGGGACAACCTTCCTCCGTGTCGCCGATTCCGCAATCGAGAAACCCTTGCTTGCGGCTTGCGATAAAAGTCTTTGGCGCGCGCCTGAGCATGGATCAGAATTTTCCTTCCGCCGGATCGGCGAATAACGTCGGTTGCCCGATCGACGATCGCGGCGCCGAATCCTCTCCCGCGGTGGGCTTTCAGCACGGCGATCCGACCGATCAAATACGTATTTTCTTGCCCCTGTTTACAAATCCGACACGTTGCAACTGGAACTCCGTCTTCATATCCGACAAGATGGATCGCCGACCGATCGTCATCGTCAAACTCCCGAATAAATCCTTGTTCTGCGACAAATACGCTTAACCGAATCATACGCGCGTCTTCGGGCAAATTAAGATAGATTTCGATTTCCATATCCGAAGTAATACCTCGCCATTATTATAGCGCAAAGCATCAAACAGATCAACCGCCATTTAAACCCGTTCTATTCACACATCCGCGGTATAATCCAAAGGAAAATTGAATGGATCATTTCCTTTTCCGCCCGTTCGAGCCCCTTTGGGCAAACTTCACCATAACAAAAAGCACGGCTTTTACTGTGCTTTTGTTTTGGTGGAGAAGTGGTAATCTAAAACGAATAATAATTAAATCGAAAATTGTACTGTGCCAGATACATCGATTATTGTTACTTCATCATTGTATGAACTCAAATAACCCGTATGATTTAATAATTCTTTAATT
>DVOH01000020.1 GCA_018713745.1 Candidatus Stercoripulliclostridium merdipullorum | reverse complement strand
GCAGAACTTCGCCGCCAAGGGGCTTTACAAGCCCCGACAGCACCTGGAACAACGTTGTTTTGCCCACCCCGCTCGTTCCGATCAGGCAGACCGTCTCCCCTTCGTTGACATCGAAGCTGACACCCTCGATCACGGGACGGCTCTCGTAAGCGTGCGATACGTTTTTGACTTCCAGCAGTTTCATTCCGTTTGATTCCGATTGATTGCTTTTGCGATTGCGCTTGGTTTCGTTTTGACCGCAATCCGATTTTTGATTGCTTATTCCGATCGCTTCGATTGATCAAGCCCCGTTTTTATTCCGCCGCAGGCAAAAATGCGTTGCTGAATCCGTATCCGTCGGTCACGGGTCCGTTCATACCGGCAGTGCGGAGCTCCCACATCAGATCGAAGAAGGCATCCCATCTCGCCTGATAGATATAGCCCCATTGGGGCGCATCCGCCTGATATTCGCCTTTCAGCATCTCCATGCTCGCGTAAATCAGTTCGGGATCGACTTTGAGTTCGGGATTTTGTTCCATCAGCATATCCGCCGCCGAACGGGGATTGGCGATGGCATACTGATATCCTTTTGCCGTCGCTTTCAAAAATTTCCGCGCCGATTCGGCGTTGTTTTTGAGATAATCGTTGTTGGCGATAATTACGGGGGTGTAGTAGTCGAGCACGGGAATATCGTCACTCATCCGGAAAAAGGTATGTGTAATATTTTCGATCCGGAGTTTGGTGACGTCCCACCCCGCATAGCTCCACAGACAATCGACGCCCGCGGGATTCTGAAATTCCGCTACGATATTCTGAACGGTATTGGGGACAAATTCGACCGAATCAACGTTGACGCCGCTTTCGGCAAGATAGTGCCGAACGATCGCTTCTTCGCCGGCAAGCCCCCAGGTGGCGTATTTTTTGCCGTTAAGGTCTGCAAGCGAATCCACCTCGCCTTTGACCAAAATCCCCGACGTATTGTGCTGAATTACGGCGGCAACCGCAGTAACGTTGACCTTGTTCTGCTCGTTGTAAATCATCTGCTCCTGAAAATCTATTCCGAACTGCCCGACTCCCGTCGAAACGTCGGCGGAGCAGCCCGTTGTCCCGGGCTGGACAAACGTAACGTCCAACCCCTCTTCTGCATAATAGCCGAGGTGCTTGGCAACATAAAGCCCGACGTGATTGGTGTTGGGTGCCCAGTCCAAAACAAAGGTAATTTTGGCGGGATCCCCCTCGTCGTCTTTACATGCGACAAGGACGGACGCGATCGAAGCGATAAGCGCAACGATCAACAGCATACAAACGATTTTTTTGAGTTTCATATCAATTCTCCTTTTTATCCCAGCGTATCACGCATCGTTTTACGACTTCGAGCGCAAACAGCAACACGAGGCTCAGCACGATGACCCACAGGATGGTGGCAAACATCGCATCATACGCATACATGCGCTGCAAACGCAAAATATAGTATCCCAAACCGCCCAATGCGCCTACCCATTCCGACACAACCGCGCCGACGATGGCATAGGTCGTCGAGATTTTGAGCGCCGAAAAAAAGTTGGGAAGCGCGCTCGGAAGTTTGAGAAACCAAAAGATTTTCAGTTTTCCCGCCCCCATCGAACGCATCAGATCGATCATATCGGGATCGGTACTGCGGTAGCCGTCGGACAGCCCGATGGCGATGGGGAAAAAGGTCGTCAGTGCGACCAAGAGGATTTTGGGCTGAATGTCATACCCGAGCCACAGCGAAATCAACGGCGCAATGACGATGGTCGGGACGGTCTGCGTGATGACGAGAAGGGGTTTGAATCCGAAATCGAACACCTTGCATGCGTCCATCAGTACGGCTAGCACAAACCCGACCGCAACCCCTGCCGCAAGCCCTGCAACGGCTTCGAGAAGGGTGATGCCCGTGTGGTGCATAATCATATCGCCCTGCGCGAAGAAGGCGCGGAAGGTATCACCCGGGGTTGGCAGAATCAGTGCGGCAACCGTTCCGGACAGACAGATCAGCTCCCAGACGACAAAGAACAACCCGATAAACGCCGCGGGTATGACAAACTTATAGGTGATGCTTCGTAACTTTTTTTTCAATGCTCAACACTTCCCGATCGGGGCGATAGACGACTTTGATGAACGCCGCAACGCCCTGCTGATTGGCGCGCCCTGCGATATGCAGGCATTCTTTCATGATATCCATCAGCTGATCGATATCGGCGCCTTCGACCGCCGTTTCAAAGGGTCCGACATAACATTGAAGCCCCGTGCTTTTCATATAAGCGATGACTTCGTCGACGACTTTGATGGTCTGCTCGTCGTCTAACGTTTCGGGCAGAATCTGCAATGCAACACTTGCTAACATAATGGTAGATCTCCTTGTTTATTTTTTGGCTTGTATCACGGCAAAAACGCCTTCGCCGTGTCCGTTTTTTACCGATTGCGGAACGTTTTCCAACGTAAACACCGTCTGCCGCGCCTCGACGCAGACAAATCCCGCCCCTTCGAGCAACGCGCGGATTTCCGCCGCCGTGTGAAACGTTGCTCCGCGATAATAATCGCTATTCTCTTTGAACGCCTCGTACTGCTTGCCGAGGGGCGTTGCGGCGTCCAGAAATGCGACGACAAAACTTCCGCCCGTTTTCAGCACGCGATAGGCCTCGGCATAGGCAAGCCGGATATCGCTCAAAAAGCAGTCCACGGTGATCGACACCAAACCTTCGACGCTTCCGTCGGCATAGGGCAAGGCTTCGGCAGCCCCCTTGCGTACGGCAATCCCCCGCGCCGCGGCAAATTCCGCCATACCGTCCGCGGGTTCTACCCCTTCTCCGATTCCGAGCCGCGCGGCAAATATCCCCGTCCCGACTCCGATCTCGACATACTTGACGCCCGCCTCCATGACCGAAGCAACCGCCTCGACCTCGGCGTCGAACAGATGATGATTCTCCGCAAACCACTTGTCGTATTCGTTTGCCAGCGCGTCAAACCGCAAATCCATCACTCACCTCAAAAAAAGGACCCATCGATCGATGAGTCCCAAAACGTCCGCTATCACAATCTCCCTACGCCGGCATTACCCGTATCAGGTTCAATGGTTTCCTCTTGCGAGCGATCTCAGCCTTTCGGCACCCACGATCTACAGTTGTTGCTATCATTATATCCGCCCCGCCCCACCCTGTCAAGCGATTTGCGCTAACCCCACCGCCCACGAACCGTCCGACCGCACTTGTTATCTGCGATCGCAAATGACGATTGCTACCTACCTTATCCATCAATCCGCCGCCACCATTGAGGTTCACCATTGAAAACAACCCGATACGAAACAGGGCGCAAGATGCGCGCTTATACTTCGTTTAGCTTTAGTGGATAAAAATTCTACTTTTGATGATATCCGTATTTGAAATCAGCCACTCACTTTTAAGCTAAGTTTATCCGCCCCAATTTAATGACGTTTTCTTCTATATGGAAAAACACACCTGTAAAGTCCATATCGATGAAAATAGAACAATCTAAAAGAATTTTTTTAACTATATTTCAAATAATTCTTTCAGATATTCGATAAGCTGCTCCGCTGTTTTTTTATTAAGATCGAGTTTGTTAAAAATTATAATACAAGCATTTCAAATTGTTCGAGTTCCAAATAAATCATTTTATATTTCCAATTATCGTCCAATTCACTTGCAGATGCGAAATTTCCATAGCACGTCTTTCAAAATCCGGATATATCGTACTATTCGATATGTCAAGCCTTCTTAATTCTTCTAAAATTCTCTTTTTGGAATCTTTGTCAATTGTTATTGCGAAACTTTTTTGATTCCAAGACTTTCTTTCCTGTTCTCCCAATCCGCAAATAAAAAACAAGCCGCTTTGTTTTTTCATTCGAATATTATCTT
>DVOH01000019.1 GCA_018713745.1 Candidatus Stercoripulliclostridium merdipullorum | reverse complement strand
GAAACGCTCGTTTTGCAAAAATCCTTCGAGGACCTTACCCAGCACTTCAACCAGTTGCCGGGGATCGATGCCCGAACCGGCAAGATCTCCGGCATATTCCATCAGCAAGCCGGCAAAAGCGGTACGGGTTTCTTCGGGCGCCTTCCAGTTGTATATATCGAGGAACCCTTCGATTTTTACTTTGGGCAGAATATTTTTATTGTTGTTCTGCTCGTTAACATAGGAGGTGGCAAACAGGACGGCGGGTCCCTCCCGGGTCATGGTCAAAACGTTGTTGCGCAAAATGACTTCGTGCTGATCGGCATCGCTGTTGTGAGTCACGAAAATACCCGAGGTCACGCTGTAGCCGAGAATACTGCCTTCGACCACCAGTTTCGGCAACCGCTGCGCTTCGATACATCGGATAAAATATCTTGCAATGACGTTGCTGACCGTCAATTCGACCTCGAGATCGTCAAATCCGATCCCCGTTCCCTGCGCCGTTTCGTAAGACGTGCCGCCTTCGAGCACGACGTCGGAAATTTCGACCGCTTCGGGAAGGGCGGAAAAATCGGTTACCTGCCATTTTTTCAAAGACAGAATACAGTCAAAACGATTCAAGCCGCTCCGATGCGCCGTCGAAATCGTAAACCCGTTCCCGTACAGATCGTTATACAACACGGTTGTGGCATCCGAAGCGATATCGTTTTGAAGAACGACGCTACGATGCATGCCGGCGGCGGTCTGCAGCTGCTTAAAATCGTACACGTTAACCGCCTGCGGATCGTCATTGATGCGGAAGGTAAACTGTTGCGAAACGCCGGTCAGATATTTGTTGACCTGAACGGTTGCCTTAATTGTGATATCCTGCCCCGCCGCTTCCTCTTTGAATCTGAGGATTGCTTCCTGTGTCAAGGGATCGACGCTGAGATCGACGCATTCGGGTCGGTCGGTTTCCCAATACAAATCGAATTGAGAAGCGTCGAGATCGGGCGAACCCAAGCGGAAGGTATCGGTCAACGCGTTATTTTGGTCCAGCCAATATCTCCCCCAAAGACGCGTCATGCGGATTCCGAGCGCGGCGTCCTCTTTGCCGAGATCGAGATCGAAATAAACGGGTCGCTCGCGGATAATGACCGTTCTGGTTTTTTCGACCTCTCCCACCGCGGCGGTAACTTCGACGGTCCCTGCTTTTACGGGAATGATTTCGTTTTCGACCAGGCGCGCCGCTCCCGTCAGGTTTGTAATCCGCAAAGAATAATCAAGGGGCGGATACTCTTCGGTTGCGACGGTTTCGAGATAATCGACTTCCAGGAAATACGGACCGTTTTGCGTATAAATTACGTCGAGCGTGTCGGTGAATCCCCACTCTCCCGGCGCGCAGCGATCGACACGCAACGGATATCGGTTGCCGTATTGGTCAATTACGTTCCAGTTATTCTCGTTGATTTTTTCCAATTCGATGTCTTGGGTCAGCAAGACGTTTTGACGGAGCCAGGTTTCGTCCACTTCTTCCACGGCATACACGGTATCGGTGCGCACGACGGCAGCACTCGTATCGATCTGAATCCGTTTCAGATGATTTTTGCCCGTACGGTCGGTCGCCGTCAGCTTCAACGTCGCAATCCCGCGCGAAACGGGATACAGCGTCCCGTTCTGCGTAACGGTAAACACGTCCGGATCGGTGCTTTCCCACCGGACGGCATTGCCTGCAAGCGCGTCGATGGGCTGTATGTCATAAAAAATCCGCGACGCGCTGTTCAAAGCGTATTCGCCCCCGATCACCGTTCCGTTGCCGTCATAAAGCTCGATGCGCTCGATGATCTCACTGGCAATGAAAAACGTAATCGATTGATACAGATTGATGTTTGCCGCCGCCCGAACGGTAAGACGCGCAACTCCCGTTTTTTCAGGTATGACGCGGTATCGGTTGGACTCTCCGATCCGTTCAAGGCGAACTTTGCCGCCAAGACTCGGATCCGACTCCCAAACAACCGACTTATCCGCGGCGATTGAGGGATATACTTCGACAACAAGAATCATTTCTTCCCCCAGCGTGTCGATTTCGAATCGGGCGTTGTGCGCGATTTCTTCATTGTCAACGGTTTTCAGCACCAACTGCGTCGGATTGACCTTGACGCTGAGCGCAATGAGGGATCCCGCGGTATTCAGCGCAAATACCACGATGATGGGAATGATTAAGATGACTCCGATCAGAAATTTTTTCATTGGCAGTTACTTTAGCGTAGCAATCAGCCGTTAAGACGTTCGAACAGTTCGAGGTCGGTCGGCACCGGATCGCCCGGCTTGTTGCGCGGCCCGCCGTCTGCGGACTGATCGTAGGTCAGCAGGTAATTGGGATACATCAGCGTCATAGCAGGATCGAATGCCTTGATTCCGAGTTCGAGTATCTGCACGAGAATTCCCGTGTTACCCTTGGTGGGCAAAGTTAACGGCAGCAGACGGAAGCCGTTGTCTTCGCAAACAATTTTAGTGGGGTCGGCTTTCATGCAAAGCCCCATGACGAAAATGCCGAGGTTGATGTATTTTTGCCCCGATTGATCAACGTAAATCATGTTGGAATATTCGGGCTGGGTAAAAATATCCTCGAGCACCGCGGCAAGCGCCCGTTCGAGCGCGGCGGGATCGATAAAGCCCGACAGGTCGCCGAGATCCAACCCGAACGAACGAGCAAGCCCCTCGAGCTGATCGGTCTGCTTCCAGCTGTAAACATCCATAAATCCTTCGATCCGCACATCGGGAACACCGTTCTGGTTGGCGATCGAACCGTTGAACGAGTCGGACGTAATGGAAATCGCGGGTCCCATCATCTCTTTGAACACATTGTTGCGGAAGACGATTTTGTAACCGTCAACCGGAGGATTGACCGTATAAGTGATGCCGACACTGTAAACGTCGCCGATAATACAGCCTTCCATTCTGATATTTTTGGAAAGTGCGATATTGATTCCGTCCGTCGTGTTCTGGACAATCAGATTTTTCAAAAGCATCGGGGCTTCCATGCGCGACAACACCATGGCTCTGCCGCGATCGTTTTTGTCAACGGTGTGTTCGGCATCGGTGTAGGCACCGTCAAACGCGACGTCGACGACGCGGATGGTCCGAGTCGGATCGTCATAGCAACTGCGATCATAGCGCATCATGGCGCCGTATCTGCCGAGACTGGGCCAGTCCCTTGCGTCAACCGTAAAGCCGTTGCCGTAAAAATCGCCTTGCGGATAAAGTGTAGAGGCGATTTTGATGTCGCTTTGCAATACGATGGTCTGAGATCTCCCTGCCGCCGTACGGAACATTTGATCGGTCGTGTAAACGTTGTAGGAAGCGGGATCGGGCAGCAGATTGAACGTGAAACTGCGTTTCACATTGGTTTCGAAGTTATGAACCAGCGCGGTCGCCGTAATCGTAACGCTCTGACCGAGCCCCGCGTCATGGAAGGTCACCAAGCCGTTTTCGTTGACCGAAGCGTACTCGGGGTGATCGGAAGTCCAGCGCAAATCGAGCATGCCGGTACCGTCGTCCTCAACGCGCATTTGGAAGGTGTTGGTAATACTGCCGTCTGCGGCATAAAATTTTTGTCCCCAGACGCGCGTCTGTTGAATCCCGAGCTTTGCGTCGTCGCTGTTCAAGTTAAGCGAAAAATAGCGCGGACGTTCTTTGACGGTAATCATCATGGAGCGGACGACTCCGTCTGCCTCGGCAATCAGTTCGGCCTGTCCTCCCTTGACGGGAACCAGCTCGTTGCCGACGATTTTCATTACGGAAGGATCGGAAGAATATACGACGGCATCTTCGGGCTCTTCTCCCGTCAAATAATATCGGAGATCGATGAAATAAGGTCCGTTTTGCGTGTAAATAACGTCGGGCGTTTCAAAAAATCCCCATTCGTCCTCGTCGCAGATCACAATCTGAACTTCGGCGGAAAGATCGCCGCTTCGGACCTCGTACAGCGATTCGCTCTTGCGACTGACTTCCGCCCCCGCCGCCAGCACGACGTTTTGCTTCAGCCATGCCGCGTCGACCGCGTGATCGACGTACACGATGTCGCGCGACAACAGTGCATTCTCGGTATCGATGTCGATATATTGCTTGCGCGGAGTACCCGTTTTATCGATTGCAGACACCCAAACTCTCGTTTTGCCCAGTCCGACCGGTTTGACGACACCGTTTGCGGAAATCTCGGCGATTTTGGCGTCCTGCGTCCCCCACGTCAGCTGATTTCCGCTGAGCGCCTCGATCGGATCGATGTTGCAGAACAGCCGTTCGGGCTTGTAAAGCGCAAGATCTTCCCGCACCGTCCCGTCGGCGGTGTAAATGGACAACTCGTTGATTTTGCGACTGGTAATGTCGACTATCAGCGCCGCACGCGCGTTGACGTTCGCCTTCGCGCGCAGAATAACGCGGGTGTACCCGCTTTTTTCGGGAATAATGTTATAACGGTTGCTGTCTCCGACCCGCTCGATTCTGAGATCGCCCGATCCTTCGATGTCGTCGATCTCGTAAGTGACGGAATGATCATAACTGATCGACGGCAGAACGTCGACGGCAATCTGACAGGTTTCGGTCACGTCCAACACGATGGGCGCGGTGATTTCGTCCCCGTTTTCGTCACGGACAACAATGGACGAAGGGTTGACGGGAGAAGAATTTTTGATAATACGCCCCGTCGCATTGAGGACCAACACGACGATTACGGGAATGATAAGGAGAACTCCGATCAGAAACTTTTTCATAATTACGGCTCCTTAATGTTTTGCGATACGGTTGTATACTTTTTTCAGACGGAAGAAGTATACGCTGACGGAATACACGGTGAATACCGCGGCGATGGCGGAGCAAGCTATCATCATGATTTTTTCGCCGAGCATATAGGCGCTGAGCATTCCTGCGATTCCGACGGCGACCGCCACCACAAACCCCATCAATACTGCGGTTGTCGTGTTGGCGTTGCTGTTGACGACTTCGCCTTCGCCCGAAAGATTAAAGTACGGACGACGGATATCGAGGCGCATGGAGCGAAGCGTCAATGCGATCGAAACGGTTTCGACGACGCCGAACACCCAAAGCGCCATATCGTAAGGCATCTGTTTGGTGACGATGAGAACGACGACGCAGATAACGTTGGCGAAAAACGAAACCAAAAAGTACATGAAGAACTTTACGGCAAGCTGGGTATGAATGGATACCGGCATGACTTTGGTATGGTAAAAGTTTTCGCCTTCTCGCGAAATCGATGTTGCCGAAAACGATGTAATAACGGTGGCAAAGATCAACATAACCAACAGTGTCATGCCGACCGAAATCTGCTCACCGATGTCATTGCGACCGATTTCGAGGGCAATCGCATTGCAGAAATAAACCATGACGGGCATGGCGCACGCCAACACGAAATACTGAAAGCTGTAGTTGACCGAGCGGAACACTTGAATAAACTCTTTCCGAAGCAAGGTCCCGAAGATGGAACGGCAACGGTTTTTGGTAACGTGTTTGAAGGCAGATCCTTCGACTTCGACGTTTTTGAGCAATGTTTTTTGATAAAGATTGGCAATGACCAACATCATCGCGACGAGCGACACCGCCGTGAGCATCAGCAAAACGGGGAAAGCGATATAAAGCTCTTTTCGCACGAGAATATCGGCAAAATAGCGGGTCGGGATCAGATATTGCGAAATATTGCGGATGATCTCGACGACTTCGTCCGAAAACACCGAAAAGCTGCTGTCTTTGAGATAAGCGACCGCCTTGCTGAACAGAAGCATATAAGCGGCAAACATCCCGGTGACAAGAATCGTCAGCAAGATGATGATCACCCCGAAACGGTTGCGGATCCGGTTGGTCAGGTGCATGATCGGGATCGCCAGCACGTTGGCGAGAAAGTACGGGATCACGATCAAAAAGATAATCGACAACGCAATCAGCGCGTTGTAAGAGGGATCGACTTCGACGACCAAGGGGTACGCGGCAAGAAACGGCGCCATCACCAGCGTCGTCGTAATCACCTGGGTAATGATAAGGAACAGGGACTTCGAAATAAAAACTTCGTTGCCCGCAACGGGGAATCGCATCAGAATTTCGTTGTCGCCCTTATAATACAGAACCTTGATGGTACTGCTGATCCCGGTAAACAGCAAAAAGATGAAGGCAAGCGTAAACAAAAGCACCAACGCTTCGTACGCCATCCCGGCTTTATCGAACATCCGAAAATAAAGTTGCGCCGCCATGAAAATCGCATAAACGACGGCACCGAGCAACACGAGCTATCCGACCGCTTTCAGCCACGAATTTTTGTTTTTGATTGCGTAATCGCCGTACTTGTTTTTGAACTCGAGTTTCAGCAGAACGAGAATATTTTTCATACTGCCTCCGATCAGCGTTCCTCTGCGGCGGTGACCTGAAGGAAGGTGTTTTCGAGC
>DVOH01000018.1 GCA_018713745.1 Candidatus Stercoripulliclostridium merdipullorum | reverse complement strand
GACTATTCTATCCTTTTTTTGCCGAAAAGTCAAACGATTGGACGTCAAGAAAGCGCCCGAGCAACTTGACGATCAACTCGGAAAACTCTTCCGTCGGTTCGCGATTGTCTTTGTTAAGCCAGGCACGGATCATATAAAAACCTCCGTGCGTAAAAAAGATATACGGGTATTCGAGTTCGTTCCGATCAAACCGATGCCCGAACAGTATTTTGTAGTTTTCAAGCAATACGGGCAGACGGAAAATTTTTTCGGCAAACTTCGCATCGGCGTTATTGTTGATCAATACACGCGCCAGTTTGAGATTTTCGTCAAGATATTTGCATAGCGAATAGAATACGCTGCTGTCTGCTATCGCGCCCTCGAGATGGACGGAAAGCTGATGGATAAAATCGGATTCCGTTTCTTCCAGGAGATCGTACTGACTGCCGTAATACTTATAAAATGTCGATCGATTAATTTCGGCGCGGTTGCATAAGTCCCTGATATATACCTTCCCGATCGGCACTCCTTCTTCCAGCATTTCGATCAAAGCATTTTTCAACAAGCGTTTGGTCATTTGTACGCGGCGATTTTCCATAGAACCCCCAAATTATTTTAATTTGTTTTTAATACAACATATCCGTTTATGTATGTCGAATTTTGTACAAACGGCTTTCATTTGTCGTCGTCATTGTGTTGAAAATTCAACACATGTTTATTATAATGAATTTAGCAGAATTTGTCAAATCAGGAGTTGCCCATGAAACGTATTGCAACGTTTTTAGTCAAGAAGCGCATTATCGTGTTATGCGTTTTTGCCGCCCTTGCGGTTGCCGGCGCCGCCATGATGCCGTTTGTCAATATCAATTACGATCTGACGCAGTATCTTCCCGATGACTTTAAGTCCAAACAAGCCCTTGAAATTATGACCGAAGAATTCGGCGACGTTTCCCCGGTCGATATCGTGTTCAAAGGGATCACCGAAGAGCAAGCCGCCGTCATCAGCAAAGAACTCGGAGAATTTGAAGGGATTACCGCCGTTTTATACGACGCAGGAAGCGCCGATTACCGCAAAGACGACTATACACGCTTCACGCTCACGGTCGGGCACAATGCCTATTCGGAAGAAGCAATCAACGTCGTCAACACGATCCGTGACCGTTACCAATCTCAGGGACTTACGGTTTATACCGTCGGGATGATCGTCGAAAACGATATCTCCAACAGCACTTTGTTTGTTGCGATTCTGGTTGCTTTTGCAATCCTGATGGTAATTCTGTTTGTTGCTTCGTCGTCCTGGCTCGATCCTTTGATTTATCTGATCACGATCGGAGCGGCGGTTCTGATCAATATGGGTACCAATTTATTTTTCTCCTCCGTGTCGTCCATGACCGAATCCGTTACGGCAATTCTGCAACTGGTACTTTCGATGGATTATTCGATTATGTTGATTACCCGTTATCGCCAGGAACGGCTCCTCGTCAATGACCCCGAAACGGCTATGATTAACGCAATTCAAAACGGATTTGCTCCCATTGCAAGCAGTTCCGTTACGACAATCGTCGGATTGCTGTGCCTGATCTTTATGAGTTTCACGATCGGCGTCGATATGGGAATTGTGCTTGCCAAAGGTGTTCTGATCAGCTTGTTGTGCGTCTTTACGGTTTTGCCCGCACTGACATTAATGTTGGATAAATACCTGTATCGCGCAATGAAAAAACGCAAACGGAATCTGATTCCGCTTGCAGAGGAGGCAAAATAATGAAAAAAACGGGTCAAATGAAAGAAAAAATTATCGAAGCCGTTTACCGTTGCAGATATGCTATGGTTGGTCTTTTTGTCGCCCTCTTTGTAGTCGGCATCATATTTAACGGAGACGCCAAAATCGAATACTTCCTGTATCCTGCTTATGACGACAAAACCGTTGTCGAATCGGTCTTCCCGACTTCCAACCCCTTGGTCGTACTCTATCGCAACGAAGAGGAAGAAAAGATCGCTTCGATTGTCGGTGAAGTCGCAGGATACGACAATGTAAAAAGCGTCAACGCTTACGCTACGACGCTCGGGATGAAGTTGACGCAATCGGAAGCGCTTGCCGCTTTTTCAACGCTTGCGGGAGACGCAATCGATCCCGACGCTCTTCCCGACGGCATCAATATGGAATGGGCAATCGGCGAATTGTATCGGAGTTATCTCAATGTCGATCCCGTTCCTGCCGACGCAACGGTAGAATTATACGGGTTTGCGATGTATCTGATTCACGATCTTCAAAGCGATCCCGACGCAAATATTCTGCTGAAAGCCTTTTTGAATTCGGACGCCGTGCGGGAGCAACTGAATGCGGCAGATACGATGTTGCAGCAAGGTAAAGCCCAGCTGATCGGATCGGAATACTCCCGCATCCTCATCGATACCGAATTGCCGAAAGAATCCGAACAGATGTACCGACTGATCGAACGTCTGGAAGCAAAGCTCGGCAAGGATCTCAGCGATTATTATATCGTCGGGGACTCTTACGTCGCGTACGAAATGAAGCAATCCTTCCAAAACGAAGTCAATTTCATTACGATTTTGACTGTGGTATTGATTTTTATTGTCGTTGCCGTAACGTTTAAGTCCGTTCTGATCCCCGCGATTTTGGTTTTGCTGATTCAGTGCGCAATTTTCTTGACGATGAGCTTCTCCTATTTTGCAGATTTAGGCTTCTACTATCTTGCCGTTATCATCGTACAAGCCGTTTTGATGGGAGCCTCGATCGACTACGGGATTTTGTACACCAGTTATTACCGCGAGCACCGCAGAATCTCGGATATCAAAACTTCGATCGGCGCGTCCTATCGCGATTCTCTCGGCACAATGCTGACCTCTTCTTCCATCTTGTTCTTTGTAACGTTGATCATCGGTCTGACGGCGGACAATCCTTCGATGTCACAGGTATGCCTTGCGATTGCAATCGGCAGCTTCTTTGCCGCATTCTTATGCGTTGTCGTATTGCCCGGAATCCTTGCTACTTTGGATAAGGCGGTCTGCTGGAGCGATGTCAAATGGCGGGAATGGATGGAGAAAAGAAAACAATCCAAACCAAAAGCTAACTGAAAGGATAAATAATAGAAGGATAAATAATAGGACGAAACTATCAAAAACCTCCCTTTTTTGGGAGGTTTTTGGTTGTCGCAACGATGGTGCTAACTAAGACGCTTTTCCGATCGAAACCGCTTGGAAAATCGAATTTCGATGTCAGATATTGATTTCTCCCGTAAAGCGCTCATATCTGCCGCGGTACCGCTTCAGGACGGGACGGATGTATGTTTTGACAAAGTCTTCCACCTGTTGCGGCGCTCTGCCGATAAAATTGACGGGGTTGAGAATTTTATCGTAGTCGTCGACGGCTGCAAATGCCGGATCTTTTTTCAGGCGATCGATCAGATCATTCCGTTTTCCGTTCAGACGGACGTTCTTTTCGGCTTCCATAGAATGGGTACGGATTTTTTCGTGCAATTCCTGGCGACTTCCCCCTGCTTTAACGCAACGCATCAAAATGACCTCGGTTGCCATAAACGGCAGTTCTTCCATCAAATGCTTGCGAATCACTTTGGGATATACAACCAAACCGTCGGTAACGTTGAGAAGCAATTCGAGGATAGCGTCGGCGGCAAGGAATCCTTCACCCATTACGATACGACGGTTTGCCGAGTCATCGAGGGTGCGCTCGAACCCTTGCGTGCATGCGGTCATTGCGGCGTTCATGGGAAGACTGACCAGATAGCGTGCGATCGACCCGATCCGCTCCGAACGCATGGGATTGCGCTTATATGCCATTGCCGAAGACCCTACTTGATTTTTGGCGAACGGTTCTTCGATTTCTTTCATGCTTTGCAACAAACGGATGTCTTGCGAAAACTTGTAAGCGCTTTGGGCAAGCATCGACAGCGCGCTTAAGATATTGTAATCCTCTTTTCTTGTATAAGTCTGCCCGGAAACGGGAAACGCGCCTTTTACGCCGAAATAATCGGTGATATAACGTTCCAGGGCTTTGACTTTGGCATGATCGCCGTCAAACAGGGACAAAAAGCTTGCCTGCGTTCCGGTCGTTCCTTTGACGCCGCGCAATAACATATTGTCATATACATGGCTGAGGTTGTTGAAATCCATCAGAAAATCTTGGAGCCAAAGAGATGCGCGTTTGCCGACCGTCACCAACTGCGCCGCCTGCAGGTGCGTAAAACCCAACGTCGGCATTTTGCGATATTCCATTGCAAAATCGGCAAGACGACTCATCAAGGCAACGACTTTGTCGATCACGAGGCGCATTGCATCGCGGTAAATCAACATATCGGCATTGTCGGTGACATAGCAGCTGGTCGCGCCGAGATGAATGATGGGCGCAGCTTTGGGACATTGCTGTCCGTATGCGTAAATGTGCGCCATAACATCGTGACGCGTAACCTTTTCCCGCGCGTTTGCCACGTCGAAATTGATGTCGTCAACGTATGCTTCCAATTCGGCAATCTGTTCGTCCGTGATATCGAGTCCGAGAGATTGCTCCCCTTTTGCAAGGGCAAGCCAAAGTCTTCTGAACAAGCCGATCCGATGCTGCTCGCTGAAAATTTCGCTCATCTCGCGGGTCGCATAACGGGTAACCAAGGGATTGTTGTATACGGTATGATCCATTTTTTTCTCCTGTTTTGGTCGAAAATAGAAAAAGCCACCGTATTTCAGGTGGCTTTTGGTCGCTTGGACTTATTTGTCTTCGCCGTCTTCGAACTGCTTCATATCGAGGTTCTTGAACAGATCGGCAAAAGTTGCGCCGCCACTCGTGGAGGAAACCCATTCTCTGGGTTCGCCGTCATCTTCTTTGTCACGGCGGGCTCTCTTTTCTTTTTTCTCTTTGGGCTCGGCACCTTCGGCACGTTTGTTGAATTTGGCAACGCGGGAAGATTTTTCTTCGCTGCCCTCTCCGCTTTCGGCGGTATCGGCTGCGGGCGGATCGATCAGAGCCTTCATGCTCAACGTGATCTTGTTGCTTTCAAATCCGATGATCTTCGCTTCGATTTCGTCGCCGACTTTCAGAGCTTCGTTGGCATTTTTGATCCAGTTGTGACCGATTTCGCTGACGTGTACCAAGCCGTCGATGCCGGGTTCGATCTGAACGAATGCGCCAAAATCTTTGATGCGTTCGACCGTTCCTTTGATCACGCTGCCGACAGGATATTTTTCTGCGGCAATTTCGTAGGGTTTTTTCTGGAGTTGTTTATAACCCAAGGAAACTTTGCCCGCTTCTCTGTCGACTTTGGTAACGACGAAGTCATAGGTCTTGTTGAGTTCGAGCACTTCGCTGGGGTCTTTGATTTTGGTCCAGCTGAGGTCGCTGATGTGTGCAAGACAGTCAACGTTCATGATCGAAACAAAGGCTCCGAACGACGCAAAGCGTTTGACTTTGCCTTTCATGATGTTGTTGACCTGCATGCATTCCCAGAAGGCGTCTTCGCGGGCTTTCTTTTCTTCTTCGAGAATGACGCGTTGGCTGGCTACGATACGTTTGGGGTTGTTGCGGCGTTGTTTGGGCGCGGCAACTTCCGCCGTCGCTTCGCCTTCGGCACCTTCTGCCGGCTGAGCGGGAACTTCTTCGGTCTTCTCTTCGGGAGGAAGCACGCGCAGACGCAGCTTTTTGCCGACGTAATCTTCGAGATTTTTGACAAAACCGATGCGGATATGGCTTGCGGGGACAAAAATCGTATACGTTCCGATTTTTCCGAGCAATCCGCCTTTGTTGAAGCTGTCGCAGACCAACGAAAATTCTTCGCCTTCCAAAATCTTCTTGACGGCTTCGTCCTGAATTTTAAGAGAATCGAATGCCTTTTTGGAGAGGTTCAGCATTTTCATTTTGCTGTCGTTCTTGGGGATAATGATTACGTCAAGGATGTCATCGATGTGATAATTGTCGGGATTGTACGATCCGTCCAATTCCATTTCGGATTTGTCGATAAAACCGCTGTCGTTTTTGCCGAGACCATCGACTGCGACCGTGATGCCGGTCGGATCAATGGTGACGATACGCGCTTTCAGCTTCATGCCTTCGCGGTAGGATTTGGGCGTGAAACGCTTGAGAGCTTGTTCCATCGTCATTTTTTCTTCGGTTTTTTCGGGTTGTGCCTGGGCTTCTTGGGTGGGTTGTTCGACTGCTTGAGCCTCGGGTTGGGTAGCATCGGCGATGATGCTATCGACTTTGTTCTCTTGATCCATTCTGTTGATGACCTCCATAATCAACTCGTCGGGAGTTGACGCGCCGGCTAATATGCCAAGCTTTGCAATAGATTTTTTATTTGTCACCGACTGCAAGTCGGAAACATCGGAAATTAGATAAGTCTGCGGGCAGAAAGAGGAAGCTATCCGAAAAAGCTTAAGAGTATTGCTGCTTTTTTGATCCCCGATGACAAAGACGGTGTCCGAAATTTTTGCCGTCGATGCCGCCTCGCTTTGCCTTATAGTGGTAGTATAACAAATAGACGAAAAGATTACAACTGTTTTTGCAAGATTTTCGGCAAGGAGTTGCAATTTTTTTACACATTTTTTGTATTTTTCGAGGTCAAACGTTGTCTGTGCGACCAAGAAGATCGGTTTATCGGAGGGAGGCAAAACGATCTCTTTGGCGGACGAAAAAACGGTATATTCCGCAGCATATCCTGCAATTCCGCGAACTTCGGGATGTTCGGGGTCGCCGAGAATGACGATATGAAATCCCTGCTCGGAGTAAGATGCTACTTTGCGATGAATTACGGCGACCGAAGGGCAGGTTGCATCGACGATATCGAGGTGCTTCTCCTGCAATGCGGCGACGACATCGGGCGCAACGCCGTGCGAACGTATGATAACGGTGTCGCCGGCTTGCAGCGAATCGGCGGACGGAACGGGAACGATCCCCTCTTTTTTTAATGCGTCCACTACTTTTTGGTTGTGGATCAGCGCGCCTAACGTATAAACGGGACGCGCGGAACGAGCGCGTGCCTCCCGTGCAATGCGAAGGGCGCGTTTGACGCCCGCACAATACCCGACGTGCGGCGGAATCAGAACTTGCATAACGAAAGGATATGTTCTTCGACCTGATCGATGTTCATTCGAGTGGTGTCAAGGAGGATTGCCCCTTCGGCAACGACAAGCGGCGCGAAGCTGCGCGTGGAGTCCTGTTGATCCCGCTGTTGAATTTCGGACAATATTTTGTTATAATCGACGTCTTTTTGCCCTTTTTGTTCCAGCTCCGTCATTCTGCGCTTTGCGCGTTCTTCGGCGGAAGCCGTCAAAAAGATTTTGAGATCGGCATCGGGCAGAACGTAACTTCCGATATCCCGCCCGTCCAGCACGCAATCGGTGTGGCGAGCGATGATGCGTTGAAGTTCGACGAGTTTCAGTCGGACGGCGGGAATTTTGCTGACGGTGGACGCCGCCATTCCGATCTCCTGAGTACGGATGAATGGCGTGACGTCGTTTCCGTTGATCAGAACCTTTTGTTCGCCTTCCCGATATACGACGTTCATATCGATGGCGTCGAGGTGACGACACACCCCTGCCTCGTCATCGGGAGCAACGCCGAGGTTGAGCATATAATAAGCGACGCCGCGGTACATGGCCCCTGTATCGAGATACAAGATTCCGAGTTTTTTTGCGATTCGCTTAGCGACCGTGCTTTTGCCTGCGCCCGCAGGTCCGTCGATGGCAATGTTAAACGACATAAGTTCCTCCGATGTACTTTATAATATCCCTTTTCCGGCGGCGTATCCCGTCGCCATTGCAATCTGCAGATTGTAGCCGCCCGTCAAAGCGTCGACGTCGATCAACTCGCCTGCAAACCGAAGATTTTTGATTTTTTTAGACGCCATCGTCTTGGGGAAAAGTTCCGAAACCGCCACTCCGCCCGCCGTGACGATGGCTTCCGCTTGCGACCCGAGGGAAGCGATCGAAAACGTAAGCCCTTTCAGCAGTGCCGTAAGTGCCGTGCGCTCGGCACGCGTTACGGTATGTACGGGACGTTCGGGATCGATTCCGGATAGGCGCACGATCATCGGAATCAAACTGCGCGGCAAAAGATCGCCAAGGGAATTTTTAAATTGTTTGTTCGATAATGCGGTAAAATCTTTGACCAAGCGTTGATCGAGTGTCTTTTCGTCGAGTGCGGGCTTTAAGTCGATCGACAGCGTTGCGCCTTCGAGCGGAATACGGTTGATCCGGGAAGAAACCGTCAGTACCGCAGGACCCGAAACGCCTTTTGCGGTAAACAGCATTTCTCCGAATTCCGAAAACTCCCCTTTCTTCGTCCGTACGGTAATTCGCACGTTTTTAAGACTCAATCCTTCGGGATACCGGACGTCTTGCAATGGGAGAATCCGCTCTTGCGATTTTACGCCCGCAAACACAACGGGACATAACGCCGGCACCGGGTCGATTGTCTTCAGCCCGAGATCGCCCGCAAAACGGAATCCGTCCCCGGTACTGCCCGTCCCGGGATAGGACATTCCGCCCGTTGCCAAAATTACGACATCGGGCAAATAGCGGGCTTTTTTTGTAATAACGGCGGATACGGCATCGTTATCACATTCGAGCGACAAAACGGGTTCTTCGGTTCGGACTTCGACTCCGAGACGTTTCAGCACCCGACGAAAGGCGTCGCAAATATCACCTGCGGCATCCGATGCGGGAAATACTCTTCTCCCGCGTTCGGTTTTCAGCGGAACGCCCTCTTGTTCAAAAAAGGCTACGGCGTCCTCGGGCGTAAACCCGTTGAGGGCGCTCATCAGAAATTTAGGGTTGGAAACAACGTTCTTCAAAAACTCCGAAGGATCGCAACGGTTGGTAATATTGCAGCGCCCCTTTCCGGTAATATAAAGTTTTTTGGCGGTTTTCTCGTTTTTCTCAAGCAAAACAACATGATTTCCGTCTTCCGCCGCGGCGATTGCCGCCATCATTCCGGCAGGACCACCGCCAATGACAACCACGTTACGCATTGCCGTCACAGAATTCGGAGGACAATAGACCGATTGCACCGAAATGCGTCCAGTCCGACAAAATCGGCGTTACCGTCGCATATCCGCTGCGATAGGCAAAAATATCGGATCCGTCGTCGTGATCGGGATAAATCGCTTCCCCGTTCAAGGTGTAAGAAACCCCTTTTTTATCCTGCTCGATATGATAAAGATCGGTATATTTGCGGTCTCCGAGCGGCACCAGTCGGTGCGAACGATTTCCGCGGGAAGCGTTGTTGATATTGACATTGACCGCTGTCCCGCATCGTTTGGCAAGCCGCACATAAAAATCGAAGTGTTTGACCGCAAAGTTTACGATATAATCGAAGTCCGCCTCCGACTTGGCGCTGCCCGACAAGGCAATCGCATCGATCCCGTTGATCGTTCCTTCCACCGCCGCGTTGACCGTGCCGGAATATATCGCGTCGGTCCCGAGATTGGGCTCGTTGTTGATGCCCGAAACGACAAGGTCGGGCCGGTCGTTCTCCAACAGTTTCAGACCCAATTTGACGCAATCGCCCGGAGTCCCTTCGACGGCATAGCAGCGGTAAGCGCGCCCTTCGATCGGATGAACGTAGACGGGTTTGCGAAAATTCATAGCATGCGAATTACCGCTGTAGCAACGGTCGGGTGCCACAACGGTAATGCGGTGAATCGAAGCAAGCGCCTCGGCAAGTTTGACGATTCCGGGGGCCTGATACCCGTCGTCGTTGACCAGAAGAATATGCATTCGGTCAGGAAACGGGATGGATCCGGTTGGCGGTATCGATCAGAGAAGGATCGACGCCGTCCTGTTGCGCTTCTCTCCAACGGAAGAATTTGGTCGCAACCTGCGGGAACATGCAATAAGACAGAACGTCTTCTTCTTTGCGGTAATACTGTTTGATTTCGGCTTTGTAATTTTCGTATTCGGGCGCGAGGTCGTCGGCGGGACGATAGGTGATCCGTTTTTCGTCGCCGATACATTTTTTGACGACGTCGGGATCGGGTTCTGCGGGCAATTTGCCGTATTCCCCTCTCAACAGTCCTTTGGACTCCTTGCTGACCATCTTATAACGCTCGCCCATCAGAACGTTGAGAACGGCTTGCGTCCCGACAATCTGCGAAGTGGGCGTAACCAAAGGCGGATATCCGAAATCCTTGCGAACGCGCGGAACTTCCTGCAACACTTCGAGATACTTGTCGCTTGCGTTCGCTTCTTTCAGCTGATTGATCAAGTTGCTCAGCATCCCGCCGGGAACCTGATAAATCAGAGCATTGACGTCGACTTTCAGAACCTTTTCGTTGAGGAAGCCGTCTTTTTTGAGACGATCGGCAACCCCGCGGAAATAGGTTGCGATTTCGTTCAGTGCGGGAAGAGAAAGCCCCGTATCGTATTCGGTCCCCTGCAAGGTCGCAACCATCGGTTCGGTCGCGGGCTGCGACGTGCCGTTGCCGAGGGGCGACAACGCGGTATCGATGATATCTACCCCTGCTTCGATCGCTTTCAGATAGGTCATATCGCCGGTCCCCGAAGTGTTGTGCGTGTGGAGATGCACGGGGATGGAAATCTTGGACTTGATTGCCTTGACTAATTGATAAGCGTCATACGGCAGGAGAAGGTTTGCCATATCTTTGATGCAGATAATGTCGGCTCCCATCTTTTCCAGCTCGTAAGCCAGATTGACGAAATAGTCGATATTGTGCACGGGACTGGTCGTATAACTCAACGCGACTTCGGCAATTCCTTTATACTTGTTGATCGAAGAGATTGCCTGCTTGAGATTGCGCACGTCGTTGAGCGCGTCGAATACGCGGATAATGTCGATTCCGTTTTCGAGCGTCTTTTTGACGAACATATCGACAACGTCGTCGGCGTAATTTTTGTAACCCAACAAGTTTTGTCCGCGCAGCAACATCTGCAGTTTGGTGTTGGGCATCGCTTCACGCAGTTTTCTGAGTCGATCCCAGGGATCTTCGTGGAGAAACCGCAGACAGCTGTCATAGGTCGCGCCGCCCCAGCATTCAAGCGAAAAATATCCGATCTTGTCGAGCTTTTCGGCAATCGGCAACATTTCGTCGGTACGCATCCGCGTTGCCGCCTGCGACTGGTGCGCATCGCGCAGGATCGTTTCGGTAATCAGAATTTTTTTTGCCATAGCAAACTCCTATGCAATTACGGCAAGCACGTCGCCGGCATTGACGTTGGTCCCTGCCGCAGTCGTTACCGTAACGGTTCCGTCGGCGGGAGAAACGATATCGTTTTCCATCTTCATCGACTCGAGGACGAGGACGACATCGCCTTTTTTGACGACGGCGCCGTCTTTGGCAATAATTTTAACGACGGTTCCGGGCATCGGAGCGGTCAGCTCGGTACCGCCGGCAGGTGCCGCTTTTGGTGCTGCGGGAGCTGCGGGAGCGGGTGCTGCGGGAGCTGCGGGAGCGGGTGCCGCGGACGCTTGCGGTGCAACGGGCGCCGCGGGAGCAACAGGTGCCGCGGGAGCCTGAACAACAGGCGCGGCAAATGCCTGGACTTCTTCTATTTCTACTTGATAAGGAGTTCCGTTGACGGTGACGTTGAATTTGCGCATAATCTGATACCTCTTAAATTTTTTTGATGGATTTTACTTTAAAAGAAGGACGGGGGCGACCGCTTGCAACGGCTTCCTGTTCCAACATAAGGGTGACGGCGGCGACGATGGCGGCGACGGTTGCACCGTCTTCTGCCGCAGGAGCGGACCGCACGACTGTCGGTTCCGCTTGTTGTGCGGGCGCGGGCGTTGCTCCCGCGTCTTCAACCGATGCGCTTCCCTTGCGACGCAGCCCGACTACGATCAATAAAGTCAGGACCGCAACGACAAGAATCGCAATCTGAATGATCAAAAACGTGCTTTGCGAAACGGCGGCAATCATAACGCGCCTCCTTCGGATGCCAGTTTCAGGATGCTTGCAAGATGGGGACGAATGTGAGCGGGTTCGATAATGTTGTCGATTTTTCCGCTTTTTGCCGCTTCAAAGGGATTTGCCGCATGCTTTTGGTAGGATGCTTCGAGGGTCGCTCTTGCCTGCTCGGGGTCCAAAGCGGAAGCTAACATTTCTTCTTTCATGAATGCCGCCACGGCGGTACGGGCAGGCAGAATGCCGACCGTTGCTTCGGGGAAAGCAAAGACATAATCGACGCCGAGTGCTTTGGAGCAGAACGCCGTATAGCCGAATCCCGTTGCCGCTCCGCTGACGACGGCGATATGGGGCGCGGAATATTGTGCCAGCGCATCAACCAATTTGGCGGCTTTGACGGCCAACCCCTTCTGTTCGCATTTCAAGCAGGCGTCAAGCCCTTCGCAATCGACAAAATGAACCAGCGGCAAGCCGTATTGATCGGCAATGCGGACAAAGTTTTTGATTTTCCGCATGGATTGCCCGTTGAGCTTGGGATGGTTTTCGTCGGCGTTGTCGACGATGACGGCGACCGGAATCCCGTTGACCGAAGCCAATGCCGTAACCGTCTGAGGCGCAAAGCGTCCGAACAGTTCGAGATAATAGCGGTCGTCCGCAACGGCTTCCAATAAGGCATCCGCGCTGAGATTGTCGTTGAGAGCCGGCTCGATGCGGTTGGGATCGTCGTCGGTATCGACGGGTTCGTCCGAAATAAACGCGTTGATCGACAAAATCGCTTCGCGTACTTCGGAGAGATCGCTATAACCGAATTCGACCGCTTTTCCGTTCGCGGCGTGCGCTTCGTCGCCCAACAGTTCGCAAGCGGGTTTTTCGAGTCCCGCTTTTGCGGCAACGACATAAGGCGAAGTCGCGGCAAGCGCGGCGGTTTCGTTCAGGAACAGAAAATCGGAAGACGCTGCAAATACACCCATCAGACCGACGGCATTGCCGGTTACGACGGCAAAATGCGTGGCGCTGCAACGCAGCACCGACATTTCGGCAAGAATCTCTGCATACCCGTCCAACGCGTCGAGACCGTCGTCGATTTTGGCGCCCGCACTGTCAATCAGACTGACAAAATCGAAGCCGTTGTCAACGGCGCGGCGGATGGCGCGTAAAATTTTGTCGGCGTGCGCCTTGCCCAGCGCCCCGCCGAGAACCGTCGCGTTTTGCGCGGCAATACAGACGGGTTTGTCGCCGATATAAGCAAATCCCGTCACAACGCCCTCTCCTTTGGCGTCTTCGACGTCGGATTTCCCGAAAAAGGCGTCGGTTTCGACAAAACTTTGGGGATCGACGATGGCGTCGATCAGTTTGCGAACCGAGCCTTGATGCTGAGAAAGGATCTCGTTTTTTTGATCCAGTTTGGTCAGATTGGATTTTTTTGCCATTCGGCACCTCGCAAGATAAATAAAAACTGCGCAACAGGCTCAACCTGTCACATATAGCATTATATACCATATAATGGTAATTTGCAATAAGAAAATTCCGATCTCGACAAAATTTATCGGCACCTCCGCCAACGCCGTCCGGCAAAGGAATTGTCGGAACTTTACGGAATCAGAGATTTTTAAGGAGCTGAATTTCCTTTTCGGTCAGATAGCGATAAGTCCCTCTCGAAAGCCCCCCGAGTCTGAGATCGCCGATACCCGTCCGTTTCAGAAAAACAACCTGCTTTCCGATG
>DVOH01000017.1 GCA_018713745.1 Candidatus Stercoripulliclostridium merdipullorum | reverse complement strand
TTAGTTAAAAACAGCGAGTGAGCATTCGCTATATCTCCTCCACACTTATATAAATTGATTTTTTCCGAAGAAGAATAATTAGATAAACTTTCGTCAGTTGAAATAACATTGCATGAAATATTTTGGCTATTCAAAGAATCTTCAATAATCTGATCAAAATTAGTCGTCCAAATACTATGAAAACTTAATGTCAACAATTCCGTTAGTTCTTCTTTAGATGTGGAATTATTTTTTATTTGGCGTACGATTTCTGTAACCAGTTGGCTTCGTCCTCTCTTGGTTTCATAATATTGAGCAATTTGCGCGAAATCCGATTCGTCATTTAAAGAAATATTTAGTGCTTTGGCGCAAGGCTCCATTAATTGTCTCCATGATGGCATATTTGAATTAATTGAGAAACCAGCACCTAAAAATAGACTTGATTCGTTGTTTACAATTTTTTTACTAAATTCTTTTATGAATTCTTCTTTCTTCATTCCTTTTCCCGCTCCCAATAATATTAAGTTATTGTAGCCTTATTTTGTGTCCAAAAGGACGGTGTAGGTAGTATCAAATGCGTCAAGTTGCAGGTGAGAAAACTGCAGATAAAAAGATCAAAAAAGGGTTGGAAGATCGGGGGAAGTGTGGTATAATTTCCATATTAATGGAATTATGCCGCGGGGCGGCGAAGGGGTAGAGATGAAAGAGAGCAAAAAAGGGTTTGGTAGTGTTTCGCGGGTGCTGGCGCTGGTGCTTGTGCTTGCCGTGATCATGGTAGGGGCGATCGGATTGACGGCTTGTAGCTTCTTTGGCGGAAGCCAAGAGGGGCCCTCCGTCGAAAGCCCGGATCGGGATGACCACGATCAAACCGAAGAGGACGACGATCGGAACGATCCCGATGATAACGATAACACCGGGGACAACGGAAATATCGGCGACGGTGATAATACCGACGACAACGGAAACACCGACGGAGACAATACCGGCGATAACGGAAGCACCGGCGACGGCGATCATACCGACAGTGATAACACCGGGGATAACGGCGACAATACGGGTGACAACGGCAACACCGGCGATAACGGCAACACCGGCGATAACGGAAACACCGGTGACGGCGACAATACAGGGGACAATGGCAACACCGGCGACGGCGATAATACGGGCGATAACGGAAACACCGGTGACGGGGACAATACGGATACTCCGACCTACCCCGAAGAGCCGACTGACCCCGAAGAGCCGACCGAGCCGCAGGAGCTTGACTTCAGCGGATTGGAAGCGAAGTTGGAAGAGGTGATATTGGCGAAGCATAGGGGAATAAAACTAAATCAAATAATTTCTTATTCGATAAGGAATGGAAAATTTTATGTAGTATATGATACATCCGGAACAGCAGGAAGTTCGATACGCTTAATGACAACAACTACGGCGTATGTACTTGATACTCAAGAAGCAATCAATAGTTTCGTTAATACGATCAGCAAAGATGATTTTGAATCTTCGGTACTTATAGGAAAATCCTCCGCCAACATAACGGTAGACGGGGTGGAATATTCCAAAGACGGGATCGCGGGAGACAATCCGTTTGCGCGCCGCTGCGGAATCGACAATGCCGTTATGACGTATGTGAGTGGGTTGAATAGACAAAGCTTTGCAAATACAGGGACAGGGTATGGAAAATTGGTGGAAATTTTGGTCATTGCAGAAAACAACGGCGAAACAGTTGTAACCTGGACAGAGTTCGTTGCTGAAAGCAGATCCGACTATACCGATGAGCGCGTATATCAAAATCTCTTGATTGACGACAATATCAAAAAGAGTTATCTCAATTCTGAAATGATTGAAATCAACCTCGGCGTCAATTTGAAGAAGAGCACAGAGGTGCGATAAGGCAATCCTTTTTGCGTGCGGATAGTTTCTGCGCGGACAGACAATCGTATACAATCGGTCCCAAACGCCCGAGTCGAGCAAGCCTCGATTGGGGCGTTTTGCTACCCGCGGAAGGGAGTAGCAAAAGGTTTGGCGCGGGGCAGGGTGTCTCCTATGCTGTGCGATACAACAACAGCCCCGCTTTCGTCGGGGCTGTTTGGGTTGTGTTTTGGTTCCGTCTGATTATTCTTGCTCGGGTTCGGCTTCGCGTTCGGCGGCAAGGTTCCGCTCGGCGATCTCTTTGACGATTTCGGCGTGGCGGGCTTCGTTGAGGAAGCATTTTTTGCGGTAGAGCGTCCAGGCGATGGCAAGGGCGATCATCGGGATCAGGCACATGCAGACAAGGAGGGCAATCTTTTTGCCTTCGGGGACTCCGGACAAGACTTCTTTGATTGCCTCGGTTTTGGCGGCGTCGGTGATTTCGCCCCGTGCCGCGGCGTTCTCGAGGTCGCTGATCTGATTGGTGAATGCGGTGACGCCGACGATCAGATAGACCAGCATGACGATGAACTGCATCAACGCCGAGCCCATCTTTGCCGTAAAGGGGCGGAGGGAGAAGATCAGTCCTTCGTCCCGCTTGCCGGTCTTCCACTCGTTGTACTCGACGGTGTTGGCGATCGAGATCACCATGATCATATAAAAGCCTTGCCCGAAGCCGACTACGCCGTTGGCAAAGGTCATGACGCCGAACTTCAGAAGCCAGGGTTCTGCGGGAAGGGCTATGCCCGCGATCAGCATCAGGGCATAGCCGCAGATGATGCAAAGAGTGGTCACGCCGATCAGCTTGTCGCGCCCGAGCTTCTTTGCCATCCAGGGATAGAAGAGGGTGAACGCGGTGCTTGTCACGGCAAACAGGATCCCGAACGCGGTGATCAGGACGCCGTTATAGCCAAATTCAAAATAGATGTAGCTCATGCTCAAGCCGCCGCCGACGACGTTGGTACCGATGTTGAAGATCAGCATAATCAAGGCGCACCACATCAGCTGATCGTTGCGGACGAGTACTTTGAACATATCCTTCAATTTCATCGGCGGGGTTTTGGCGAGGTCGGGCGGCAGGGGTTTTTCTTTGACGCCGAAGACGGTGAAGAGCTGGAATCCGATCATCAGAACGGAAGCGATGACTGCGATCAAAGCGTAGGCGTTGACGGCGCTGCCGCCGATGGTCAGTCCGCCCGCGGTAAAGACGGGGATAATGACGCCTGCCAGTCCGCCGCCCGCCGCGGCAAAGATCTGAGCAAAGGAAGTCAGCTTGTTGCGCGTGTGGTCGTTGGACGAGAGGGATGGCAGCATCCCCCAGTAGGAAATGTCGTTCATCGTAAACGTGATGCTGAACAGGAAGTACATTGCCGCAAGGAAGCCGATGAACGCCCACCCCTGCAGATTGCCCGAGAACGTTGCGATGACAACCCCGCCGGTCAAAACGGCGCCGATCAGCATCCAGGGCTTAAACTTGCCGAAGCGCGTCCTTGTGTTTTCGACGATGCCGCCCATGACGGGATCGTTGAAGGCGTCGAAAATCCGCGCGACGATGATGATGATACTGACCGAAGCAAACTGCGCGGCGGTCAGGGACTTCGTAAACAGGATGTAAGTCAAGAGGAAGTTGTTGAAAAGATTGTACAAGAAGTCCCGCCCCACAGTTCCGAGGGGGTACATGATGTAATTGATCTTTGCCATATCCTCTTGCGGACGAGGCATCGGTGTTGTCGTCATTGTCGTTTGGGTGGCATCCGAATGTTTCATAGGCGTTCTCCTTATAATCATTTGTATTTTACTATGTTTATCGCACGATTTCAAGAGTGTTTGAAAAACAAAAAGAACGAAGGCGTTGAACTCGGGAGGCTTGACGAGAAGGGGCGGCAGTGATATTCTATCATTAACCAAGCAGAAGGGAGGCAGACCATGAGTTCGTTCAAAGATCTCAGGATTGTAGACAATTTTTATCAGACGTCGGCGTTTTTCCCCATGCCGACGACTTTGATCGGCACCCTTGCCGAGGATGGCAAGACGACCAGCTTCGGGGCATACTCGCTGGTTTTTCCGTATTATATCGCAGGCAAGGACTATTACGCCATGGTCTTGGAGTGTCGCAACTCCTCCAATACCTGCAAAGGAATTCTGCGGCATAAAAAATGCACGATCAACTTTATCCCCGACGATCGCAAGTTCTTCCGCGAAGCGGTGCGGTTGGGGTTCCCGGGTGACACCCCCGAAGAGAAAATGAAAGATTGTCGCTTCACCGTCGAGGACGGGCTGATGGCGGCGGAGCATCCAGACAAGGTATTCCCCAAAGTGATCGGAGAAAGTTTTCAGGTCTTCGAATGCAGCTGGGTGGACACGTTGGACAATGCGCAAGATGACGTCGTGCGGGAAGAGTATCTGCCGCCGTACCACGACTTCAACGGAATTACCAGTCCCTTCGGCGCGCATTTTATCTTGAAAATCGACAAGATATTGATGAAAGAGCGGTACTATAACGCCATCGTCAACGGTGTAAAGGCGGGGGCGTTTCCGCCCGTTCCCGTCGATTACGGATACCGCGACAGCACCAACTTTTGGTATACGCCCTTCCGCCGTCCCAAAGCGGAGCCTATCCCCAACCGCGAAGTCGATATGGACTCCATCCGCTATGCCGCCAACCGCGCCGACGACGTCGTTAAGTTTGCCGACGACGCCTTGCTGACCATCGTCAAGGTTCCGCGCGCCTTCCTTTCGTTGGTGCTGAAAGGCTGCGTCAAATGGGCGAAGGAAAACGGCGTCACGCTGATTACGGCAGAACACATGAAGATCATCAACGACAAACGCGCGGCGGAGAAGAAGAAGTAAACGGATTTTCCGCTGAAACCGCAAGCAAACGCCCGAATCGACCAATCGTCGGTTCGGGCGTTTTTTCGGGAAAGATCGCTTGCTTTGCGAAAAGAAGCTTTTCGGCGGGACGGTTCAAAGTCCTTCGGGGTCAAAATAATAACCCGTTCGGCTGATCGTGCGGATGGGGTCGCGTCCCGTCAGACGGCGTAATTTCTGTCGCAGGGTTGCGATGTGTACTTGCAAATTATGCTTGGAATCAAAAATAGGAGCGTGCCACACCATATCGTACAGCAGATCGTAAGGCAAAACGACGCTGTGTTGGCTTGCCAGAATCGCAAGCAGATTGAATTCGACCGCAGTCAACTTTCCTTTTGTATCGCCGTAAGTGACCGTTCGCCCCACCGGGTCGATACAAAGGGCGCCGCAACAAATCTTTTGCAGCGGTTTTTCGCCCGTGCGGGCGCGGATTTGATTGTGTAAAAGGAGATATAATTCTTGCAGGGCAAAAGGTTTGATCAGATAATCGTCGGCTCCCGCTTTCAGAGCGTCTACTTTTTCGATTCCGTTGTCTATGGTGGAAAGTAGTATTACGGGGATGTTTCGCAACATCTTGATGTGTCGGCATTGGAGCAACGTCGTACTCGCGTTTTGCCCGATTGCCATCACGACGGCATCCAATACTGTGGTGCGGAGGGTGCCGAGTACTGTTGAGTCCTTTGATACATAAACCGGGATCAACCCGTTGCGGGTAAAATAATGCGATAGTTCTTTTACGGTTCTCCGGTCATCATCCACGATCAAAATCCGATAGCCAGCTTGTCCCATCTCCTCCCCCTTTGTATGCCTGATTTGATCGGTATCATATTATTCAGTATACCATAGAGGAGGGGGTGGGAGAAACGGTTGCGCTCCGATTTCGCACCCGAAAAAATCAAGGAACGATCAAGATTTTTCGGCGGGGGCGTTGTGCGGATTGCTTGCTCCTTTGTCGGAAGCGTCGGCGTAAAGACGGAGGGCGGTTGCAATGACGCGCTCCGCCGTTTGTTGCAGTTCGCCGAGCGTGATTCCGTCCTCGGTGCCGTAGCCTTTCAGAAGGGTTCCGTCGGGACGGCGAACGCCGCTTCGTTTGCCGCCCGGCATCAGGACGTCGACCCCTGCGCGGACGCGGTAGGCGTTGTCGCGGAGGGCGGGAAATTCGGGACTACATGCTTTCCGCATCCACCAGTCGGTAATCACGGTGCCGTCAAAGCCCCATTCTCCGCGCAAAACCGTGGTGACAAGATCGTAATGATAATGTCCCCATACGCCGTTGATTTTGTTGTAGGAAGTCATCAGATAAAGGGGCTTGCCTTCTTTGACGGCGATCTCAAAGCCTTTGAGATAGAGTTCGCGCAGGGCGCGTTGCGACAGGCGGGAATCGTTGTGTTCGCGGTTGGTTTCCTGATTGTTGCAGGCAAAGTGCTTGGGGCAGGCGGCGACGCCTTGCGATTGTATGCCGCGAATCACGGCGGCGGCAAGTTTGCCGCTTAAAAAGGGATCTTCGGAAAAATATTCGAAATTTCTGCCGCACAGGGGATTGCGGTGCAGATTAAGCCCCGGGGCAAGCAGAACGTCGGAGCCTTTTGCCTTCATTTCGGCGCCGAGCACACCGTAAAGCGATTGAACCAGGCGGGGGTTCCACGTCGAAGCAAGCAAAATGCCGATGGGCAAGAGGGAGCAGCTCGTCGCAAGTCGAATCCCCGACGGTCCGTCCGTCGTCGTGACGGGCGGCACTCCTTTTTGGCGCAAAGAGGGCAGGACGCCGCACAATACGCCCGCGTTGCCGGGAGCGCCCAACGGGCTGTTCATGGTATAATCGCCGCGCGTGATCGCTTCGAGTTGGTCAAGGCTCAATTCGGACACGAATTCCTTCAGCGTGACACGCCCCGCGCGGACATCGTCTACGGTGTGAACGGGATCGGAAGGGGAAGCCGCTACGGGGAGGTTGTCGAGAATGCGACGGCGAAGATCGACGGGCGTAATCGGGGAGGGTTCGTAACGGGGCGAACCGTCCTTGTCCCTCGTCAGGCGGGGGAATGGCTTGGAAAGCGGCGCGACGGACAGGGCGGGACGGCGGAACGTCTGTTCCACGCGAAAGGCGCCGACGGGTTCTGCCGATCGGACGTCACCGCCGAGATAAAGTTGATAGTCGCCCTCTTCCGTCACCCAATCCGTCGATTTGTCGTCAAATGCGGCAAAGTCGCTTAAGTCGACGGTCAGGGTAACCGTTTGCTCGGAACCGGGTTTCAGGAGTTCCGTTTTTTGGAAAGCGCACAGAATCCGCTCGGGGGAGGGAAGCTCGGTTTGAGGCGGACGGAAATACAGCGCGACGACATCCTTGCCGTCGCGGCTGCCGACATTGGTAACCGTAACGTCGAGATCGAACGCGGTATCGCTTGCGGGGCGAAGTCGTGCGGCGGAGCGCGTGAAGGCGGTATAACTCAAGCCGTAGCCGAAGGGGTACAGGACGTCGTCTTTTGCAAACGTTTCGAAATAGCGGTATCCGACATAAACGTCTTCGCGGTATTCGTTGAATTTACGATTGCCGAAGCTTTCCGCAGAAGGATAGTCGGAGTAGCGCCTTGCGACGGTGTCGGGGAGTCTGCCCGAAGGAGAAACTTTGCCGGTTATCAGATCGGCAAGGGCGTTGCCGCTCTCCATCCCGCCTTGCCATACGATCATCACGGCGGATAAGCGCAGGGAGGGATCTTCGATCCGGGAAAAATCGATCGGATTGCCGATGTTGAGGAGAACGACGGTCTTTGTAAACGCGTTGCTGACCTGACGCAGGAGGAAGCGCTCGGCTTCGGTCAGATAATAGCTTCCTTCGCTCAATTTGTTTTCGCGGTCTTCGCCTGCCGCTCTTCCGATCAGGATCAATGCGACCTCGTTTCGGTCGGCGGCGGCATGTACTTCGTCGTCGCTTAGCCGAAATTCGGGATGACTGTAGGGCCAATGTCCCCAGAAGCCGTGTTGCGCGGGGGACTTGGCGACTAAGTCGCGGTATCTTGCGGCAAGCGCTTCGTCAACGACGATCCCTTGCGCGCGCAGTCCGTCCAATGGGGATATGCGGTAGGGGGCGCGCACGTCCCCGCCCGACCCGTATCCGACGTAAAAATAGTCGATCTGCCCCCGTCCGAACACCGCAACCGTTTGTCCCGCGCGAAGAGGAAGGACGCCGTCGTTGCGGAGAAGCACCGCGCCTTCCGCCGCCGCTTCGCGTGCGAGTTCTTTGATTCCGGGGAAGGCTTCGCCGCCCCCGGTTTCCGCTTGCAGGTCTTGTGACAATCCGCCCGTAAGGCGGGAGATTTTGCGTGATACCGCACCGATTGCGCGATCGAACCAGTTCATAGCTTCTCCTTAACGGGAAAGAAACTCCCGCATTTTTTTCTTATTATACATTAAGGAATCGCAAACGGGAATAGGCTTATGCAAAAAATATCGAATTCTTCGCATATTTTGTCGTCACCTGTATATTATTTTGTACAAAAATATAATTTTGTAAAAAACTGTTGATTTTTGTCAAGTGCCGTGCTACAATGAAAATCCGCTTTCAAAGCGGGATGCGTTTTGCATCGGATACGGAGGAGTATGTCATTATGCACTATCATTTGGTTCTGGTAACGGACAACGAGGCGTTGTCTCAGTCATTTCGTTGCGCTTGCAAAGAGTTGCCGCGCATTACGCTGGTCACGGTCAAACACTGTATCGACGCGTTTAATCTGTCGGGGGTTTCCCCGGTCGACGCCGTCATTATCGATTTTGCCGCGGGCGATCCGTTTTGTTCGAGTTATTTGCGCTATATCGCGCCCCGCGCCGTGACCGCCGTTGTCGGCGTGCCCGAGTCGGGAGTGTCCGAAGTCTTTGCCGCCGCTTGCAATCTTTGCTATCCCGCGGGTTGCAATCCCGCAAAAGTCGTTGCCGACGTCGACGCCGCCATGCGGTATCTCTCGGTTGCCGCCAATCAAAAAGATCATTCCCTGCAAAATACCATTTGCGATTTGTTTCTGACAGCGGGAATTTCGCCGCATAACAAGGGGTTTCGATTTTTGAACGAAGCCGTTATGATCGGACTGAAGGAGCCTCGCGCTTTAGCCAATTTGTCCAAACTCGTTTATCCGCGGATTGCCTTTAAGTACAACACCACCCCGACCGGCGTCGAACGCGCCATTCGGTTTGCCATCGAATCGGCTTGGAATCGCGGACACATGGAACGCTTGCGTAAAAAACTCGGGACCGCGCTCGGCGACGACCGCTTGAAACCGACCAACAGCGAGTTGATCGCGCTTCTGATTTATAAATTGGAAGCCGACTATGCCTTTTCGGTCAACAGTTGATTTTTGTCCCGATCGGTGGTACGATAGGGGCATCAACTCTTCGGAGGACTGTCGATGACCGACTTTTTGTGTCCCGTTTGCCAAAACCCCTTGCAGGAGGATCATACCCGACTGACTTGTCGCAACGGGCATAGCTTCGACCGCGCCGCAGAAGGATATGTCAATCTGCTGCTTGCAACCGATAAGCGCAGCAAGGTGCCGGGCGACAACAAACAGATGGTACAGGCAAGGCATTCGTTTTTGCAATCGGGGGTTTATGCTCCCGTCCGCAAAGCGATCGCAGAGGCGGTTCGCGTCGTTACCGCAGGCGGAACGGTGCTTGACTGCGGTTGCAGCGAAGGATATTATACGGCGGCGGTTTTTTCGGAATTGCAAGCCAAAAACATCGGGGCGGAAGTGATCGGAATCGATATCTCGAAGTTTGCATTGAAGCGTGCGGCAAAAGACAATCGCCGGATTCGGTTTGCCGTGGCTTCGGCTTACCGTCTGCCCGTCGCCGATCGTTCGATCGATACGTTTTTGTCGGTCTTTGCCCCCGTTTCCGCCTCCGAAGTTTTTCGCACGGTCAAGGAAAACGGGCATCTCGTCGTTGCCGTCCCCGGGGCGATGCACCTCTACGGACTCAAAAAAGTCTTATATGACGAAGTGTTCATACGAGAAGTCAAAATTCCCGCCGTCGACGGGTTTGGCATCGTCGACGAAAAGACGGTTTCTTACGAAACGGAATTGACCGATCACCGTCTGATCGACGATCTTCTTCTGATGACTCCTTACTATTATAAAAGTTCGCCCGAGGCAAAAGCACGGATCCAAGCGATTTCTGCCCTTCAGACCGAAATCGACGTGCGTATTTTGACCTATGCACGGAAGTGATTTACGCGAATTTCACCGGTTCATCCGCGGTTTTTCCTTGCCTTTTCGGGATTTGGCATTATAATATTGTTATCGATTCTGACGGCAGGCGGGTTGATCGTTTTTTCGATTCCGCCGGGAGGCATTATGGCTCAACTGAAAATTACCGTTTATAACTATCGTATGTTCGACGAAGATCGATATTTCCGTCGCTTCGCCAAAGAGGCGGATGTCGAAATCGTTCCCGTTGCCGAGCCCCCTTCGCCCGAAAACGCTTCCCTCGCACGCGGTTCGGTCGGCGTCAGTATTATTACGATGCCCGTTACCGAAGAAATCGTCCGCATCTGGCACGAATGCGGCGTCAAGCATATTTCCACGCGTACCATCGGCTACGATCATATCGATCTTGTCGCATGTGAGAAGTACGGTATCACCGTCAGCAACATCACATACCGATCGGGAAGCGTCGCCGATTATACCGTTATGCTGATTTTGATGGCGGTGCGCCGCGCCAAAAGTATTCTGAAACGCGCCGAAGGCAGAGATTATTCTCTTGCCGGCAATATCGGAACTCAACTCTCCGATCTGACCGTCGGCGTGGTCGGTACGGGACGAATCGGGCGGCACGTTCTGCAAAATCTTTCGGGCTTCGGGTGCAGACTGATCGCATATACGCCGTTGGAGCGCGATCGCTCTCCGCTTGCCGAATATATGCCGTTGGAGCGGCTGTTGCAAACCGCCGACGTCATTACGTTGCACGCAACCGCCACCGCCGAAACCAATCACATGATCAACGCCGAGTCGATTGCGTCGATGAAAGACGGCGTCGTCATCGTCAATACCGCTCGGGGGTCGCTGATCGATACCGAAGCCCTGATCGCAGGGATGGAACAAGGGAAAATAGGGGCTTGCGCCCTCGACGTCGTCGAGCAAGAGATCGGAATTTTGTACGGCGACTACAAATACCGTCAGATTCCCAATCGCTATATGGCGATTCTGAAAGATATGCCCAACGCTTTGTATACGCCGCACATGGCGTTTTATACCGAGCAGACCGTCAGCGATATGGTCGAACACAGCATCGCCAATATCGTAACCGAAGCAAACGGAGGCGTTTGTCCCTTCCGTCTGACGGTATCGGATCTCTGATACGGCATCGAATTCGCTCTCGCCCGATCGACAAAAACACGCGGTTTAGCGTGGCGGGCGACACTTTCGGCAATGTGTCGCCGAATTCTCGCTTGGTTTGCATAATCGTGTCGATAGACGCCCGTTTTTGATTTACCAATATTTTACCATAGGAAAAATGTTGCCCGTTTTCCAAGTTCGCTATTGACTTTGCGGGGATCATCGTTTAGAATAGTAATATATACTGCGCTCATAGAAGGAGAGGATTGTGCTCCGAATTGTCGTATTGGACGGATATTGCCTGAATCCGGGCGATCTCAGTTGGTCCGAGTTGCAACAACTCGGTGATCTGACCGTGTACGATCGGACTGCGCCCGATCAGATCGTTCGGCGGATGGGCGACGCTCCCGTCATGATTACCAATAAGTGCCGGATCGGGAAGGAGATCATCGACGCCTTGCCCGACCTTCGGTATATCGGGGTGCTAGCGACCGGCTATGACGTGATCGATTGCGCGTATGCCGCATCGAAGGGGATTGTCGTGACCAATATCCCCGCTTACAGCACGGACAGCGTGGTGCAGATGACGATCGGGCTGATGATCGAACTGACAAGCCGTATCGGCAGTCAAAACGCCGACGTCCGCAAGGAGTGGCCTCTTTGTCCCGATTATTGCTATTATCATCACCGTTTGACCGAACTTGCGGGCAAAACGCTCGGCATTGTCGGTTACGGCAGGATCGGCAAGCGTGTACGCGCCGTTGCCGAAGCGCTCGGGATGCGCGTTATCGCGTTTAATCGCGGCAAGCTGATGGTCGACGGGGCGTTCCGTACGACGGCGACGTTGCGGGAATTGCTGGCGGAGTCCGATGTCGTATCGCTTAACTGTCCCCTCAACGACTCCAACCGTCGGATGATCAACGCCGAGACGATTAAAGAGATGAAAGACGGTGCATATCTCATCAACACCGCCCGCGGCGGTCTGATTGACGACGATGCTTTGGCGGACGCTCTCCGCAGCGGCAAACTTGCGGGTGCGGGACTGGATGTTTTGTCCACCGAGCCGCCCCGTCCCGACAATCCGCTTCTGTCGGCACCCGGCGTCGTGCTGACGCCCCATACGGCATGGGCAACGTCGGAAGCGCGTTCGCGCCTGATGCAAATCGCGGTCGACAACCTCAGGGCTTTTCTGCAAGGATCGCCCGTCAACCGCGTCAACTGATTACGCTACAAACCGATAGATTCATACAAACAAAAGGTAGGCACGATTATGGAAAAAATTGCTATTATCGATTTGGGATCCAATTCCGCCCGGCTGGTTATAGCCAATATTTTGGACGGCGGATATTTTGTCGTTGTGGACGAGCTGAAAGAACCCGTCCGTCTTGCGCAAGACATGGAAATCGACGGATTTTTGCGTCCCTTGCGCGTTGCGCAGACCATCAAGACGCTGCGCACGTTCCGCACGCTTTACGAAAGTCACGGCGTGGACAAAGTCTTTGCCTATGCGACGGCCGCCGTGCGGCACGCCAAAAATCAGAAATCCTTTGTCGATGAAGTGCAAACTTCCTGCGGGATCAAACTGACGGTTCTGTCGCAGGAAGAAGAAGCGATGTTTGTTTATCAGGGCGTCATCAATTCGATGGACGTTCCGAAAGGATTGATCGTCGACATCGGCGGCGGCAGCGTCAAAATGATTTACTATAACCGCCGCGTTTTGATCGCTCAGGATACCCTTCCGTTCGGTGCGGTTACCTTAAGTGAAAAATTTGCAAAATCCGGAACCCCCGAAGAACGCGCCGACGCGATCGAACGCTATGTGACCGAGCACCTTCAGAAGCTCGACTGGCTTCGCAATCTCGATCCCGAGACCCAGCTGATCGGCGTGGGCGGATCGATCCGAAACCTCGGCAGAATTTCTCGTCGGCTCAAAAAATATCCCCTCGATATGGCACACAATTACCATATCCCGTTCAGCGAGTTCGACACCATCTACGACACCATCAAACCCCTTGAGTTTGACAAAACTTCGCGGATCAGAGGGCTTTCCAGTGCGCGTGCCGATATTTTCCCCGCCGCGCTTTCGACCATTGCCGCCATTCGGAATTATACCGAGTTTTCCGAAATCATCATCGGCGGCGCGGGACTTCGGGAAGGCGCCATGTTCCGTTATTCCTGTCCCACCGTTGCCGAAAAACCCATCAGCGATATTCTCGGACACAGCATTTATACGTTGCTGCACCATTTCAACGCCAATATCGCACATGCCGAACACGTCTTCGATATTTCGATGCAGTTGTTCCGTCAGCTCAAGGTTCTGCATAAATTGCCGCGTCCTTATGTCAAAATTCTGCGTGTCGCAAGCATGTTGCACGATATCGGCAGCGCGTTGAAGTTCTACGATCATCATAAGCACAGCATGTATGTGATCTGGAACAGCAACCTTTACGGGATCCCCCAAAAAGATCTTGTCGTTGCGGGCATTGTTGCCGCTTGTCACGCCAAGGACGGGTTTGAAACCCTCGACCTCGGCAGATATGCTTCGATGCTGACCGAAGAGGACTTTGACGCCATCAAAAAGCTCGGCGTTATCGTGCGGATTGCAGAGTGCTTCGATCGCAGTTGCGGCGGCGTAATCACCGGGCTCAGCTGTGACGTGCTCGGAGATTCCGTCATTCTCAAAACCAAAACCAACGGCGACTGCACCCTCGAAATCAAGGATGCGATGGGAGCTTTGCCCGAATTCCGCAAGGCGTTCCGCAAAAATCTCGAAATTCTTTGATGGCAGACATCCTGCTTGCTTCGGGATCGCCCCGTCGCAAAGAGCTGCTCGGTCGTCTGGTCGGTCGGTTTGACGTATTGCCGGTCGAAGCGGACGAGAATTACAGGGGCGATACCCCCGAAGAGACCGTACTGACGATTGCCCGTCGTAAAGCCGAAGCCGTCCCCGAGCCCGACCGCTACAAAGCGATCGTCGCTTCCGATACCTTGGTGTATATGGACGGCGTGTATTACGGCAAACCCGTTGACCGGGAGGACGCGTTCCGTATGCTCGGCGCGCTGTCGGGTAAGACCCATCAGGTTTACAGCGCCGTCGTCGTCCGCACGCCTGCGGGCATATCCGAGGGCGTCGAACGCTCGGACGTAACCTTTAAAGTCCTGAGCGACGACGCGATCAACGCCTATCTCGACGAATATAAGCCGCTTGACAAAGCAGGGGCTTATGCCGTCCAGGACGGATGCGTCGTATCGCATTACACGGGAAGTTACGATAATATCGTCGGGTTGCCTACGGCAACGCTGTCCGAATTGTTGCGTCTGTCGGGCGTGACCTTGAGGTGAACCTATGCAAAAGCAAAAGTACATCATCGATTTCGGATCGGGATATATTTCGATCTTTCATAAGGGTTTGATTTTGCGCGAGCCTGCCGTTGCCGTCGTCAAAAAAGGCAGCGGGCTGGAGTTGGTTGCCGCAGGAAACCGCGCTTTGCCTTATCTCAAAGACATGCCGTTGCATTACTCCGCCGTACGTCCGATCAGCGAGGGTGCCGTCGTCAATGCCGAAGTTTGCACCATGATGCTGTCGGAATTTTTCGGTCGCGCCATTCAGCGCAATCCCTTCGGCGGAATCGAATTGTATGTTCTGATTTCGCTCGGGCTGGGATCGGTCGAGCGCGAAGCGGTCGAAAACGCGGTCGCGCGTACCGGTTATCGGGATATTACGCTGGTCGAAAGCGTGTTGGGACTGTTACCTTATTTCAAACGGGGCGAAGAGGGGGCTTGCGTCGTGTTCGGGGACGGAACAACCGATATTGCCGTCATCAATGACGACGGGATCGTCAGCGGTTGCTCGGTCAATCTGGCAGGGCGAACGGTCGACGAAAAAATCGTAGAACGGATTCTTAACAACTATAATATCAAAATCGGGCGGGCGACGGCGGAACGGCTGAAACTCGGGATCGGAAGTTTGTTTGAAAACGATTCTTCCGTGATGGAAGTCGCAGGTCAGGATCTGTTGGACGGCAAGATTAAATTGATCGAAATCAGTGCCGAAGGCATCCGCCCGGCGATTGCGTACTGCTACAAAAAAATTCTGGAAGTCGTCGAAAGTCTTTTGACCACCGTCCCGCAACCCATGATGGCACGGATCGGCAAAAAAGGTTTGTATCTTGCCGGCGGCGGCGCTTCGATGCGCGGGCTTGCCGATTATATCACGCGCTATCTGTCGATTCCCGTCACTTGTGACGCCGAGCCGGATACCGCATTGATCCGCGGCGCGTATCGCCTGATCAACGATAACACCGGACGTTACAAAGAAATTCTCGGCAGGGCGCGCTGATTGCTTTGACGCAGGACATCCAGCAAAACGCGTATGATCGCATCGTTAGACTCCGCTTTCGGCGGAGTTTTTAATTGTTGCGTCGCAAGGGCTTCCAAGCCGTCCAGCAGACTGTCAGGGCTTAGTTGCGGCTGGGGTAAAACCCGGATCAAGCCGCGCTTGCGGTAGCTCTCGGCATTGAGCTCCTGATCGCCGCGGCTCACGCCTTTGGGGAGGGGAATACACAATGTGCGCTTCCCGAGCGCCGTTGCTTCGGCAAGGCTGTTGGCACCGCCTCTGCATACGACATAATCCGCCGCGGCGTACAGGTGCGGCATTTCGTCCGAAAAGGAAAGTCTGACATAGTCGGACGCGACGACGCTTTCTGCCGCCGATTTCCCGGCAATGTGAATGACAAAATATTTGCGGATCAGACGCGGCAGCGCTTCTTCGACCACGCGGTTGATCGCTTCGGCACCGAGGCTTCCGCCGAAAATCAGTACGACGGGCTTCAGCTGAATGCCGTAACGCCTGCGGATAAGGTCGGCATCGCCCTTGAAAAGCTCTTCCCGCACGGGATTTCCGGTCAGAATTCCGCCTCCCGTTTCGGGAAAAGAGGTCAGTACCGCCGCGGCAAATCGGGCGCAAAGACGGTTGGCAAGTCCTAAGCTGTAGTCGCTTTCGTGGACGACGACGGGGATCTTGCGCGCCTTTGCGGCATAACAGGTCGGAAGGGCGGCATATCCGCCTTTTGAGAATACAATATCAGGCTTTTCGGTATCCAGAATCGACTTTGCTTCTTCGATTGCGCGGCGCATGACAAAGGGAATTTTGAAGTTTTCCAAGAGGTGGGAGCGATCGAGTTTGACCGTTTCGGTCCGATAAAACGGGATGCCCGCGGCGGGGACCAGTCGGGCTTCCATTCCGTCGCCCGCGAGATATACGATCCTCGAAAAATACCGCCCGAGCTGCGGCAGCAATGCAAGATTGGGGATGATATGCCCCCCCGTTCCTCCTCCGGTCAATACAATCGTCCCCAATGCTTTCCCCCTCCGGATTGCGATTTTGCGAAAAATTTTGACGCTTTCTATTGTATTATACGGCAGGAAGTGGTATCATATACCTACGTTATTGTTTCTATAATAATCGGCAGAGGAGGTTATACTATGTTTCTTTCGAAAAAACTCGATACCTTCGACGGTAAAATCGTCAACGTTTCGGTCTGGGACAACGTTCCGTCCGATCAGTGCGTCGGCGTTGTCGTCATCAGTCACGGTATGAGCGAGCATTCCGAGCGCTATGACGATTTTGCCACATTCCTGAATCAAAACGGGTTTGTCGTGCTTGCAGACGATCATCGCGGACACAAGTATAACAACGCCGGACCCAAAGGTGTTGTCGAAGGAGATAGTTTCAACCAAACGCTCGAGGATATCAGAACCGTCGTCGATTATGCCAAAAATACATACAAAAAAGAGGTTTTGCTGCTCGGACACAGTTACGGCAGTTTCCTCTCCCAACGGTTTATGGAGCTCAACGGCAGAATGCTCAAAGGCGTGATTTTGTCCGGTACCGCTTATATGAAAACGCCGCTTCTCAGAATCGGCTATCTGATCGCATCGGCGCAAGCCGCGCTTTGCGGACCCGAAAAAATCGGCTATCTGATCGATAAAATGAGTTTCGGCAGTTTCAACAAGCCTTTTGAAGATCAGGGACAGCAGTTTGCATGGCTTTCCCGCGACAAAAAGCAGGTCGAAAAATACGAGCAGGACGAATATTGCGGCTATCCGCTGTGTATCGGGTTCTATCGCAGCTTCTTCCACGGCGTGACCGAAATGTACGAGGAAGGCGTCGACAACATCCCCAAAAACCTTCCCGTTCTGATTGCCGTCGGCGGCGAGGATCCCGTATCCAACCGCGCCGCGCTTGCACAGAAACTGTACAATTTCTACAAAGAGAAGGGACTCACCGACGTTACCTACAAGGTTTATCCCGGCGCCCGCCACGAAATTCTCAACGAGATCAACCGCCCCGAAGTGTATGCCGACTTCCTGCGCTTTATCCAATCGGTATTTGCCCGCTAATCGGAGAACACTATGAAACGATCCATCGTCTGCATCCTGATTTCCATCCTTGTCGTATCGCTTGCGGCGTTGACGATGACGGCTTGTGCCGATCCGTCCACGCACAAAGGGGTCGTCACCGTCGATATCGCTACCGCCGAAGATCTTGCCGCGATCGTGTCCGATCATAAGCTCGGAGCCGATTACGATAAGGCCACCTTCCGTTTGACCGAGGATATCGATTTGTCGGGGGTCGCTTCCTGGACGCCGATCGGATCCGATTACGACAATTCCTTCCGTTCGGTTTTCGACGGAAACGGGCATACGATTTCGGGTCTGAAAATTACGGACGAGTCGCCTTCGCCCGAAAAACGTCAAAGCGTGGCGTATGAAGGACTGTTCGGATTTACGGCGGGTGCAACGATCAAAAATCTGACCCTCGAAGTCGATTTCGACTTCCCTTCCCGCGCCGACAACAATTATGTCGGCGGTCTGATCGGGTTTTCGTACGGCGACCTGACGATCGAAAACGTCACGGTCAGCGGTTCGATTTCTACGACGATCGAGGCGATTGACCGTACCTTCGTCAAGGACGACGGGACCGATCATCCCCAAACGCTGGAACACGATTATATCGACTATATGTATCAGTACACGGGCGGCATCGTAGGATATGCTTCGGGTAAAGTTTCCTTGACCGACGTCGTCAGCAACGTCGGCATTGTCAACAATACGTCTGTCGACGATTATGCAATCGAGCGGCACCGCCTGTACAGCAACACCGTCGGCGGCGTCGTCGGATATGTCCGCACTTTCGATATCGTGTCCGACAAGGTGGTCGCCAACAACATTCGCAATGCAACCTTCGGCGGGTCGATCAAGGTTTATGCCGGACGTCTCAACGTCGGCGGTATCGTCGGCGCGGCGTACAATACCGCGATTCTCAATGCAAAAGTCGTGTCCGGCGTGTCTGTCATCGGCAACGGTAAATCCCGCGCCAATCTCGGCGGTCTGGTCGGCTTCGGCGATCGTATCAGCTTGACGGGACTTTCCAACGCCCAAACCGTAGCGCTCTACAAAGCGCAGAATTCGCTCAGCAAAGGTGCGTCCTTCAACCTCGGCGGAGCGGTCGGTTATGCCGCAGGCGATTCCGTTCTGAAAGACCTTGCCGTATTTGCTTTTGCTCCGGACGGTACGGCGGTTCCCACCGATCTCTTGTCGCAATATTGCGTCGATTACGGCGGCGGATTGGTCGGCTTCCTCAACAATTCTTCCTTGGAAGAGAGCTTCGTCTATGCGCGTTTCCGCTTCTCAGACTACATCGGACATGCCGTCGATCTTGACGTTACGATGTACGATCAGGATTACGCCGTCAAACTCGGCGGTGTCGCGGGTCGGATTTACGGAGCGTCGCTTCTCAAAAAAACGGCGGCGGATACCGTCGCTTATCAAGGACTCGTAGCCGATCTCATGGATCGCGTCAAATACGAAAAAGATCCCGACAACGAGGATGAAGGGACAATTATTACGTTCTCGCCCAACGATCTCGTTGCCGAGCAAAGCAATACTTATATCGATTCCAACGTAATCGCCCCCGCGGAAGACGGATATGTTTATCCCAAAAACGCTTACGGTCAGGGACAAGACGACCGCACGGATTTTGCCGACAAAGCGTCGGCGATTCTTGCAAAATATCAATACAATTATTCGGAAATTTTCCGATGATCGGAGAACTGTTATGCTGATTCAATTAAGAGACGAACAAAAAGAATTTCCCGTCGGCACCACACCCGCCGACATTGCCCGTTCGATATCGGACGGGCTGTTTCGCGCTGCGCTTGTCGCAAAAGTCAACGGCAAAGTCGTCGGACTTTATACGCCCATCGAAGAGGATGCCGAAGTCGAACTTCTGACGTTTGAATCCGAAGAAGGAAAACGCGCTTTGCGCCACTCCGCTTCTCATATTCTCGCACAGGCGGTCAAGCGGATTTACCCCACCGTCCGCGTCGCGATCGGACCCGCGATCGCAACGGGCTTCTATTACGATTTCGACTTCAAAACGCCCATCACGATGGACGCGCTGAAAGAAATCGAAGCGGAGATGAAAAAAATCGTTAAAGAGAGTCTGCCCATCGTACGCGAAGAAGTCAGCCGCAAAGAAGCCCTCAAACTGTTCCGCGAGCTGGACGAACCGTATAAGGTGGAACTGATCAACGATCTGCCCAAAGACGCTGCGATTACGTTATACCGACAGGGCGACTTTGTGGACTTGTGCGCCGGACCGCACGTTCCGTCTACCAAATACGTCAAGGCATTCAAGCTGACGTCGGTGACGGGTGCGTATTGGCGCGGCAACGAAAACAACAAGATGCTGACCCGCATCTACGGTACGGCGTTTGAAAAGAAGAGCGATCTCGAAGAATATCTTGCCGCACTCGAAGAGGCAAAGAGCCGCGATCACAACAAGCTCGGGCGCGACCTCGAAATTTTTATGACCGACGAAAATATCGGACAAGGGCTCCCGTTGCTGATGCCGAAGGGAGCCAAACTCTTCCAGATTCTCAGTCGTTTTGTCGAGGACGAAGAGGAGCGCCGCGGCTATGTGATGACCAAAACCCCCTATATGGCAAAGAGCCGTCTTTACAAAATTTCGGGGCATTGGGATCACTATCGCGACGGGATGTTTGTCCTGGACAACGAGGACGAAAACGAGGTGTTTGCCCTGCGTCCCATGACTTGCCCGTTCCAGTACACCATCTATAACAACGGACTGAAATCGTACCGCGATCTTCCCATCCGTTACGGGGAGACTTCGACTCTGTTCCGCAACGAAGCGAGCGGCGAGATGCACGGCTTGATCCGCGTCCGTCAGTTTACGATCAGCGAAGGGCATCTGATCTGCATGCCGTCGCAACTCGAAACCGAATTCAAAGGATGCGTCGACCTTGCAATGTATATGCTGAAATGCGTAGGATTGTTGGAAGACGTCAGTTTCCGCTTTTCCAAATGGGACCCGAGCAATACCGAAAAGTACATCAACGATCCGCAGAAATGGAATCGCGCCGAAGCCGAAATGGAAAAAATCCTCAATCATCTCGGGATCCGATATACGGTCGGTGTGGGAGAAGCCGCGTTCTACGGACCCAAACTCGATATCCAAGTCAAAAACGTTTACGGCAAAGAAGACACTTTGATTACGATTCAGGTCGATATGTTCCTTGCCGAGCGGTTTGATATGAATTATATCGACGAAAACGGCGACAAAGTGCATCCTTATATTATTCACCGCACTTCGATCGGCTGCTACGAGCGTACGATCGCGTTGCTGATCGAAAAATTCAAAGGTGCGTTTCCGGTATGGATGGCGCCCGAACAGGTCTATGTGCTCAGCTTGACCGACCGTACCGCAGAGGATGCCAAAGCTATGGCGGACGAGCTGAAGCGGCGCGGAATTCGCGCGGTTGCCGACGTTCGCAACGAAAAAATCGGATTCAAAATCCGTTCGGCACAACTCCGCAAGATTCCGTATATGCTGATTCTCGGCGACAAGGAAAAAGAAGAAGGCGTCGTCGCCGTCCGCGGACGGAAAGACGGCGATATCGGCAAGATGACGCTTGACGAGTTTGTCGCAAGAATCCGGGAAGAAATCGACAGCAAAACCGTGTCGGGACAATAAGTTTTCCATGGCGCCGTTTGCCTGACTGCAGCCGCTCCGACGGAGCGGCTTTTTTATTGTCAAAAAGGGATAAAATCGGCAAAATCGGCATATCATTTGCTTGACAGGCAAAGTCGTTCGTGCTACAATAGGACACAAGCAGAAGCAACGTTCTCACCGCCAGCCACGGGCAAAGCGGTTCTTATATCCGAGTTATGCGCCGTATGGCGTTCCGGTGAGATGTGTTTGCGGATGCGGACACATTTTTTATTAGGAGGGATACCCATATTTTTAAGGAATTGCAAATCAACTCCGAAATCCGGGATCGCGAAGTTCGTCTGATAGACGACAAAGGCGTTCAGATGGGCATTATGCCTACGGCACAGGCGCAACGCATCGCCGACGAACGCGAACTCGATCTCGTCAAAATTTCGCCGCAGGCAACGCCGCCCGTATGCAAATTGCTGGATTACCCCAAATATCGCTTCGATCTGATCAAGCGCGAAAAGGAAGAGCGCAAAAATCACAAGAGCATCGAACTCAAGGACATCTGGCTTTCGGCAACGATCGACGTCGGCGACATGAAGACCAAAGCCAAAAAGGCGCGCGAATTTGTCGAAGAAGGCAACAAAGTGCGTCTGAGCATTCGGATGAAAGGGCGTCAGCAGGCGCATCCCGAAATCAGTATGCAAGTGATGGACGACTTTTTCGAGTTGCTCAAAGACGTCGCCCAGATCGAAAAGAAACCTTTGCACGAGGGCAGAAACATTACGATGGTGATTGCCCCTCTCGCTAAAAAATAACATCCAAGGAGAACGACTATGCCGAAAATGAAATCGCACAGCGGTGCAAAAAAACGGTTCAGACTGACCGCCAACGGGCAAATCAAAAGAGCCAAACAGAACAAGAATCACATTCTCAACAAAAAAACGCGTAAGCGTAAAAGAAACCTTCGCCAGGGCGGCTATGTAAACGAAACCCAGGCGGCAACGATCCGCAATATGATCGGCGGACAGGCGAAGTAATAGCAGGAGGATACCGAAATGAGAATCAAAAGAGCAGTCAACGCAGTTAAAAAACGCAGAAAAATTCTGAGAAGAGCCAAAGGTTACTTCGGTGCCAAATCCAAACTCTATCGCGTAGCCCGTCAAGCAGTTATGAAGAGCGGACAATACGCCTATGTCGGCAGACGTCTTAAGAAGAGAGACTTCCGCAGACTCTGGATTGCCCGTATCAACGCCGCAGCGCGTATGAACGATCTTTCGTACAGCCGTCTGACCCACGGCCTTAAAGTTGCCGGCATCGATCTCAACCGCAAAGTGCTTGCCGACATCGCCGTCAACGATCCCGCGGCATTTGCCGAGCTTTGCCAAAAAGCCAAGGGCGCGCTCAACGCTTAACGATTCAGAGCCTTCGCCGAGCGAAGGCTCACATTTTGTTATGAAGACGATTGTTTCCGCCCAAAACGAACAGCTGAAAAAGGTTGCCGCGCTCCGTGACAAAAAATTCCGCGATCGGAGCGGTCTGATGCTGGTTGAGGGCGAAAACATCGTCAAAGAACTCCCCGAAGATTGCGATGTCCGCGAAGTTTATATCAAAGCAAGCGAAGCGGAGCGCTACGGATATCTTCCCGCTCGGTTCGGGAAGGAGGGCGTACTGGTCGACGATCGCGTATTTTCCAAGATCAGCGATACCGTCAGCCCTGCCGGCGTGATTGCCGTTGTCGGCATTCCGTCTGCGCGACCCGTCGGTGCGCCGGTCGTCCTGCTTGCGGACGGGATTCGTGACGCGGGCAATCTCGGTACGATGATCCGCAGTGCCAAGGCAATGGGCGTCGGAGACGTCATTGTCGCAGACGGCGTCGATCCGTTCTGCCCCAAAACCGTAAGGAGCAGTCTCGGCGCGGTTCTCGGAGTCAATGTCGTTGTGATCGAAGACTATGCCGCTTTGGACGGGCTGATCGATGGATATCGCGTGCTTGCGTTGGATATGGGCGGTACTTCGGTTTACGGTTATTGTCCCGAAGGTCCGATCGTCATTGCCGTCGGCAATGAGGCGCACGGGCTGAGTCAAGTCGTCAGAAGGCGCGCCGACGCCGTACTCGCAATCCCGATGCGCGGCGCGATGGAGAGTCTCAACGCCGCGGTCAGCGCTTCGATCGCCATGTCTGTACTGACGGAAAATGTAGCCAAGGCTACCAATAGATTGAATTAGGAGGTTGTTATGTCCGGACACAGTAAGTGGGCAAACATCAAGAACAAAAAAGGAAAAAACGACGCTGCAAGAGGCAGCATCTTCACCAAAATCGGGCGTGAACTTGCCATTGCCGTCAAGCAGGGCGGAGCCGATCCCAACAGCAACTCCCGTCTGCGTGACGTCATTGCAAAGGCAAAAGCCAACAATATGCCCAACGACAACATCATGCGCTCGATCAAAAAGGCGAGTGGCGAACTGAATGCGGTTAACTACGAAGAAATGACCTACGAAGGATATGCCGCAGGCGGCGTTGCCGTCATCGTCGAAACGCTGACCGACAACAAAAACCGCACGGCGGGCGAAATGCGTCATCTCTTCGACAAATACGGCGGTGCGCTGGGACAGACGGGATGCGTCAGCTTTATGTTCAACCGCAAAGGCATGATCATTGCCGATAAGGCGGGTTTTGACGAGGACGATATGATGATGCTTGCCCTCGAAGCCGGCGCCGACGACATCGTTTCGGATGAGGACGTATACGAAATCTATACCAAGCCGACCGAGCTTTACGACGTGGCGGAGGCCCTGAAAGCAAACGGCGTCAACGTGCTGTCGCAAGAAAAAGAAATGATTGCCGACAACGAAGTCGATCCCGCAGGACATCTCCAATCGGTCGTCAAGCTGATCGATATGTTGGAAGAAAACGACGACGTTCAAAACGTCTATCACAACGCAATCCTGCCCGAGGAGCCCGAAGAGGACTGAGCGGCAGGGGACTTTTACGATAAAATTATCAATCCGATCAAAAAAAATGCGTCCCGCGCGATGGCTTTTTCGCGCGGGCGTGTTATAATTAGTATAATCGGAAATTTCGGACTTGTAAGGAGACCGCCATGAACGTATCGGAACTTTGTCAACGCGTCAAACTTGCCGCAAACAAACTTGCGGGGATTGACACCGAAACCAAGAACCTTGTTCTTCGCATTGCGGGGCGCAAGCTGACCGAACAGGCAGACGCTCTGATCGCCGCAAACGCCCTCGATCTTGCCGCCGCCAAAGCCAACGGCCGTAATGCCGCGTTTTTGGATCGGCTGATGCTGGACGCCAAGCGGATTGAAGGAATGGTACGCGGGTTGGACGCCGTCATTGCCTTGCCTGATCCCGTCGGCAAGGTGGTCGAAACTTACAAGATGTACAACGGGATTGACGTCACCAAAGTCCGCGCGCCCCTCGGCGTCATCGGTATTATCTTCGAAGCCCGTCCCAACGTTGCGCTTGACGCCGCCGCGCTTTGTATCAAAAGCGGCAACGGTGTTGTTTTGCGCGGCAGTCGGGACAGCCGCAACAGCGTTTGCAAAATCGTCGATTGTATCCGTGAGGCGTTGGCGGAAGCGGGAGTATCGCCCGATACGGTCGGGCTTGTTGACGGTCCCGACCGTGCGCTGACGACCGAGATGCTGCATCAAGGTCAGTATATCGACGTCGTGATTCCGCGGGGCGGAGAGGGGCTGAAAAAAGTCGTACTCGAAAACGCCGTGATGCCTGTTATCGCTTCGGCGGGCGGAAACTGCCATGCTTATCTTGCCGCAGACTGCGATCCCGAAATCGCTTTGACCACGACGTTCAACGCCAAAGTTTCGCGTCCCGGCGTCTGTAACGCGCTCGAAACCGTTTTGTTCGACCGCGCGCTCGACAAGTCGTTTGTCCGGAAGGTTCTCGATCGGCTTGCCGAAGCCAACGTCGAGATCCGGGGCGATGCCGAACTGCAGGCAACTTATCCCGCGGCAACGCTTGTACCGGAAGAAGAGTTTTACCGCGAATACGAAGACCTGATCGTCAAAGCCAAGTTTGTCGACGGCGTTCAGGAAGCGATCGATCATATCAACCGGTTCGGAACCCATCACAGCGATGCAATCATCACCTCCGATATGTCGAAGGCGCAAAAATTTGCCAAAGAGGTCGATTCCGCCGCCGTATACGTCAACGCCTCCACGCGCTTTACCGACGGATTCGAATTCGGACTCGGCGCCGAAATGGGGATCAGTACCCAAAAATTACACGTTCGCGGTCCCATCGGACTGTGCGAACTGACTTCGGTCAAATACGTTCTCAACGGGAACGGACAAATCAGATAAATTATTCTTACAGTGAGGTAACTTCAATGCGCAGAATTGCAGTTTTGACCAGCGGCGGTGACGCCCCCGGAATGAATGCCGCCATCCGCGGCGTCGTCCGTTGTGCCAACAATCAGGATATGGAAGTTTACGGAATCGAACGCGGCTATGACGGTTTGATCAAAGGCGACATCCGCAGAATGGATTCCCGTTCGGTTTCCGATATCATTCAGAGGGGCGGCACCATTCTCAAAACCGCTCGTTGTCCCGAATTCAATACCCCCGAAGGCATCCGCAAAGGCTACGAAGTCTTGCGCGCTTACGGGATCGAAGGGTTGATCGTCATCGGCGGCGACGGTTCTTTCCGCGGGATGCGCGACCTTTGCACCAACCACAAAATGGCTTGCGTCGGGATTCCCGGCACCATCGACAACGACTTGGCTTATACCGATTTTACGTTGGGCTTCGATACCGCCGTCAATACCGTTCTGGACGCCATCAACAAAATCCGCGACACGATGACGTCGCACGATCGCGCCTGTATCATCGAGGTTATGGGGCGTCATTGCGGTGATATTGCCGTTTATTCGGGGCTTGCGGGCGGTGCCGAGTCCATCGTCGTACCCGAAATTCCCTTTGACATCGACGCCATCTGCGACAAGATGCGCCGCAATATCATCAAAGGCAAAGCTTCCGACATCATCGTTCTTGCCGAGGGTGTTTGCGACTGCAATACGCTCAAAAACATGATTCAGGAAAAAGTCGACATCACCATCCGTACCGTCAAGCTCGGCTATATTCAGCGGGGCGGCACGCCTTCGATGGCGGACCGCGTGCTTGCCGCACGTTGTGCCGATCGCGCCGTCAATCTGCTCAAAAACGATATCGGCGGCCGTGTGGTCGGTGTCCGCGAAGGCGCGGTGATCGACGACGATATTACCGAAGCGCTCGATATGGAACGCAAAGTCAACGACGAGCTCTATCGGATTGCGTCTCTGCTTTCGCTTTGATCCGCTTGTCAATCGAATCCAATCAAATTTCAGATATAAGGAGAAGGAAACCAATGAAAAACTTAGTCGGTGCATGTATGTTCGGTCAGTCGGGAGGTCCCACCTCCGTCATCAACGCCAGCGCAGCGGGCGTGATTACCGAAGCACTCAAACAGAAAAACATTACCGCCGTTTACGGTGCCGCTCACGGGATCAAAGGGATCCTGGACGAGCAGTTTTTCGACATGGGCAAAGAAGATCTCCAAGAGATTATGTTGCTCAAAAACACGCCGAGTTCGGCACTGGGTTCTTGCCGCTATAAACTGAAGGACGCCTCGGTCGACGACACCGATTATAAGCGCATTCTCGAAGTTTTTCAGAAGTACAACATCCGTTATTTCTTCTATAACGGCGGCAACGACAGCATGGATACCTGCAACAAAGTCAGCAAATACCTTCTGTCGGTCGGATACGAGTGCAACATCATCGGCGTGCCCAAGACCATCGACAACGATCTTTACGGTACCGATCACTGCCCCGGCTACGCAAGCGCGGCAAAATATGTTGCGACGACGATGATGGAACTCAATCTCGACGCCAAAGTTTACGACAAGGGTCAGATCACCATCGTCGAAATCATGGGACGCAACGCAGGGTGGCTGACTGCCGCCGCGGCATTGGCTTCCTACAAAGGTTTGGGCGCCGATCTGATTTATCTGCCCGAAATTCCCTTCTCGGCAGACAAATTCCTTGCCGACGTCAAACGCGTTGCCGATGCCAACAACGGCAAATGTATCGTCGCCGTGTCCGAAGGCATCAAGACGGAAGAAGGCGTTTATGTCGCCGAAGCGCTTTCGGCGGCTAAGGCGAAAGACAATTTCGGTCACACCCAGCTGGGCGGACTTGCCGCCAACCTTGCGCAACTGGTTTCGGAACGCATCGGCGGAAAAGTCAGAGGCATCGAGTTCAGCCTGATGCAACGTTGCGGCGCACACATTGCAAGCGCGGTGGACGTCGAAGAAGCGTTTTTGGCAGGGCAGACCGCGGTTCGCGCCGCCGTGGACGGCGAAACCGACAAGATGGTCGTCTTCGAACGCGATATGTCGGACGGCAGCTATAAGTGCAACCTCAAACTTATGCCCGTCGATCTTGCCGCCAATACCGAAAAAACCGTGCCCCTCGAATGGATCGTCAACGACGGCACGATGCTCTCCAAAGAATTTGTCGACTATGCGTTGCCTTTGATTCAAGGCGACAGCAAAGCGCCGCTGGAAGACGGGCTTCCCCGTTTTGCCCGCCTTAAGAAAGTGATCGCGGCGCACTGATTGCCATGGCGCGCCTCAGTCCGAAGCAAACTAAGGTTCTGATCGCCGTCGTCATCGTCATTGTGATGGCGGCGGGCATCCTGACCGGAGTGCTGGTTCCGCTCAGCCGTCCGCTTGCGACGCCGCAGGAAGTCGGCGTTGCCTATGTGACGGGCGAACCTACTTATCGGATTCGCCTGCAATGGGCGGAAGTTACGGGCGCGGTCGGCTATCGCATCGAATACGTTTACGACCTTTTGGACGAAACCGAAGTCCTGGTCAAAACGGTGGAAGAAACTTATGTCGAATTCGAGCGCGTGCGCGGTACCTTACGTTATCGCGTGCGCGCCTTGCACCGTTATCCCCAACGCGACAGCGCGTTTTCGGACTGGAAAACGTACGACGTCGAAGGTTTTGTGCTTGACTCTTTCAGCGAGGCGGCGCTGCAGTTTTTGCCTTCCACAGACGACAGGGGCAATCCCTGTTACCGCATCAATACCGCGGTATGGTCGGACGTCACTTATGTCTACCGCAGTCACGTTTATCACGTCGAATTCTATCAGCTTGCCACCGTTGCGCCCAATACCAGCGAGATCGTGGCACTGGAAAACGCCCAGATCTATTCTGCGAACGAACTGAAAGATCACAAGTTCTATATGAAATCCGGGACATACCGCTTCTATATCCGTCCCGTCAATTACGCCTATTTCGGTGAAGCCGGCGCACCCGTCTACGATCCGCGGCATCTTTATACGCTGTATGCCGTGCCGGATTGGACGATCGTCGAATTCACCGCCGCATAAACCGACAGAGTGTAACGATTATGATACGAAACGATTTAAGAAACATTGCAATCATCGCCCACGTCGACCACGGCAAAACCACCCTGGTTGACGCAATGCTCCGGCAGGGCGGCGTCTTTCGCGACAATCAGGTGGTCGAAACCTGCGTGATGGACAACAACCCCCTGGAACGCGAGCGGGGCATTACGATTCTTGCCAAAAACACTTCGTGTATGTACGGCGACGTCAAAATCAACATCGTCGATACGCCCGGGCACGCCGATTTTTCGGGCGAGGTCGAACGCGTTCTCAAAATGATCAACGGCGTCGTGTTGTTGGTGGACGCGTACGAAGGCCCGATGCCGCAGACCCGCTTTGTGTTGCAAAAAGCACTTGAAATGAATCACAAAGTAATTATTTGCGTCAACAAAGTCGACAAGCCCGACGCACGTCCCGCCGAAGTCGTCGAAGAAGTCTACGACCTGCTGCTCGATCTCAACGCAACCGACGAACAGTTGGACAGTCCGATCATCTATTGTTCCGGGAGAACGGGGACGGCAAGCCTTTCGCCCGACGAGGAAGGATGCGATCTGCAACCGTTGTTCGAAGCGATCGTCAACCATATCGATCCGCCTGCGGGCGATCCCGACGGACCGTTGCAGGTTCTGGTATCGTCGATCGACTACAACGATTATGTCGGCAGAATCGCAATCGGCAGAATCGAACGCGGCGTGATGCGTCAGAATACCGAGGTCGCCGTCTGCGACTATCACAGCGATCGCGTTTATCGCTCCAAAATCACCAACATTTATCAATTTGCGGGGCTGAACAAACGGACGGTCGAAGAGGCAAAGGTAGGGGACATCGTATCGTTTTCGGGCATCGAGAACGTAACGATCGGCGAAACGATCTGTCATCCCGAAGCGATCGAACCCATCAACTTCGTCAAAATCAGCGAGCCGACGCTGCAGATGATCTTTTCGGTCAACGACAGCCCGTTTGCAGGGAAGGAAGGGAAGTTTGTCACCTCCCGTCACCTCAAGGCGCGGTTGTACAAAGAAACGCTGCGCGACGTCAGTCTTAAAGTCGAGGACGGCGCGACAAGCGACTCCTTCTGCGTATCGGGCAGAGGGGAAATTCATCTTTCTATCCTGATCGAAAACATGCGGCGGGAAGGCTATGAGTTTCAAGTTTCGACCCCCAAGGTCATCAACAAAATGATCGACGGAGTGCTGTGCGAACCGATGGAGCGCCTGTATGTCGACGTCCCCGAAAAATGCGTCGGAACGGTCATGGAAAACATGGGCAGGCGCCAAGGGGAACTGGTAACGATGAATCCCAACAACAGCCGTATCAAACTGGAGTTTGTGATCCCGGAACGCGGACTTTTGGGATATCGGAGCGACTTTTTGACGGACACCCGCGGAGAAGGCGTGATGAACGGAATCTTTGACGGTTACCAGCCGATTAAAGGCACGATGCCCCGTCGTCCGTACGGAGCTTTGGTCGCCTTCGAAACGGGAGAAGCCGTGACGTACGGACTGTTCAACGCGCAAGGAAGAGGCACATTGTTTATCGGACCCGGCACACCCGTCTATGCGGGAATGGTCGTAGGCTACAGCCCCAAACAAGAGGATCTCAGCGTCAACGTCTGCAAGCGTAAGCACGTCACCAATATGCGTGCCGCGGGATCGGACGAAGCGTTGCGCCTCGAGACGCCGCGCAAATTTTCGCTCGAAGAGTGCATCGAGTTTCTGGAGCCCGACGAGATGCTGGAAGTAACGCCCAAATCCCTCCGCATCCGAAAGGTGATTCTCGATCACGAACAGCGGATGCGCATTCTGATGAAAGAGCGTCGCGCGCAAGACTGATTCCGTCCGTGCGGGACGGAGCAATTTGCCATCATACCGATCGGAAAGGAGGAAACAGATATGGATCGGATCGTCACCTTTTTGCAGACAGGTTACAACGGATATATCGTCGGCGCGGTTGTGCTGGCGGTTGTCGTCGTCGCCGTCATTTTGATCGCGGTTGCGGTGAAGAAAAAGAAACAGCGTGCAAGGGTTGCCGAAGCGCCCGCTCCGATCGAGACGGCGCCGAAAGCCGATATTCTCGACCAACCCATCCCCGAATCCGATCCCGTCGATTTGCCCGAAGGCAGTCCCGAAGCTTCGGAAACGGTTGCCGCGGTGCGGCTGCGTAAAGAACGGGTTTCCGCCGGGGTAGAAGTCAAACCCGTGCGCAAAAAACAAAAACCCGCGCCCATCCCGCAACCGGAACCCGTCGTTCCGACGCGTACCGAAATTCTCAAAGCCGAAGAGGAAGCCGAAGCCCAAAAAATCGAGGCTTCGACCCGTCGCCCCGGTACCATTCAGATTTATAAGGATAGCGGCGGTCAATTCCGATTCCGGATCAAAGCGTCCAACGAAAACACCGTTGCGCACAGCCAGGGATACGCCCGCAAATCGGGCGCGAAAAACGGCATCGAAGCAGTGATCAAAATTGCCAACGAAGCTGAAACCGTCGATACCACCAAAAAGGGGACGGAATATCTCGTGACGATCGGCAGACCCGTCTTCGAGGTTTACCGCGACAACGAAGGGAAGTTCCGCTTCCGTCTGCGCGCGGCAAACACCTCCAATATTTTGGCAAGTCAGGGGTATACCTCCAAAGAAAACTGCTTCAACGGGATTAAAAGCGTCAAATACATCAGTTTCAATCACACCCTCGTCGATACGACCCGTCCCGAAAAGCAATAGTTGCCCGCATAGGCTCCTTCCGGGCGGTCAAACGCTTGTCCCTTTCGCCCGGATGTGTTATACTATCAAGCGACGCTCCGCCGTCAAATCCCTTTTGCATCCGCAATATAAGGAGATATTATGAGAAAAGAAGATCTTAAAAATCAAATTTTTACCGTTCCGAACTTTCTGACCTTCCTGCGCTTTCTGTCGGTGCCGTTTTTTATGTGGTGCACCCTCGATCCCTCGACTTATCTGCAGGTCGGTCCTTACCGCTTGCCCGTCGTCGGTTTGATCATTATGGCTGCCGCCGCGGCAACCGATCTGTTTGACGGCTTTATCGCCCGCCGCTTCAATCAGGGGAGCGATCTCGGCATCATGCTCGATCCTTTTGCAGATAAACTGATGCACGTCATGGCAATTCTTTCCCTGACGATTATCGGTTATATCCATTGGGCGTTTATCGTCGCGATTGCGTTGAAAGAACTGACGATGATCGTCGGCGGATTCTTTATGGCAAACCATTCTCGTCTGATTCAGGCGAACATGATGGGAAAAGTCGCGTCCTTCACGCTGTCGATTGCCGTCTTTATGAGCTATTTCCATCCCTTTTTCGCCGACAAAGCGTTTTATGCCGACTGGATCGTCATCGGGATCGGCGTCGTTTTGACCTATGCGGCGTTCTTTAATTATCTCGGTCAGGCATTGCGCATCATCAAAGCGATTTTCGCCTCCAAGCGCAACGGCACCACCGTCGCGCACGAACTCGGCGAATCCGAAGAAGAGCAACCCGATCAATCGTCCGAACAAAAATAACGCATTCATCCTATTACTGCGGAGAAACTTATGGCATTATCCAAAAACTACGAGCCTGCCTCGTTTGAAAAAGAAATGTACGCCGCGTGGGAAACCCGCGGTTACTTCACGCCCAAATGTGACCCCGAACGTCCCCCGTACAGCATCGTCATCCCTCCACCCAACATCACGGGGCAGTTGCATATGGGGCATGCCCTGAACAATACCATTCAGGACATCATCATCCGCCACAAGCGCATGCAGGGCTTCGAAACGCTGTGGCTTCCCGGAACCGACCACGCCTCGATCGCGACCGAGGTCAAAATCGTCGAGGGTCTGAAAGCCGAAGGGCTGGACAAAGAAACCATCGGCAGGGAAGAATTCATGCGCCGCGCCTATCAGTGGAAAGATAAATACGGCGGCAGAATCGTACATCAGCTCCGTCGGCTCGGCAGTTCCTGCGACTGGAGCCGCGAAGCGTTTACGATGGATGAGCGTTGTTCGCGCGCCGTCCGCGAAGTCTTTGTCAACCTCTATCGCAAAGGATTGATTTATCGCGGCAATCGCATCATCAACTGGTGTCCCCATTGCCGAACCGCGTTGTCGGATGCCGAAGTCGAATACGAAACCAAAGACAGCTTTTTGTGGCATATCAGATACCCGTATGCCGACGGAAGCGGCTATCTGGTGATTGCGACGACGCGTCCCGAAACCTTGCTCGGAGACGTCGCGGTAGCAGTCAATCCCAAGGACGAGCAGTACAGCGACAAGATCGGCAAGCTCCTCAAGCTGCCGCTGACCGACCGTCTGATCCCGGTCATTGCCGACGATTATGTCGAGATCGGCTTCGGGACCGGCGCGGTTAAAATTACGCCGGCGCACGACCCCAACGACTTCGAAGTCGGACTCCGTCACGGACTGGAAACGATTGTCATCATGGATGAAGGCGGAGTGATGAACGAAAACGCCTTTGCCTATTGCGGACTCGACCGCGACGAAGCGCGCAAACGCGTGGTCGCCGATCTCGAGGTGCTGGGTCTGATGGAAAAAATCGAACCTTACGCTCACAACGTCGGACAGTGTTATCGTTGCAAATCGGTTGTCGAACCGATGGTCAGCAAGCAGTGGTTTGTCAAAATGCAGCCTCTTGCCGCGCCCGCGATCAAGGTCGTCAAAAACAAGAAGATCGTATTTATCCCCGAGCGGTTTTCCAAAACCTATTTCAACTGGATGGAAAACATCAAAGACTGGTGCGTCAGCCGTCAGCTTTGGTGGGGGCATCGCATCCCCGCATGGTACTGCCAAGACTGCGGCGAAGTCATTGTCGACAAGGTCGATCCCACCGTCTGCCCCAAATGCGGCGGTGCCCATCTGAAACAGGACGAAGACGTACTCGATACCTGGTTCAGCAGTGCGCTTTGGCCGTTCTCGACGCTGGGCTGGCCCGAAATCACCGAGGATCTCAAATATTTCTATCCCACCAACGTGCTGGTGACGGCGTACGATATTATCTTCTTCTGGGTGGCGCGCATGATTTTCTCGGGGCTTGCGCATATGGGCGAAATCCCGTTCCCCGAAGTCTTGATCCACGGCATCGTCCGCGACGCGCAGGGACGTAAAATGAGCAAATCCCTCGGCAACGGCATCGATCCCTTGCTGATGATCGACAAATACGGTGCCGACGCGTTGCGTTTCAGTCTGACGACCGGCGTTGCTCCCGGCTCCGATATCAGATTCAGCGAAGAAAAAATCGAACCCGCCCGCAACTTCCTCAACAAAATCTGGAACGCCGCGCGCTTTGTTCTGATGAATTCGGAAGGGCAGACGCTGCCCGAAATCGGATCTTTCCGCTTCGGCGCGCCCGAAAAATGGATTTTGCACAAACTCAACAAGCTGATCAGCGAAGTCAACAGCAATCTCAAAAAGTACGAACTGGGACTTGCCAACGCCAAACTTTACGACTTCATCTGGTCGGATTTCTGCGATTGGTACATCGAGCTGTCCAAGCCCGTTTTGTACGGCGACGACGCCAAGAAGAAGTCCGAAACGCTTGCCGTTTTGCATTATGTACTCAAAAACATTCTCAAGCTGATGCATCCGTTCACGCCGTTCATCACCGAAAAGATCTGGGAAGAAATCGGCGATACCGAGACCATCATGTATGCGAAGTATCCTTCGCACAACAAGAAGTTTGTCTTTACGCGCGATTATGTGCGGTTTGAAGGGATCAAGGAAATCATCCGCGCGATCCGCAATATCCGTGCCGAGATGAACGTCGAAGTTGGCAAGAAGCTGTCGCTGTTCCTGGTCTCCGAAGAAGCGGCATATCTTAAGAAGAACGAAATCTACATCAAAAAACTTGCCGGCGTCGAAACGGTGGCATATGTAAAAGACAAGTCCGAAGTCGAAGGAAAAACCGTCAACGTCGTGACCGAACGCGCCGAACTGATCCTGCCGCTCGGCGGACTGATCGATATGGACAAAGAAATCGCGCGTCTTGAAAAAGAAAAACGCCAACTCGAAAACGAGGTGCGCCGCGGGGAAGGGATGCTCGGCAACCCCGGATTCCTTGCCAAAGCGCCGCGCCAGCTGGTTGACGCCGAAACCGAGAAGCTTGCCGCCAACCGCCAAAAACTCGAAAAGATCGTTCAGCGTATAGCCGAACTGAGCGCCTGAGCAATCTCGGCAAAAGATCGTAAGATCGGTCAAAATCCGCCTCTCCCCGATGCGTTATAATGGGGAGAGGCTTTTTTATGGGAGAAAGAATCGTTATTACCTCCGGCAAAGGCGGGGTCGGCAAAACGACCGCGACGACAAATCTCGGCATTGCGCTTGCCGCCGAGGGCGCGACCGTAGTTCTGGTCGACGCCGACGTCGGACTGAACAATCTGGATGTCGCGATGGGGGTCGAACACAAAGTCATCTACGACCTTTTGGACGTTGCCGAAGGGAAGTGCAGGTTGCGACAGGCGCTGATCCGCGACGAACGGATCGATACCTTATCCGTGCTGCCGTCGGCAAAAGGGTACGGTGAAAAACCGGGCGTCAAGGAGATGCAGGCGATTGTGGCAGAGCTTGCAAAGGAGTTCGATTTTGTGTTGATCGACTGTCCTGCCGGCATCGAACAAGGCTTTCATCGCGCGGTCAGTGCGGCAGAGCGTGCCGTCGTCGTCACGACGCCGCACATCGGCGCGGTACGCGACGCCGACAAGGTGCTGGGTCTGTTGTCGGTTTATCCCGTCACGATAGCGGGTTTGTTGGTCAACCGCATCCGCCCCGACCTGATCGAGCGCGGCGCGACAATGAGTCCCGAGGATATCGCGCGGCTTCTGAAGACCGAACTGCTCGCAACCGTCCCCGAGGACGACGGGGTCGGGATCGGACATCGGGCATTTGTCAGGAGCGGCGCGGGAGAAGCCTATCGGCTTGCGGCGTTGCGGCTGATGGGCAAGGGGAGCGAAGTTTACGACTATCGCAAAAAAAATCTGCTGCGACGCATTTTCGGGCGTTAGCGGCAAACGGAGAGGACAGAGATGGAACACAAGGGAAAGGAAGCCGTAATGCGCTTAAAGCGCGTTTTGCTGACCGACAAAGAGCAGATTCCGTCGGGATTGACGGCATCGCTCCGAAGCGATCTGGTCGAGCTGCTGGGGACGTACTTTGACGTCGAGCCCGAAAAGCTCGGGCTTGAAATCGGGCTGGATGTCAACGGAAGGTATACCGTCGAAATTTCGCTCATGACCGATCGCGTCAAACATCTGCGGTCGGTCTGAAGGAGGATATTGCTTGTCCGACCGTTGTCGAGAGTGGAAAGCGCATGCAGAGGTCGCAGACCTCTTCTTCGGTGAGGCGGGCGACGAGGCGGGATCCGTCGCGGATTTCGACGGTCAAAATCCGATCGCCGCGAATCAGGCGCAACAACTTTTTAAGGGTATATTCCGTATCTATAGCTACATTCAATAGCGAAACGGGAGCGCTCCAATCTTTCAGACAAGGAGCGTTGAGCGCGAGCGAAACGTATTGCTCGTCCCGGCTGCCGCCCGTTGCGGACAGGTAAAGCATTGCCGCCCAGATCGCCAGCGTATAGTTGATGCCGAAAAATGCCGACGCCACAAATGCCGCCGACAGTACGATGGCGAGCGCAACGCCGATGCCCCTCAAAATCTTTAACGTTTTGGTGCGGTTTTTGCAAACGGCAAGGATCATTCTGCCTCCGTCAAGCGGGAAGACGGGCAGTAGATTGAAGACAAAAATTGTAGCGTTGACTACAAACAGAGGCTTGGTCGCCGGATATAATGCCGGGAACATCCACCAAAGTGCGGTGACAACGCTCATGATGCAGAGGTTGGCAAGCGGACCTGCCGCCGCGATGGCGAGCGCGTCTTTCGGTTCGATTGCTTCGGCTCCGCTGAGTACGGCTCCGTAGGGCATCAGCGTGATCTGTCCGAGACGATATCCTCTGTGATACGCCGCGCGGGCATGCGCTCCTTCGTGCAAACATGCCGATACCACGGTGTTGATCAGCATAAGCGCATTCCCTTGCCATACCATGACAAAAGCCAAAACCCAAAACGCGGGGTGAAAGCGGATTTTTTGCATAATTTATGATATGGCGGTCGCGTTTGGGTTAGCACAATTAGCCCGTCGGAAATTTTTGTTGCAATTCACCGGGTTTTCTATTATACTGTATTTACTATAGGCGTGCGTTCTATAGCCACTTCAGAAATTTTCAGGACAGGACATATTATGAAAGAAAGCAAATTGTATATAAAATATCGCGTCGGCGGCGAAGTGTTTGTCGAGGATCTTTATCAAACCACTCATTACTATCTCGAAACCGTTGCGGGCAGCGACAGCCTGGTCGTTCGGCTGATCCCGCGTACCGAGTTGGAGCTGATCGATTTTGAACTGCGCTACAATAAGGATTACGGCACGGACGTTCGCTTTTTTGCAAACGGTTATCAGGCTTGGACGACCAGCAAAGAATATGCAAGCGATCAGAAAATTCCGTCTTACTTCAAACTCGCAGATATCTCCGAAGCGTCGCGCAAGCTGATTTCGATTTCGGGCGACTATCTGTTCAATCCCCCCGCCAACAAACCCGGGATTTTCAGCAGCTATACCTATTGCTATATCCGTCACGAAAACGAATTTCAGCTGTACGGTTCCCGCTCGGAACGCACGGGCTTTACGATTTTCAAAACCGATATGAAAGCAGGGACCTTTACCATCAAAAAGGACGTCGAGGGGCTGAAAGTCAATGCCCCCGTCGTATTGCTCGATGTGGTAACGTTTACGGGGAGCTATGACGAAGTCTTTGACGCCTATTTCGGTCTGCTCGATCTGCCCGCGCCGCGTATCGATCATTTGTCGGGATACACGTCGTGGTACAATTACTTCCAGAAAATCGACGAGTCGATCATTCTGCGCGACCTCGAAGGGCTTACCCGCGTCAAGCAAAGCGCAAATATCTTCCAGATCGACGACGGTTACGAAACCTTTGTCGGGGACTGGCTCGATCCTTCTCCCAAATTCCCGCGCGGGATGAAGTACGTTGCCGACCGCATTCACGAAAAGGGTCTGCTTGCGGGGATTTGGCTTGCTCCCTTCAATGCCCAAAAAGTTTCGCGCATCGCAAACGAACACCCCGAATGGCTGATCACCGACAATCAGACCGGCAAGCCGCTTCTCGGTTGTGCGGGCTGGGGCGGCGCGTATACGCTCGATATCTACAACGCCGAAGCCAGGGCCTATATCAAAAACGTCTTTGACGTCGTCCTGAACGATTGGGGTTACGATATGGTCAAACTGGACTTTCTGTACAGCCAGTGCATGCAGCCCCGTTACGGCAAAAGCCGCGGCATGATTATGTGCGAAGCAATGGAGTTTCTCAGAGAATGCGTAGGGGACAAACTGATTCTCGGTTGCGGCGTGCCGCTCGGCGCCGCATTCGGCTATGTCGACGCTTGTCGGATCAGTTGCGACGTCGATTTGGTTTACCGCGGAAAATACTACAACAAACTTCGCATCAACCACGAAATTCCGTCGGCGCAAAACGCCATCAACAATACGGTATTCCGTCGCCACCTCAACGGACGCGCGTTTCTCAACGATCCCGACGTCTTTTTCCTGCGGAATTACAATCTGAAGTTCAGCGAAGAACAAAAACTGTTGCTTGCCAAAATCAACCATCTGTTCGGCAGTGTTTTGTTTGTGTCGGATGACGTCGGAAGATACGGGGAAAAGGAACTCGAACTCGTCTGCAAAACCTTCAAAAAATCCAATGCCATCATCCTTAGCGTCGACCTCGAAGACAACGATTATTTTGTCATTCGCTATCTCGAAGACGGCGAAAAGAAGGAATTGGTATTCAATCTCAAAACGGGTACCAAATAATAGGATTGCCACCGTAACCGGAAAAGCCGCCCGATGGCGGCTTTTGTTTTTAAGATTCTCCGAGTCGCTCGATGACGTCGATCAGTGCGGGATCGAATCGGGAGGGATCGCTCAGGACAATGCCGGAAGGTCGCTTTGTCAAAGCGGCGATCAGCAGGTTTTTGCCCGTGTCATCGGTAAGATCGGCAACGGGGTAGGGATGGGAGCCGACCACGATTGTCTTGGAATCGGGTGTCGATAATCTGACTTTGGGCGCCCGATTGCCCGATATTCCGAGCAGAAAGGAAATGATTTCGTAGTGTTCTGCAAGACCGGCGCAACGCGAAGTCAGACGGTTGCCGAGGGCTGCGATTTCTTGCCAGACTCCTTCGAACTCCGGCAGGCAGAATGCGCACAGCGATCGAGGCGACACACAGTCAAACCGTTTTGCCGCTCGTCGAACGCTGCGGCGTTCGTCCTCTCCGTCAAAACTCAGCAATGCGGCAAGAAACGCCGCATGGTGATAGCCTTCGTATCGGACGCGGACGGCTTGCTCCAATGCTCGGAATTTATAAAATCCCGTAATGATTTCGGTGACGAGTTCGGCGCGCAGTCCGTCGTCCGCAACGCCGATCCACCGATAGTCTTTTCCCTCTGCGACGTCGGTCGCATTTTCTCCAAGCCGACGCAAAAGATACTCCGCTTCTTTGAGTTCCTCCGCATTCAGCAAAATCCCCTTGCTTATCATAGCATTAGTATATGACGACGCGGGATTTGCAATGACGCGGGGCGGTTGGGAAAATTATGTAGATTCCCCGCTCGGTCGGCTTCGGAGAGTGCCGAGAAGCAATCTGACAACAACATATTGACAAAGCGGCGGTGGTATGCTACTATATATTGTATTGTTTTATTAATATGCGCGTATTTATACGCGTGACCATACTGTCTGAGGAGGAAAGTCTATGGCCGAGAAAGAATACGGCGCCCGCAATCTTGTGGTTCTCGAAGGACTCGAAGCGGTTCGTCTGCGTCCCGGGATGTATATCGGAACAACGGGAATCGCGGGTCTGCACCAGATTTTGTGGGAAATCGTCGACAATGCGATGGACGAAGCCGCCAACGGCTACGCCGATACCATCCGCGTCGTACTTTATGAGGACGGATCGGTCTCGGTGGACGACAACGGAAGGGGGATCCCCGTCGATATTCATCCGAAAGAAAAAATTCCCGGTACCGAACTCGTGTTCGGCAAATTGCACGCAGGCGGAAAGTTTAACAACGACGAATACAAGTTCAGCGGCGGTTTGCACGGCGTCGGCGCATCGGTCACCAACGCCCTTTCGCGCTGGTTGACGGTAGAGGTTCACAAAAACAAAAAACTGTATCGGGAAGAGTTTCACAGCCCCGAAGAAAACGGAAAAATCCGTTCGGGCGTCGTCAAAACGCCCTTGACCGTCGTAGGTTCTACCAAACGGAGGGGATCGGTCGTGACGTTTTTACCCGACGATCGCGTGTTCGGGGAACATCGGCTCGATCTCGGCATCATCCGCAAACGCCTGCGCGAACTGGCGTTTCTCAACAAGGGTATCACGCTTTCGGTGGAAGACCGCAGAGTAACGGAAGAGGACGGAACGCATAAGTTTTACGAGTATATGTTCAAAGGCGGGCTGGCAGACTTTGTCCGTTATGTCAACGAAGCCAAAGAAAAACAAAGCGAAAAGATCATCTATCTCGAAGCAAAGGACAACAATTTTGAAGTTCAGCTTGCCGTTCAGTATACGACGACGTACGGCGAATCGGTCATCAGCTATGTCAACAATATACCGACAACGGAAGGCGGAACGCACGAAACGGGATTCCGAAGCGCGTTTACCAGATGCCTGAACGACTTTGCCAAGCGCAACAACCTTCTTAAGCCCAAGGACGAAAAACTGATCGGTGAAGATTATCGCGACGGAATGACCGCCATTTTGTCGGTTAAGATGCAGAACGTTCAGTTTGAAGGACAGACCAAAACCAAGCTCGGCAATCCCGAGGTCAAAGGTTTGGTCGAAACGCTGATCGGCGACAAACTGGACGAGTTTCTTACCACGCCCAAAAACAAAGACCTCGGCAATCTGATCGTCAAGATCGGCATCAATGCCGGCAAGGTCCGCGCCGCGGAGCGCAAAGCAAAAGAAATCGCGCGCAACAAAAATTCAGCCAAAGGCGTGGCGATCGTCGGAAAATTCAGCGCCTGTTCGGGCAAGAAAGCGGAGTTTAACGAGTTGTTTATCGTCGAGGGAGATTCGGCAGGCGGATCGGCAAAGCAGGGCAGGGATCGCACGTTTCAGGCGGTGCTTCCCCTTCGCGGCAAACCCCTCAATGCCGAAAAGGTCAAGCGCACCCAGATTTTGTCCAACGAGGAACTTCTGACCCTGATCAATGTGCTGGGGACCGATATCGAAAAAGACTTCAATATCGCCAATCTCAAGTATAACAAGATCGTCATTCTTGCCGATGCCGATCAGGACGGCGCGCATATCAGAAGCATTTTGTTGACGTTCTTCTATCGCTATATGCGTCCTTTGCTGATGGAAGGACACATCTTTATCGGCATGCCGCCTTTGTACAAATTCGAGCGGAAGGGCGAGGTCAAGTATGCCTATACCGACAAAGAACTCGATCTTCTGACGGCAGGACTCCGCAGCGGAACCTATACCATTCAGCGTTACAAAGGTCTCGGCGAAATGAATCCGCCCCAACTTTGGGAGACGACTCTCAACCCCAAGACCCGCACGCTGATGCGCGTAACCGTCGAGGACGCCGCCGAAGCCGACGCGATGATTTCCACGCTGATGGGCAACAACGTCGACGCCCGCAAAGCGTTTATCAACGAAAACGCCAATTTCAACAAAATCGACACGTTTGCCGATAAGTACGGAGGATAACGATGGCGCGACAAAAAGCATTTGATTTAAGAGATAATACCGTCGAAAACATCGTCGAAAAATCGTTGGAGCAGGTTCTGCCCGAGTCCATGTTGCTGTACGGCGAGTACGTTATCCTCGATCGCGCCCTTCCGCGCGTGGAGGACGGACTCAAACCCGTTCAGCGTCGGATTCTTTATACGATGCACGAGCTCAAAATGTTTCCCGACGCGGCTTTCAAAAAGTCGGCGCGCGTCGTCGGCGAGTGTCTCGGTAAATTCCATCCTCATGGCGATTCGTCCGTGTATGACGCAATGGTGCGGATGGCACAGGATTTCAACATGCGGATGCCGCTGGTCAAAGGGCACGGAAACTTCGGCTCGATGGACGGCGATCCCGCCGCGGCAATGCGTTATACCGAGGTCAAACTCGAAGCCCTTGCCACCGAATTGCTGCGTGATCTCGACAAAGATACCGTCAAGTGGAACAAAAACTTCGACGATACGTTGGACGAACCAGACGTCCTGCCCGGTCGGTTCCCCAATCTTTTGGTCAACGGCGCCAAGGGGATTGCAATCGGACTTGCCACCAGTATTCCGACCCACAACCTGACCGAAGTGATTGACGGGTGTATCGCACTGATCGACAATCCGAGATTACCCCTTCGCGAATTGCTTAAAATTATCAAAGGTCCCGATTTTCCGACGGGCGGCTTTTTGCTGGGCGGAGAGGATATTTATCAGGTTTACGAGACCGGGAAAGGCAAGCTCGTCGTCCGCGGAAAAATGGACATCGAAAACGAAGGAGATCGTCAGAATATCATCATCAGCGAAATTCCGTTTACCGCGACCAAGGACGCCATCCAGAAGAAAATTTACGATCTCAAAGAGAAAAAGAAGGACGGCTATGTCAACGTGACCGAAGTCGCCGACGAGTCCGACCGCAACGGAATGCGGATCGTTGTCCGACTCAAAAAAGGGGAGGACGCCGTCAAACTGCTCAACCGTTTGTACAAAGATACCGATCTGCAGTCCAACTTCAACGTCAACATGGTGGCGATCGCCAAAGGAAAGCCCAAACAGATGGGGCTGATCGAGATTCTCAAATATTATCTCGAATTCCAAAAAGACGTAATTTATCGCCGTTCGCGTTACGAAATCGGGATTGCCGAAAAGCGCGCCGCGATTCTCGAAGGATTTTTGACCGTCATGCCCGCGATCGACGAAGTGATCGCGCTGATCCGAGCCGCGGCAACGCGTGCCGAAGCCAAGGTCAAGCTGAAAGAGCGGTTTGAACTGACCGACGTGCAAGCCGATGCGATTTTGTCCTTGCAACTGGGCAATATCAATCGTCTGGACGTAACCAAATTTGAAAACGAACTCAAAGATTTGCGCGGGAAACTTGCCAAACTCCGCAAAATCGTGGGGTCGACTGCCGAGCAGTACCGCGTTGTCCGCTCCGAACTGGAAGAAATCCGCGACCGCTACAAAACCAAACGACTCACAACGATTATCGACAGTCTGGACGAGGTGGAAGTCAAAGCCTACGATCCCACCAAGCGCACGGCAAAACGCTGCGTTGCGGCAATCGACTCCGAAGGACGGGTCAAGCATCTTTCGACGCGCAACTATGTCAGTGCCAACCGCGATCTCGAAAGCAGCGGCTATGACGGACTGACCGTATCGCTTGCCGACGTCAATCCGGGTGCCGAAGCGTTGATCATCGGCAATCTGGGCAACTGTTACAAATTCAGCGGCGATCGCATCAAAGAGTGTCGTTGGAACGACCGCGGCGTTGCGTTGCACGACGCCTATCCGGGCGTAGCCGAAAACGAGAAGGCGGTTTGTCTGTTGGTTCCGACCGAGGAGGAGATCGAGCAAGCCGATCTGTATCTTTATACCAAGTCGGGCATGGTCAAAAAGAGCAGTGTCAAGAGCTGTATCGTCGGCAAAGACGCCTATCAGATTATTGCGCTCAAACCCGACGACGAAGTCATCGGTTGCGAAATTGTCCGCGACAATGCGACGATTCTCTTTGTCACCAGCGACGGGCAATGCGTCAATTCTTTGACCGACGATTACCCGCGGCAGGGCAGGATTGCAGGGGGCGTTATCGGCGTCAACCTCAACGAAGGAGAACGGGTTGTCTTTGCGGGACAAGCGGTGGTCGAACCCGAGTTCAGCCCCGAAGAAGAAAAGATCGTCTATTATCCCGTCGGCGAAATCGTGGTGATCAACGAAAAAGGGCTGGGTAAAAAGGTCTTGGCGCGCGAGTTCAACCCCATCGGCAGAAACCGCAAAGGCGTGCGGATTATGGATGTATACGGACAGGACACCAAGGTCATCTTTGCGTCGACGGTGCTGGAGCCGTATTTTATCGGTTTGGTGACCCAAGATAAAGAGGTCGAGATCCTCGATACCGAAAATCTCCGACTCGAAAACAAAAATACCAAAGGTAAACCCGTGTTGCGCGGCAAAACGCTTGTCCGTGCGGTCAGGCATAAAGAAGAACTCTGATGGCAATCATTATCGATGTGACAAAAGGGAGTCCCGCCAAGCGGGCGGGACTGAAAAAGGGCGAGCGGCTGATTGCCGTCAACGGTCGACCGTTTGAGGATATCCTCGACTATATTTATGCCGACGGCGAGGAATGCGTCCGTCTGACCGTTTCCGACCCCAAAGGGCGGGAGCGGACGGTCACGGTCGAAAAAGACTTTGACGAAGAAATCGGACTGGAGCTCGACGACAGCGCGGAAATTACGCCGCGGACCTGTCGCAACAAATGCATGTTCTGTTTTGTCGATCAGCTGCCCAAAGGGATGCGACCCTCCCTTTCGGTCAAGGACGACGACTATCGGCTGAGCTTTACCTGCGGCTGCTATGTAACGGGAACCAACCTTTCCGAACACGATATTCAACGCATCATCGACTACAAAATGTCGCCGCTGTATGTATCGGTGCATGCCACCGACCCCGAGGTTCGTACCCGACTGCTCGGACGCAAAAAGCAGGACGATCAGATGGGCTTACTCCGTCGCCTGACCCAAAACGGGATTCGCATCAACACCCAGATCGTTCTGGTCCCCGGGATCAACGACGGCGCCGTGCTGGAGCGGTCGCTCGACGATCTATACAATCTCGGCGAAAACGTTTTGAGCGTGGCGGTCGTCCCGGTCGGTTTGACGCGGCACAGAGAAGGGCTGCCCCTCCTTCGCCCCGTTTCCAAAGAAGAAGCCGCAAGGATCATCGACACCGTCGAAGCGTTTTACGACGCCCACGGCGGATTTGCTTACTGCTCGGACGAAATGTATCAGATTGCGGGGCGCAACGTCCATGATGCGGCATATTACGGCGATTTTCTGCAGATCGAAAACGGCGTCGGACTGATTGCAAAATTTTTGTCCGAAGTCGACGAAGCGTTGGAATACGCGCCCGATTCGGTCGCCAAACGTCATATCGCGGTGATTACCGGCGTATCCGGCGCGACAACCATCGCCGAGGCATTTGACAGAATCGGAAAAAAGTGGGACAATGTGACAGCGGAAATCTTTCCCGTCGTCAATCGCTTTTTCGGCGAAACCGTAACGGTGACGGGATTGGTGACGGCAACGGACATCATCGCGACGCTCGCGGAAGAAGACTTGTCGCGGTTTGACACGATCGTGATCCCGTCCGTTATGTTGAAAGAGTTTGAAACCGTGTTCCTCGACGACGTCAGCGTCGCCGAGCTGGAAGCGCGTCTCGGTTGCCGTCTGACGGTCGTTGCCGCAGACGGAGAGGCGTTGATCGATGCCGTCGCATGGGACGACGGCGACGGGAGGTAAGTATGGCAAAACCTTTGGTTGCAATCGTCGGACGCCCCAATGTAGGCAAATCGACGTTTTTCAACAAAATGGCGGGGCGCAGAATCAGCATCGTCAACAATATGCCGGGCGTAACGCGCGACCGCGTATATGCCGATGCGGAGTGGTGCGGATACCGCTTCACGATGATCGATACCGGCGGCATCGAGCTGAAAAGCGAAGATCAGATGTGGCGGCATATCAAGCGGCAGGCAGAGCTTGCCGTCGAAATCAGCGACGTCATTCTGTTTTTCGTGGACGGTAAAGAGGGACTGACGGCAAGCGACTACGATGTCGCAAGTTATTTGCGCCGCACCAATAAACCCGTTGTGCTTGCGGTCAACAAAGTCGACACCGCCGACAATTCGCCGATCTACGATTTTTACGCCCTCGATCTCGGAGAACCCGTCCCGATTTCGGCAGAACAGAGCCTCGGGCTCGGCGATCTTCTCGACGAAGTCGTCAAGCACTTCGAGCGCGGCATCGAGCCGGAAGAAGAGAGCGACGCGTTGCGGATTGCCGTGGTCGGCAAACCCAACAGCGGCAAGTCCTCATTGGTCAACCGCATCCTCGGCTTCGAGCGCGTCATTGTGTCCGATATTGCCGGTACGACGCGCGACGCCGTCGATACGCCGTTTACGACGGCGGACGGAAAGCATTATGTCATTGTCGATACCGCAGGGATCCGCAAAAAAGCCAAGGTCGACGAGGACGTCGAATACTATAGCGTCGTTCGCAGTATCGCGGCAATGCGCCGCGCCGACGTCGTTCTTTGCGTCATCGACAGCAACGAGCATATCACCGAGCAGGACGTCAAGATCTGCGGTCTGGTGCACGAGTCCGGCAGACCGTCCGTTATTGTTATGAACAAATGGGATCTGATCGAAAAAGATTCGGGGATCCAAAACGAGTTCAACAAGAAAATTCTGTCCGAACTCAAATTTATGGATTACTGCAAGATCGTCTACATCAGCGCATTGACCGGACAACGCGCCGGCAAAGTGCTGGAAGCGGCGGATGAGGCGTACCGCAACGCTTCGCAGCGCATTTCGACCGGGGTCTTGAACGACGTCATCGGCGATGCCGTTTCGGTCAACGAGCCGCCCGTACGCAACGGGAAAAAACTCAAAATCTTTTACGCCACCCAGGCAAGCACCAATCCTCCGACCTTTGTGCTGTTTGCCAACAATCCCGAAATCATGCATTTCTCCTACAAGCGTTATCTCGAAAACGCACTGCGAAAAGCCTTCGATTTTTCGGGCACACCCATCCGGATTATATTACGCGCCAATGACGGCGAAACCAACGTGAGGTAACTTATGAATAGCGATTACACCCAACTGACTTCGGCAAAAAGGCAAGAACTGCTCGCCCAACTTCGTAGCGAACTCGACGCGTATCGGCAAAAGGGGCTCAAACTCGATATGTCCCGCGGCAAACCTTCCAAGGAGCAACTCGATCTCTCCGACGGTCTGCTTGCCTGCTTTGGTCGCATTGCCACCGAAAAAGGCGCCGCGGATTACCGCAATTACGGGATTCTCGACGGCGTAACCGAATTGAAAGCGATTTTCTGCGATATGCTTAAAATCAGTCCTTCCGAACTGATCGTTGCGGGCAACGCCAGTCTGAATCTGATGTACGACGCCTTCCAACGTGCCATGCAGTTCGGTCTGCTCGGCAACCCGCCCTGGAACGAGCAGGGAAAAATCAAGTGGCTTTGCCCCGTCCCGGGCTATGACCGCCATTTTGCCGTCAGCGAGCTGTTCGGCGCCGAGATGATCAATATCAAAATGACCCCGGAAGGTCCCGATATGGACGCCGTGGAAGAACTGGTCAAAGATCCTTCCGTCAAAGGGATCTGGTGCGTCCCCAAGTACAGCAACCCGCAGGGGATCGTCTATTTGGACGCCGTCGTAAGACGGTTTGCCGCGCTGAAGCCCGCCGCACCCGATTTCCGCATTTTCTGGGACAACGCTTATATGGTGCACAGTCTGACCGAAGAGGGGGACGTTCTCCTCGATCTGTTTGCCGAAGCAAAGCGCCTCGGCAACGAAGATATCGTCTATCAGTTCGGGTCGACCTCCAAAATTACATACGCCGGCGCCGGGGTCGGATTTATCGTTGCGAGCGAACGCAATATCGCCGAAATCAAGTCGCGTATGACCATTCAGACCATCGGTCCCGACAAAATCAATCAATATGCGCACGCACTCTTTTTCGGCAATGCCGAAGGGATTTATCGCCACATGGACAAGCATCGCGCCTTGCTGAAACCCAAGTTCGACGCCGTCGACCGGATTTTGACCGATCGCCTTGCCGGAGCGGGGATTGCGGCGTGGACGAAGCCCAGAGGCGGATATTTTATCAGCGTCGATCTGTTGCCGGGTACTGCCAAACGTACGGTTGCTCTCTGTAAAGAAGCGGGCGTGGTATTTACGGGCGCGGGCGCGACCTATCCTTACAAAAAGGATCCCGCGGACGCCAACATCCGTATCGCGCCGTCTTTGCCGCCCGTCGAAGAGCTGGTGACGGCGACCGAAATCTTCTGCACGGCGGCAAAAATCGCCGCCCTCGAAGTTCTCGAAGGCTGACGATCGCGTTCCGTCCGAGATAAGCGGTATATTTCCGCCTCCGTTGACATAGATTGTAATAATCTCATCAACGGAGGCGTTTTTTATGCAACATTACGATATATACAAAGATATTGCCGGCAGAACGGGCGGTGATATTTACATCGGCGTCGTGGGACCCGTACGGACGGGGAAATCGACGTTTATCAAACGGTTTATGGAAACGCTCGTACTCGACCATATCGAAGATCCCGCAAAAAAAACGCGTGCGATCGACGAGTTGCCGCAGTCGGCAGACGGCAAAACCATTATGACGACCGAGCCGAAGTTTGTGCCCAACGAGGCGATTAGGCTCAGTCTTGACAAAACCGTAGCCAACGTCCGCCTGATCGATTGCGTCGGTTATCTGGTGGACGGAGCGTTGGGGCATGTGGAGGACGACAAACCCCGTCTGGTCAAAACGCCGTGGTCGGAAGCCGAAATGCCTTTCCAGGAAGCGGCGGAAATCGGGACCGAAAAGGTGATCCGCGAGCACAGTACGATCGGGATTGTCGTGACGACGGACGGCAGCGTGACCGAATTGTCGCGTGCCAAATATACGGCGGCGGAAGAACGCGTCGTCGCCGAGATGAAAGCGATGGGCAAGCCGTTTACGGTCGTGCTGAATTCCAAGCACCCCGAAAAAGCCGAAACCGTCAAACTTGCGGCGGCGCTTGCCGAGAAGTACGGCGTACCGGTACGGGCGGTCAACGTGCAGAAGGCTTCGGCGGAGGACTTCGGCGAAATTTTACTCGAAGTGCTGATGGAATTCCCTGTTTGCAGAGTTGACATCGATTTGCCGCGCTGGATGCGTGCGCTCGACCGGTGTCATCCGATGATTGCCGATATTCTGACGCGGATCAACGCCGACCGCACGGTTCTTGCCAAGATGCGCGATTACGAAAAGCTCAACGGACTGTTTGAAGGCAGTGAGGTTCTGGAAGAAGAACCCGACGTCGTTGCCGACAGTGCCAACGGGACGATCAAACTGCGTTACCGCGCCAAAGAAGGGGTGTTCTACCGTGTGCTGGCAGGAGAATGCAACGCCGAGATCGGGGACGACTATCAGCTGATGTCCTATGTGATCAAGGCGGGTAAAGCCTACAACGAATACGAAAAAATCCGTACCGCAATCGAAAGCGTCAAAGAAACCGGTTACGGGATCGTTATGCCGACGACGGACGAAATGGTTTTGGACGAACCGGAAGTCGTCAAGAAAGGGGCGCAATTCGGAGTTCGGCTGAAAGCGTCGGCGCCTTCGTTGCATCTCGTACGGGTCGACGTCGAAACCGAAGTCAGTCCCGTCATCGGCACCGAACAGCAAAGCGAAGATCTGCTCAGCTACATCAACGAGCGGTTCGAAGCCGACAAGCAGGCGATTTGGGAAACCGACTTTTTCGGGCGTCCCCTCAGTGCCTTGGTACGCGAAGATCTCAGCGGCAAGGTCGGCAATATGCCCAAAGACGCACAGAAAAAATTACGCAGGACGATGACGCGCATCGTCAACGAGGGGAAAGGCGGCGTACTTTGCATTTTATTGTAACAGAATTCGAAATCTGTCTACAAACTGCGAAAACCGGGGGGGATTTCTCCCGGTTTTCGACCGTCTCAATCGAAAATCGTTACAAATTTCTTTTAAAATAGCTTTCGTCAGATATTTACAATTCCCGCCCATATGTGCTATAGTATCTGTATCAACTCATGAGAGGAGAGATTTATGTCCAAATTCAAGCAACTGATCGACAACAAAAGCGACAGCGCGCAGTTTATGATGGATGAGATCAAACACATCTGCTGCACGATGCCCAAACGCGGCCCCGGCGACGAAGGCGAAAAAATGGCGTGCGAATATATGGCAGGCGTCCTGAAGGATCAATGCGGATGCGAACGTGCCGACGTCGAGTCGTTCAAAGAGAATCCCGCTTCCTTCCTCGGTTGGCTGTACTTTACGCTGACCTTTGCACTTGCGGGCTTTGTTCTGTTTTTCTTCTTCCCCGCTCTCGGTGCGGCAATTATTTTTGTCGGGTTCGCGTTGATGTTCTTCCAGTTCGGTCTTTATAAAAAAGTCGTCGACTTCGTATTCCCCGAAAAGACAGGGCACAACGTCACCGCAATCAAAAAATGCAAAGGCGAAGTCAAAGCCCGCATTTTCTTTAACGGTCACCCCGACGCCGCTTGGAACTGGCCTGTCAACGAACGGTTCGGCGGCGCCGTATACGAAGCGCACATCGCTTCGGGCTTCGGCGGAGCGCTGATTATGCTCATCCTTTGCATCATCGCGGCAATCCGCACGGGCGGTATGCCTTTGGTCGCATCGCCTGCCTTGTACGGAGCGGGATTGTTCTGGACGGGGATCGGTATGTTGATCTTTGTCCCTATCCTGATCGGGCTGTACTTTATGTGGGACGAAAAAACCATTGTCGACGGCGCCAACGACAATCTGACGGGATGCTATATGGGGATCGCCGTTCTCAAAGCGATGAAAGACGCGGGGATCGAACTCGAGCATACCGAAGTCGGCGTTATTCTGTCGGGTTCGGAAGAAGCGGGGCTGCGCGGAGCCAAAGCATGGTGCGAAGCGCACAAAGGGGAGTTTGACGACGTTCCGACTTGGATCATTGCCTATGATACCATTCACGAAAAAGAGTTTCTCGGCGTCAACTACCGCGATCTCAACGGTACCGTCAAAGCCGATCAGGAGATCAGCGATGCCTTTATGGCGGCGGCAAAAGAACTTGACATCGCCTGTCAGAAAACCTGGGTTCCGCCCCTCGGCGGCGCAACCGATTCGGCGGCATTTGCCCAAGCCGGGTTCCGCTCAACGGGTATTACCGCGCTGAATCACGTTTTGCAGGACTACTATCATACCCGCAAAGACAGCTGGGATAACCTGGACAAAGAGTGTCTTGCCGACTGCTATGCGATTACCGTAAAATGCCTTGAAAACTTCGAGGAAAAATACGGGAAATAATTTTAGCGACAATCGATAAAAGCCGCCCGCAAGGGCGGTTTTTTTGTGTTAAAACCGCTAAGGAAAGAAGGATTCAATCAAGACAATCGTTCGGCAACCCGATCGGAAGAATAACGTACCGCCGAACGCGATCCGATAGATCGCTTCGGGGGGGGATTCCATAGTTATAGTTTACAGATATGCCCCGCGGCGCCGCGTTTGAACGTGCCGGTCGGGGATCGCGCGAAGGGAGAGGGGAAAGAACGCACAAAAAAATGTCCGCAACCGAAGAGTTGCGGACACGATTATTATATGGGCGTTGGATCGTTAGCGTCTGTAAGCCGCGGCGGGATTGCCGGGATTACGTTTTTTGGGCTTAAACTGACGGAAATACGCGTTGTAAATGCTGTTGATGCGGAGTTTGGTATAGTCGAGATCGCTGAAGTTCGATATACGGATATATCCTGCACGATCGATCTTTCCGTCGTAGCGGCTGAAGTTTTTGTTGACGCGGATCAGCACGGAGTGGCTGTCGTATTCGATGATCCCGAACATCACTTTACCGACGTAAATGGCATAGCAGTTGTAACTCTTTTTCAGCACCATTCCGCCTTCTACCATAAAGTCGCACAGCTCGCGGAAAATGGCGGCGTGCTTTAAGGGCATTGCGTTGAAGTCGGGACCGTTGGGTTCTTCTTTTCGGCGCCGCATCGCCGCCGCGGTACGACGTTTCGGTTTGACGCGTGCGATGCCGACCAAAATCGGTACAACCACCAGCAAGAGGGCGATCCCCGCAAATCCGCCGAACGCAATCGCCTTGTTTTGGGCAAGATAGATCAGGGCGATGCCGGCATTGGGTACATGCCCGACATAGATGCCTAAGAGATGCCCCGAGGGGATGGTGTAACTCTCGGTCAGTTCGCTGTCCAAAGGATGGGACGTGTACACGACGGAACCGGTGGATTCGTCAAACGTCAGCGACTCGAATACTTCGGTATGAATGACGATTTTCCCGTCCGCTTCTTCGTAATAAGCAAAAAGGTCGCCTTCTTTGAAGGGATTTTTGGTCGCGTGATAGGGACGGTAGGCTACCAGCGCGTTTTTGGGAATGTTCTTGGTGATATTGGCGTTGTCTTCGGTACGGAGTTCTTCTTCAAAAGCATACACGCCGATGCCGATGTTAAGTGTAGGCGAAATCAGGGGCGCAATCAGAAAAAAGAACACCGCCAAAACGATTATCAAACCGATCACAGCCCAGATGAAAGGGGCATATCTCTTTTTTTGATCGTCCATCGTTCGCATAGCTTACCTACCTCTCCGTCCGAAATTACAACAATATAGATTATTATATAACAAGATCGACGAAATTACAATCCTTTTTTTGTGACAAAACCCGACCGACGGGCTTGTAAGTCCGGTTCGGTCGGGTTGCTGCGCCGTCTTGGGATAAGAGGAAGGCTTACGGGTATAGTCCGCGCTTTTTCTTGGCAACGCAAAGACGCTCGATAGCAACGGCATAGGCTGCCAGCCGATAGCTGATTTTGTAGTCGCGCGCTTTATGATAAACGTCGGTCAGCGCCCGCGTCATAACCTTGAACAACGTGGCGTTGACGTCGCTTTCTTCCCAAGTAAGGGACTGCAGGTTCTGTACCCATTCGCAATACGACACGACGACACCGCCCGCATTGGCAAGAATATCGGGCAGTACGACAATCCCGCGTTCTTCCAGGACGGCGTCTCCTTCGACCGTCGTCGGACCGTTGGCGGCTTCGATAACAAGGCGACATTGCAGATCGCGCGCCACGTCGGCGTCGATTTGATTTTCAAGTGCGGCAGGGATCAGAATATCGCAGGGTGTCGTCAGCAACGTGCGGTTGTCGATATGCTCGACGCCTTCGGCTTGATAATCGGCGAGTTTGTTTTTTCCTTTGAGAAACGCCGTAATCTCGGCAATGTCCAGTCCCTCCGCTTTGCGCACGCCACCCGATACGTCGGAAACCGCCACGATTTTGCAGCCCTTTTCGGCAAGCAGGCGCGCCGCCGTTCCGCCGACGTTGCCCATCCCCTGAATCACGATACTGACGTCTTTGGGGTCGAGCTTATACTTTTCAAGGACTTCCATCGTGATGATCATAACCCCGCGTCCGGTCGCCTCGGGACGCCCCAAAGAGCCGCCGACTTCGAGATCTTTGCCTGTTACGACACCAGGGATTGTGTACCCGTTCATGACGGAATAGGTATCCATAATCCAGTCCATCACTTGCGCGTTGGTTCCGACATCGGGTGCGGGAATATCCATTTCGGGACCGATGATCGGCAGGATTGCCGCGGTGTAGCGGCGTGTCAGACGCTCGAGTTCACCTTTGGAGAGGGTAGAGGGATCGACCGTTACGCCTCCCTTCGCTCCACCGTAAGGAATGTTGACGACCGCGCATTTAAAGCTCATCCATGCGGCAAGCGCTTTGACTTCGGCTTCGTTGACGTCTTGGTGATATCGGATACCGCCTTTGCAGGGGCCGCGCGTCGTGCTGTGCTGTACGCGATATCCTTCGAAGATTCGGACGCTGCCGTCATCCATCCGGACCGGGATCGAAACTTTCAGTTCGCGTTCGGGATATTTGATCAGAATATAATCCTTTTCGGAAAGCCCGATCGCCGTTGCCGCTTTGTCAAGCACCGACAAAAAGTTGTCGTACGGATTGTAAACTTTTGTCATAACAAACCTCCCTTGAGTTCTTAATCATATTATATCACGGCAGTACATCGGGTTTCAATCGACAAATTTGCAAGAATGTCGCTTTTTGGCAATCGCATCCCGAAAAAGTTTGCAAAAACGATTTACAATTTTGTCAGAATAGGGTAATATAATTAAGCACGGAAAGATGGCGGAGCCCGGTTTAACGCGCACGACTCGAAATCGTGTGAGCTGGAGACAGCTCCGAGGGTTCAAATCCCTCTCTTTCCGCCATTAGCGAATAATACGAACTCTGAAAACGAGTTCGTATTATTTTTTGCCGTCGATTACTTCGGTATCATCGTAGAACGATAAGAAATACTCCTATTTTTGCTATTTCATAGTAGTTAGTTTGGTACATATTTAGCTGAAGTCAAAATATCGAAGCCTAATATGATTTTTTTAACTATTTATTGCAGAAAATTCAAGCAAATGCTATGGTTTTATACTATAATGTAGATATAAATGT
>DVOH01000016.1 GCA_018713745.1 Candidatus Stercoripulliclostridium merdipullorum | reverse complement strand
ACGTTAAGGCGACAATCAACAGCACCGCAAGGAGCGCAATTAAAAGTCTCTTTTTCATAGTAAACCTCCATAAAGGAATAGATTGTACCATCATTATATCTTGAGCGCGCCCGCGTGTCAACACCAAATTTTACCACGCACATACGCGTATATATTAAATAAGCGTGATTTTTAAGCTAACCAAACGAAAAAAGAAGAAATACGTCGACAGCCGTCGATTAGTCTGCCCGAATTCCCGATCCCAAAAAAAATCGCCCTGCAAGGCGATTCCCGATATGGTTTTACGATTTATTTCAATTACGGAAAAATCGGACCGATCCGTTGCACGAAAAAAGCGCCGTTTCCGACGCCGCTTTCCGATTGTATCCCTCGTTTTGACGATGCTGTTTATGCGCGAACTTCCTCGATCGCGGCAAGAATCGCCGCACGAATCGCGGCAGGATCGACAGCGCCTTTGGTCGCTTTCATCGCCTGTCCGATCAACGCGCCGATTGCCTTTTCGGCACCGCCGAGATAGCTGGAAACAATTTTCGGATTATCCGATACAATTCCTTTACAGAGTGCCGAAAGGTCGATTTCGGGAGCCTGAAACTGCTCCAATGTGAAAATCGCATCAAATCCTTTGCCTTCTTTCAGCATCGTATCGACGACTTTTTTCAAGGCATTTTGATTGAGCTTACCTTCCGCGGCATAGCGCAAGACGCGGTTGAGTTCCTCCGCCGCAACGGGGACGCACCCTTCTTCTTTTTGCTCGTCGGTCTCGAAACAACGGAAGACATACGTCAGCATAACGTTAGCTGCCTGACGCGGGTTGACGCCCTCCGCCATCGCTTCGAAATACTTTGCAAGCGCGGGATAACGCACGATCTGTCGGGCTTCCTTCTCGTTGATGCCGAAATCGTCGACATAGCGGTTGAGTTTTGCGCGAGGCAATTCGGGCAGTGCCGCGGCAAGCGCTTCGACTTCTGCGTCCGAAACGTTGACGAGCGGCAGATCGGGCTCCCGAAAATAGCGATAATCCTGGCTGTCCTCCTTCCCGCGCATCGATTCGGTATAATTGCCGCTTTCGACATAACGACGGGTCTCCTGCACGATGGGTCTGCCGTGCTCGATCTCGTCGATCTGGCGCTGATACTCCACTTCGATTGCCTTGCAGATGAAAGAAATCGAATTCATGTTTTTCAGTTCGGTTCGGGTTCCGAAGCGCGTTTCGCCCTTGCGGCGCACCGAAATGTTGACGTCACAGCGCATACTGCCTTCCTGCATCTTGCAGTCGGATACGTCGAGATAACGCATGATTAAGCGAAGATTTTCGACATACTCACGGACTTCTTCGATACTGCGGAAGTCGGGTTCGGTCACGATTTCGATCAAAGGCGTTCCGCCGCGGTTATAATCGATACAGACGCCCTGCGCGGTATGAATCAGCTTGCCGGCGTCCTCTTCGATATGAATGCGGTTAATGCGGATACGATTGCCGCTTGACAGATCCATTCCGCCGTCATAGCAAAGGGGACGGTCGAACTGCGAAATCTGATAAGCCTTAGGCAGATCGGGATAGACATAATTTTTGCGATCCATCTTCGAAACTCTGCCGATCTTGCAGTCGGTTGCAAGTCCCGCTTTGACTGCGTACTCGACGACGGCGCGATTGAGCCGCGGCAAGGCGCCCGGAAATCCTAAGCAAACGGGACAGCAGTTGCTGTTGGGCGAATCGCCGAAGCTGGTGGGACAAGAACAGAAAATTTTAGTTTTGGTCGAAAGTTCGACGTGGGTTTCGAGCCCTACGATCAGTTCGTAACTCATTGCTTATCCCTCCCGGGTCGTTTGGTAAGCGTTGGCGTATGCCAGGAGATCGGCGTCGGCAAAACGTTTGCCGATGAGCTGAAGTCCGATGGGCAATCCCTTTTCGTCCTTCCCGCAAGGCAGACTGATTGCGGGCAGTCCGCACACGTTGACGGGGACGGTGCAAAGGTCGGTCAAATACATTTCGACGGGAGAAAGAGAATTGAATTCTCCGATTCCGAACGCGGTGGAAGCGACGGTCGGCGCAAGGAGGCAGTCGACCGAGCGGAGCAAGGCGTCGAGATCGGCGATCAAGCCGTTGCGCATTTCCTGCGCTTTTTTGTAATAGGCGTCGAAGTAACCCGAACTCAAAACGTAATTGCCGAGCATAATGCGGCGTTTGACCTCGTCGCCAAACCCTTCGCTGCGGGTTTTGCAGACCATTTCTTCAAACGAAGTCGCGCCCTTTGCGCGGACGCCGTACCGAACGCCGTCATAACGACTGAGGTTGGACGCCGCTTCGGCGCATGCCAAAATATAATAAACGGGCAAAACGAGATCAAGGCGTTCTGCTTCGACCTCTACGACTTCGGCACCCAGCGTGCGGAAATGCTCCGCCGCGGCGCGCACGGCGTTTTCGATCACGGGGTTAAGCCCGCGGAACAGGTTGCGGATCAAGCCGATTTTCAGGCCTTTGACGTCGCGCTTCAGCCCCGCATAAGCCGAAGGGCGCGATGCGGGCGAACAGGTCGCGTCCATCGGGTCGGGCAACGCGATGGCATCGGTGACGATGGCGGCGTCTTCGACGGTGGGAGCGATCACGCCGATCTGATCAAGACTCGAAGCATAGGCAATCAGCCCCCAACGCGACACCATCCCGTAGGTGGGCTTAAAGCCTACCGTACCGCAAAATGCCGAGGGCTGACGGATGGATCCGCCGGTATCCGATCCCAGCGCATAGACGGCAAGATCTGCCGCAACCGCGGCGGCTCCGCCCCCCGAACTACCGCCCGGAACGCGGGTGCGATCGACGGGATTGCGGGTTGCGCCGTACGCGCTGTGCTCACAGGTCGAGCCCATCCCGAACTCATCCAGATTGGTTTTGCCGAGCATAACGCCGCCGTTTGCGTAAATCCGTTCGACGGCAAACGCGTTAAATACGGGGACGTAGTTGGACAAAATTTTGCTTGCGCAGGTAGTCAGAATCCCTTTGGTCGAAATGTTGTCCTTAACCGTCATCGGGATTCCGGCAAGCATCGGCAAATCTTCTCCCGCCATCCGTCTGCGGTCGACGGCGTCCGCCTGCGCGAGCGCAAAGTCGGCGGCGACGGTGATATACGCGTTAAGCGCGGGATTATCGCGCGCGATGCGATCGAGATACGATTGGGTCAGCTCCCGCGCAGACAGTTGTTTTTGCCGCAACAAATCGGCGTAATAAGCGATTTTGCCTACCATAATTGCACTTCCTTCGGCAGATGGAAAAATCCGCCCCGCTCTCCGGGCGCGTTGCGGAGAATCTCTTCTTGCGAAAAACTCTTCCCGACAACGTCGTCGCGCAACCTGCTGTCGGGTTCGGGCGCGCCTTCCGCCGCGCCTTCCGCCGCCGCAATGCGGTCGGCAAACGCTACGATCGCCTGCATATCGACGGTAAACCGATCGATCTCTTCGGGCGAAAACGCAAGTTTGGACAGCCTCGCGAGTTTGATCACTTCTTCACGCTCTACCATAAAAAGTTCCTCTCGGAAAATCTGATGTTTTAATTATAATGACGCACCCGTCGGGTGTCAACCGTTTGCCCCCTTCCCCCGCTCTTTGCAAAAAAAAAGAGGGCTTGCCGACTCTCTTTTTTGGGATTTAGGATTTTGGATGATTATATAGGGATAAGGAGGAGGGATTTAAAACTTTTGGTTGTTGCTTACGCAACCGAACCGGCAAGCCCTTGTGTACGCCTGATTGTTTTTGGGGAAGTCGGCGTATCCTTTTGATGGTTATATCTTAACAAGGCTATCTGTTTTTCAAAGGGCGGTAATATGAATTTTGCGTGAACGTTATTCAATTATCTGCTGAGGGGCAGTTCAATATAAAATATACTGCCCTTCCCTTCGTCGCTGTCGACGCCGTACACGCCGCCCGGCATCGCGCTCATCACCGACTTGACGATACTGAGTCCGAGCCCCGTCCCGACCGACGCGCGGCGATGAACTTTGTTGGACTTATAATACCGATCCCAGATATGCGGCAGAATGTTGACGTCGATGCCCGCGCCGTGGTCTTCGACCTCGACGCGCGCGAACCGGTTGTCGCGCACAAACGCGCGCACGATGACCAGATTGTCCGCCCCTGCATAATTGACGGCATTGTTGACGAGATTGTATACGACTTGTACGATTTTTTGTTCGTCCGCCATGACGGGAAGCGGGGTCTTGTTTTCGTAACGCACTTCGTAGCCCATCCCGCTGAGAAGTTTGCCGTGTCGGTCAAGCAGCGTACCGATCGTTGCGGCAAGATCGAAGCGCTCGATCTTAAAATCCCTGCCGCCGCTCTGAATATTGGAGACGTTAAGCATATCTTCGACGAGATTGCTGAGGCGCTCGGTTTCGTCGATGACGGTCTGCAGGTTTTCGGGCGTATTCTCGGAAGGAATATCCCGCATCATTTCGCTGTACGCTTTAATCAGCGTAAGCGGCGTGCGGAGATCGTGCGAAACGTTTGCCAACAATTCCTTGCGGTAACGATCGAGTTCTTTCAGCTCTCCCGCGGCGTAGTTCAAGGTATCTTTCAGCTCTTCGATTTCGGTATAGCCGCTGCATTGGAAATCGACGTCCCACTTCCCGCCGGCAATGCGTTTTGCCGTGCGGTTAAGCGACTCGATGGGACTTGCGATCAGTTTGCTCATGGCAAACGCGACGATCATCGACAAAACCAAAATCCCTGCCGTCAGCAGAACCGCCTGAAATGCCGCCGTACCCGTCACCGCCGTCACGGGCGTGATCACGGTATTCAGAATAACGGCATACTCCTTGCCGTCGCCCGCACGGGTCAGTTCGACATACAAAAGGCTTTCGAGCACATCGGCTTCTTCCGAAGGCGCAGTCCCCGCGAAATCGCCGGGGCTGTAATCTTCATCGAGAATTTCGCTGAGGACCGTAGTTTCGAGATAGCCGCTCCCTTTAATCTTGGCAAGCGAAATCTTTTCGGCAATTCCGTCCGAGCTGAGATGATGGATCAAGCAAACCCGCTGTCCTTCTCCGACGTCATAAACGACGGTTCCGTCCTCGCCGACAATCATCAGGCAGGTATCGCTTTCGTAGGCGATGCGGTCGAGCAAAAGCCCGAGATTGTCGTTGTTAATGTTTTCGACAATGCTTTTGGCGTTGGCTTTGACGGTATTGATTTTGACCGTGCGGTACGATTTGTCGACCAAAAACATCGCAAATACCCACACAAAAACAATCATTACCACGGCAAAACTTCCGATAATAATAAACAATTTCCATTTCAGACCGATGCGGCTACGCGATTTTTGCGGTGATTTCCGTTCTTCCGCGAGGGGAGGTTGGGTTTTTCCCGACGGTTTTGCGTCCTGCCGAACGGGCTCAACCGCCGACTTTGTCGCTTTCAAAACGATACCCCATCCCGCGCAGGGTCACGATCGAATCGCTGCATGCCCCGAGACTTTTGCGGAGCAGTTTGATATGCGTGTCCAACGTGCGGTCATCGCCGTAGAAATCGTATCCCCAGACTTCGTTCAGTAATTTTTCACGCGACAAAGCAAGCCCGCGGTTTTTTACCATATAAAACAATAATTCGTACTCTTTGGGCGAAAGGTCGACGCGTTCGCCGTCGACATACACCAGGCGCGCCGCAAAGTCGACCTTCAGTCTTCCGTTGTCAAACACTTCCCCCGCCGCCGGCGCCTGCCGCACGCGATTGAGAATGGTTTTGATCCGCAACATCAGCTCTTTCGGCGAAAACGGCTTGGTGACGTAATCGTCGATCCCGATCTCAAACCCGTTGATCCGGTCATACTCCTCCGTCCGCGCCGACAACATAATGATCGGCAGATTGCTGAACTTACGGATTTCGCGCACGGCGGAAAATCCGTCCAGCTCGGGCATCATGACGTCCATGATCACCAGGTCGTACGTCCCCCGTTTGACCATCTCGATCGCTTCGAATCCGTTGGTCGCCTCGTCGACCGTATACCCCTCGATCGCGCCGTATTTGCCGACAATCGTGCGGATTTGCGCTTCGTCGTCAACTATCAGAATTTTGTTCATGGCTCCTCCTCCCTTTCAGCCGTCTATGCTTTCTTTTCGGGCAACGTATAGCTCAGCTCGCGCGCCACGCCCTTGCGTTCGACGACGACGGCAACCTGCTCGCCCGCTTTCTTTTCGCTCAGCAAAGCGTTCCACTCTTTTTTGGTTTTGATCGACTGTCCGTCCACGGTAACGATATAGTCGCCCGTCTCAAACGGCGTTCCCGGTGCCGATACGACATAAAGCCCGCGCTTTTGTCCGAACAGCGAGTTGGACGCAATCTCGTTGAAAGAGATCGCGTCGGGGTCGACCCGACCTTTCACATAACCGTAACTCATGATATCGGACGCCACCGTCCATGCCGTCTTGATCGGGATTGCGAATCCCAAACCCTCGACATCGGTACCCGATTTTTTGGCGTTGACGATCCCGATCAGCTCGCCGTGGGTGTTGAACAATCCGCCTCCCGAGTTGCCGGGATTGATGGCGGCGTTGGTCTGCATCAGCTTCATCTTCTGCCCGTCGACGACAACGTCGCGCTCCAACGCGCTGATGATGCCGTCCGTCACCGAGCCGCCGAGACTTCCGAGGGGATTGCCGATGGCAACGACGGTTTGCCCGACTCTCAACCCGTCGTCTTCCCCCGCATAAATTACGGCGGGGATCAGCCCTTCGGCTTCGATCTTGATGACGGCGATATCGGTCACGGCGTCCGAATTGACAAGAGTTGCACGCGCCTGCTGCCCGTCGCTGATCGTTACGACGATTTCTTCGGCGCCGTCGACGACGTGATGGTTGGTGACAATATATCCGTTATCGCTGACAATGACGCCGCTCCCCGCGCCCTGCTCGATGTATTGCTGAAAAAATCCGCCGCCCACCACTTCTTCGGTACGGATTTCGACAACCGAAGGCGCGCAAACCGCCGCGACGCCCTCTACGGTCAACTCGCCGTTTTCGGTATAGTGCTTGAGGGGATGGGTATCCGTCCCTTGGTAGACGATCGAAGTCGTGGGGATCAGTCTGCCCTGCGACTTGCGCTGAAACGCCGCGCCCAGCAAACCCGAGGCGACGCACAGCCCCGCCACCGTCACAACCGCGACGATCACGGCAAGAACGTGATTGTGCTTTTTGGGCGGACGGATGTCCGATCGGTCTTCGTAATGGTATTGATACTGCATATTTCACCTACGATAATACAATAATGAGAGTATTATAGCCGACCAATATGAACGACAGCTGAACTCGGTCTAAAATTTGACTGAATGCACGGTCTTTCCGGTTGCCCGAACGCCCCGAAAACGCCACCAACATTATAAAGATTTCCGACCTTTCTGTCAACCCCGAAAAGGGGTTCGGGCGCGTCCGAAATCATTGACAGTCCCCGCGGATTGGTGTATACTGAACGGGATTGAATCGAGGAGAGAGCATATGATGAAGCAAGGGTTCAACAACGCTTTGTATGTCGAAAAACAAACGGCGCGGATACTCGAACGCATCGAGCGTTTCAACAACAAACTGTATCTCGAATTTGGCGGAAAGCTGTTTGACGATCTGCATGCCGCCCGCGTACTGCCGGGATTCGATCCCAACGTCAAAACCAAAATTCTGCAAAACCTGAAAGACAAGTGCGAAATTATTTTTTGCATCAGCGCGGGTGATATCGAAAAAAACAAAATGCGTGCCGACTTCGGCATCAATTACGGAGCGGAGCTTCTCAGGCTGATCAAAAACCTGCGCGGACTGGGGCTTCTGGTCAGCTCGATCGTAATTACGCAGTTCACCGAGCAACCCGCCGCGCTGATTTTCAAGAACAAGCTCGAACGGCTGGGCGAAAAGGTGTACGTCCACAAATTCACCAAAGGCTACCCCAACGACGTCAATCTGATTGTCAGCGACGAAGGATACGGCGCCAACCCCTACATCGAAACGACGCGTCCCCTTGTCGTTGTCAACGCCCCCGGACCCGGCTCGGGCAAACTTGCCACCTGCCTCTCTCAGCTTTATCACGAATACAAGCGGGGCATCAAAGCGGGCTACGCGAAGTTTGAAACCTTCCCCGTCTGGAACCTTCCGCTGAAGCATCCCGTCAACATTGCGTACGAAGCGGCAACCGCCGACCTCAAGGACCGCAACATGATCGACTATTTCCACCTCGAAGCGTACGGTGTGTCGACGGTCAACTACAACCGCGATCTGGAGATTTTCCCTGTCGTCAAAAACATTCTCGCAAGAATTCTCGGCGACGACAAAATTTATCAGTCCCCGACCGATATGGGCGTCAATATGGTCGGCTACGCCATCGAAGACGACGAAGCCGTCCAAAAAGCCGCACAGCAAGAGATCATCCGCAGATATTTCAAAGTTTATTGCGACTATAAGCAAGGCAGATGCGATCTCGACACCGCGCACCGCGTCGAAATCCTGATGAACGACATGGGGATTTCCCCCGCCGATCGCGCAGTCGTCGCCAAAGCGCGTGCCGCCGCGCAAAAGACGGGCCGCCACGCCATCGCCCTGCAACTCCCGGACGGCACGCTGACCGTGGGCAAAGAGAAATCGACGCTGGACGCTTCCGCCGCCGTCATTATGAACGCCATCAAAAAACTTGCGGGGCTTGCCGACCCCATCAAACTGATTTCGCCCGCCGCGATCGAGACCATCCAAAGCCTGAAGCGCGACACGCTGAAAGCGGAAGCAACCCGCCTCAACCTCGAAGAAACGCTGATCGCCCTGTCATTTTCGGCAACGACCAACCCGACGGTCGAATACGTCCTGACAATGCTCAAGGAGCTTCGGGGATGCGAAGCCCACGCTTCGGCGATGCTGGACGAAGCCGAATTGCAGATCTACCGCAAACTGGGCATCAACATCACCTGCGACCCCGAGTATCTTTGATCCCCCTTTGACCGAAAAAGGCGCGACCGCAGTCGCGCCTTTTTGCTTTATTCAAACCGTCTCAGCAGCTTGCGCCGCTCCTTCCAGTCGGGGATATATTGTCCGACCAGACGATAGAAATCGCTGCCGTGATTGGCATGCACCAGATGGGCAAGCTCGTGTACGACGATGTAGTCAAGGCATGCGGGCGGAACTTTCAGCAGATATTCGTTGAGCGTGATGCGACGTTTTGCCGCATTGCAAGACCCCCATCTCGAACGCATCCTGCGGATCGTCAATGCGGGAAGCGGACTCCCGGGAAACATAATTTCGTGCCACCGCTTGTAGACGATCGGGATCTCAAACTTAGCTTTTGCGCTGAACCAGAGATCCAGAACGCGTCTGCCCTCTTCGCGATCTTCGGGCCGGAGAAGATATAATACGATCCCCTCTTCCGTCTCGCATCCCCGGGCTTTTTGCCCTTGTTCGATGCGAATCGGAACCGACTTTCCGCCTAAAATCATCTCCCTCCCGAGCGTGATCTCAAACGCCGAAGGAGCGGGCAAAGGGGCTTCGTCCATCCGTCTTCCCCAACTTTCGCCGTAGCGCAAAACGGTATCTTCGACCCAGCGACGACTGACCGTCGGCGGTACGCCGAGCCGGATCTCTTCCGATCTTTTGTCGATCCGCACGGTTGCGCCGTTTCCGTTTCGTCTGACGACAAGGACGGGATAATCCCGTCCCGAGCGCGGTCCGCGCACATAGTAGATTGCTACCGGTTTTCCCATCCGATCCCTCATGAAAAAACGATCCTTGCGGATCGTTTTTTATCCCAATTTATTCGCTCAGCGCGTTGTCGGGCAACAGGTTGTTTGCCTCGAGATTTCTGCGATACGCCTTCAGTTCGACAAACATCTCTTGCTTCAGCGGATTGCGTTTGCGCTTGACGATGACGGAAACCGTATATGCAAATACGGCAAGATTGACGACAAACGACAAGATCCCCAGCGTCAACCATGCGTCGGGATTATAGGTCGCCACGATCGAAAACGCCGAGAACTGCGAATAGTCGAACGCTAAGCTGAACATGCCGAACAGCGCAAGCGTCTGCGCACGGTGCTGAAGCCAGATTCCGCGTTTGCAGAAGCATTCGCAAAGGGTACAGGCGATGATAATCGCAACGCCCGCGTACATCGCACGGCTGGAAATGCAGTTGTAGCAATACGCGATATTCCAGAAGTCGTACGCAATGATCCAGAACCACAGCTGATCCGCCCAGACCATATCGCGCGACGGCGTTTTGGCAACCTTGATCCCCATCCAACCCGTCAGGCTGAGCATCAGGAAAAGTCCCGCCAGCGCGTTGAGAATGTTCCAGGGACCGCCGAGCATATAGATTCCGGCTTCGTCGACGACGGGTACGGTATAGTTGGCGTAAACCTCGATCTCGCGATAAATCGCTTCGAGAATGTTGACGACCAGAATAACGACGGGGAAGTAGAACGCAAACTTCGACTTGCCGATCTTGTCGATATAGCGGATCAGCATAAAGCCGATAACACCTGCAACGGCGGAATAAGTCTTAAGGGCGCCGAACCAGGTTTTGGAGGACGGACTGGACGTCACGCCCGCGATCACCAGGATGCCCAATACCAAGGGCAGTACGCCGTAGAACACCGTTGCAACCCACTTGTTTTTGCGGGAAACCTCGTTGAGGATGACCAGCAGTGCGATCAACCCCAAAAACATCATAATCGTTTCGACGGTATATCCGTCAAAGAAAAATCCTTTCATAAAACCTCCTCCTGCTGCAAGCTACAAGATGATTTCGACGTCCGAAACGGGATAGGACTTGCAGGAATGAATATAGCCGAATTTTTCGTCGGCAAACCGCATCAGCGCGCCGCGCGCCGTAAAGACGGTGCCCGATACCAATTTGACACGGCAAAGGCTGCACTCGCCGCTGCGGCAGCAAACGTTGACGCGAAGCCCCGCCTTTTCGAGAGAGGTCAGCAACGAATCGCCCGCCTTGGCTTCGATGACGCGGTCGCCCGCTTTGACTTTGAATACGCGGTCGGGCGCGATGCCGTCGGGCCAGCCGGGTTCGTTGACGATATCCTGACGGGCGCCGAACATTTCGCGGCGGATGCGCTTGCCGGGCACGCCGAGCGCGGCGAGTTCGGCAAGGCAGAAATCGTTCATGATCTGCGGACCGCAAACATAATACGTGCAATCCTTGACGTCGCCGACGACTTCGGCAATCAGCTCTTTGTTCAAAAATCCCGTTTTGCCTTTCCAGCCCTTTTCTTCGCCCGAAACCACGGGGACATAGCGGAAGTTGGGATATTCCGCGGCAAACGCCTCGAGTTCGGCATGCCCGATGGCGACAGACGTGTTGCGGATCCCGTAAATCAGAACGATTTCGCGGTCGAGTCCCGCTTCGAGGATTTCACGCGTCATCGACAGGAAAGGAGTGATTCCGCTGCCGCCCGCAAGAAAGACCGATTTTTTGCGGTGGAACACGGGATTGAACCGGAACACGCCCTGCGGTCCGTTGGCTTCCAAACGGTCGCCCGGCTTGACCCGATCGAGAAAATAGTCGGAAACAAAACCCGTCGCAATGCGCGCAACGGTGATCTCGTAATACGCCCGCTGACGGGGAGAAGACGAAATGCTGTAGGGGCGCGAAGTTCTGACCCCGTCGATCTCGACAAATACGTTGATGTACTGCCCCGCTTCAAACGGCGGCAAGTATCCCGTCGCCGAAGCAAGACGGATGGTTTTGGCGCCTTCGGCGGCTTCCCGAACCGACTCGACCACCAGGGAGAGACGCTTGGGATGCAACTGGTCGATCGTCGCCTGTACGCGACCTTTTTCGACGGTAATGTCGTTGGCGTTACGCCGCGTCGCGGCGATATCCGAAAGTATCAGTTTTCCGTTTCGAACGGTAGAAAGTAAGGTTTCTTTAATCCCTGCCATCAGTCCATCTCCTTCAACATTCTTTTTGCCAGCTTGTCGGCAAACATATAATTGGGTCCGAATCCGCATACGTTGACCCATCCGCTTGCAAATTCAAGATGCTTGACCTTGCTTTCGGAAGGATAGAAGAAAACCGACGACTTCAGATCCTGCTCGTATCCGTAAATCGCGCCGCCCGGATGGTGCAGATAACGCATGTGCGTAAGAGGCGTTGCGATTTCGATCTCCTCGATGTGATCGCGGAAACCGGGATACTGCTTTTCGAGACGGTCGATGATGACGTTTGCCGCTTCGTATTTCTTTTGGTAATACTGTTCGGGGGTCAGCTTCTCCCATTCCGTCGAGTATTTGAGCGTTCCCGCCGTGATGACCGAAGTCCCGGGCGGCGAAACGGTGGGATCGTCCACGGTATAGCACGTTGCGACGATGGGATCGTGAGAAGGCAGAAGTTTGTAGGCGTTTTTGAAATCTTCGTTGGCGTCGAGGCTGTCGTAATTAAGCGTAAACGACGTCGTAAAGCCGATTTCTTCGGGCGTGCAGTCCAACCCGATGAAGCAGGTCAACGCCGAAATTCCGACCGTATAGGGTTTGAGATACTCGTTGGCGGCTTCGGGCATTTTGTCCGTCCCGATCAGCTGAACGTAAGTGTCGATGGGGCTGATGTTGCTGACGATGCGTTTTGCGTAGTAGCGTTCGCCGAACTCGTCTTCCACGCCGACGGCGGTATCGCCTTCCATCAGAATTTTGGCAATGCCGGTATTGAAAAACAGGTCGCCGCCCCGCTCACGGACGGATTCGGCGATTGCCTGATTCATGATCTGCGAGGTGCCGCGCAGATAGAACGGTTTGTCCTCGGTGTAAATGTAAAGGCACTTGGCAAGGATGGACCAAGGGAAGCGTGAAGGCGGCATTCCCATAAAGCACCAGTACGCCGAAAGGGCAAGCTGCAGCTTTTTGTCGGTGAAAAACTCATCCATGACGTCCTGCGTCGCGCTGAGACCGTAACGGGCAAGGGTGGGGTAAATCTTGGGGAAGCCCGCTTTCATGATCGCTTTTTTCAGCGCGCTCGGTTCGCCCGTCGACTGCGCCGACTTGGCGGCAAACGAATTGGCTTCTTCGCAGAAGCGGTATACCGTATCGAAATAACGGACGATGTTGTCCTTCTCGTGCGGGAATACTTCGGACAGATGCTTCACGCACGCCTCTTTGCCGACGGGCAGGCTGACGCCGGTGCCGTCGGGGAAATTAACGCGGAACAGCTCCTTGATTTCGATCCAGTCGATCTTGTCCTCGATGCCGTACCGCTTGAACTGTTGTCGCAGTTCACCGGGTTTTTCGGGCGTGCCCATGCTGCTGAGCTGGTGCAGAGCGACTTCAAACTCAAAGCGCCCTCTGCGGAAACTGGTCCCGCAACCGCCGGGGATATTGTGCTTTTCGAACACGGCAACCTTTTTGCCGTGCTCGGCAAAGGTTGCGGCGGCGGCAAGACCGCCGTTGCCTGCGCCGATCACGATAACGTCATATTGCTTCATATTGCCTCCTTAATTAAAGTCCGGACGTGTAGCCGACGCCGACTTCGATCAGACCGCCGATGAAGGTGTAGCCGATCAGAGCAAGGCAGATCAGCATCAATACCAACTGAACATACCACTTATGCGTCCACGCCACGAATTTTTCGAACTTCGAGTTGTAGAATTCTTTCTCAAACCAGTTTTTGCAGCAGATCTGCATATAACCGCCGATCGAAAGAGAATTGGCGCGTACGAGATACCACAATCCGAATCCGCCGGGGAAGCCGAGCGTACCCATCGTGGCAAGGCAGCTGATGATGGGAGACGCCAAAAAGCCGGTGTGCATCAGGCTGACAGAGGACGAAAATTCGCCGGTGACGAAAATCCAGTTCCAGATCGTGTAGGCGACAACCCAGCAGATCGTCGCGGCGCTGTTGAAGCCGTTGACAAAATAATAGTCGTATTCGGCACCCGGACCGCCTTCTACGGCACCCCAGGAAGCGCGCATTGCGACAACGCCTACGGCGAGGAACAGCCCCGTCACAAAGTTGAAGTATTGTTTGTGCTTCAGGTCGGTCAACGTCGCTTCGAGAATGTTGATGATCATCGCCACCATAATCAGGTTGGCGTAGAACTGCCCCAGATTGAAGATGACGGCAAAGACGATGAACGTACGCATGACGACCAGCGTCAGCAGTTTGATTTTTTCAAAAAATACGGGCTTTGCAAAAATCAGAGTGAGAATCGACGGAATTACGATAAGCGGAACGTTTGCCCAGATGGGATAAAACGCGGACAAAATCGCCATACCGGTGATCGCCGCGGTAAACATCACCCATTTGATCAGCAATTCCAGACGGGGGCGCGGGGTGAATTTCTGCAAATCGGGTTGCAGAGTTTTGGTTTGTTGATCCATAAGAACTCCTCCTGAATCGGGTTTCGGTATCATCACTATATCATACGCCACAACGGCTGACAAGACGAAATCGATAATTTTTTATCGTTTTCGGGATAATGCGCATTTTTCGCTAAAAATGTGAAATTGCACTTTTACCATTCTTTTCGTCGGCTCCTCTTGATTTTCTATATATAGGATCTGTAAAATAATATTCATTTTTAATATAGCGGGAGGGTCGGATGTTCCGTTCGAAAAAAGGAGTCAAAATTGTCGTTTGGATTTTATTAAGCGTGCTGATCGCCGCCGCCGCATTCGGAATCTTTATCGGCTTTTATTATCTTTCGCTGAAAAATCTCGACACCGAAGGATCCCCTTTTCCTTCTACTTACAGCATGGACGACAGCGGCAACTTTATCCGCGAAATCGATGACGTCCGCGCCCGGTATCTTTCCGACACCCCCTTCCGGACGGCATCCCCGTCTTCGATATCCGCGACTACGGCGCCCGCACCGACGCCGATTTCAAGACCAACCGCACCGCAATCAACGACGCCGTTGCCGCGGCTTCGGCGGCAGGCGGCGGCATTGTGCTGGTGGACGGAGGCGAGTATTCCGTCGCCAACATTCGCCTGCTGAGCAACGTCGCCCTTCGCATTAACCGCGGCGCAGCCCTTGTCAACATCACTTACGGTCAGGACAAAACGCAAAACACCGATTTCAACCCCGACGACGATCTGTATCAAAACGCTTTGATTTATGCGGTCCGAAAATCGTATTGTCTTCGATCAACGCTCCGTCCCCGCCGCCCTGAATCCACTCGTTGGCATAAGGCGCGTCCGACGTCAGCGTCAACCCGCGGAGCGTGACGTCGGCGGCTGTGATCAAAAAAGGAATGAGTGCCGCTTCCAAGGTCAGCACCGTACCGCGACTGCCTTCGAGCGTTACGCCCGCCTTGTTCAGATTGAACTGCGTCGTCAGCGGATAATTTCCGCGCAAAAGATAAACTGTTCCGTTTTCGGATACAAAACAAGCACTTCGGTTACCGTACCGAAAGGATTTGCCAAGGTTCCGTCCCCGCCGACCGCGCCGCCCGCTACCGACCCCGACAACATTTTTTCTTCTTCCGCCCGACACCGGAAAGGCGCTTCGCACAATCTTCTCATCATAACCCCCTCTTCCCATTATACGCGGCAGAATGCCTTCATCGTTTACAAATGTCCGAAGTCATGCTATACTGAAACAAACCGCAAGGAGTTTGCCATGCAAAAATCCGCTCGAACATCGCGTCTTGCGATTCTTATCTTTTTGATTGTACTGCTTGCAGCAGGCGTGTCCGCCTGCGCTCCCTCCGATCCCCCGGAAACTACCGCACCCGCTTATCTTGTCCGCTACTTTACGGACGACACCGAATACCACTCCGAAACCGTTCCGCAAGGGAGCGTCGCAACGCTTCCGCCCACACCCGTCAAGGACGGATTTCTGTTTGCGGGCTGGGCGGTCGGCTCGCCGGAAGGCGATGATTTTATCCCCGAATCCTACCGCGACTCCTTAGACACCACGATTGCGGTTTACGCCCGTTGGAAGCGGGATGCGGGATTGATGTTTTCTTTCCGCGCCGACGCGGGAGGCTATATCGTCGAAGGCTGGTCGGGGAAAAATTCCGACGTTTATATCCCCGCCCGACATTTTCTGTCCTCTGCCGGCGATTATCCCGTTGTCGGCATTGCCCCCTACGCCTTCTCCTATGATTCTGCTCGTCTTAACGTTTTGACGTCGGTCGTCTTCGCGCCCGACTCCGCCGTCCGATATATCGGGCAATTTGCGTTTCGGGATCAGCCCGAACTGTCCGAAATCGCACTCCCCTCTACGCTCCGACAGCTTCATACCGGAGCAATGCAGGGTTGCGCCGCTCTGGTCCGCGTTGCGTTGCCCGACGCCCTCGAAATCATTGCCGAATCGGCTTTTGCCGATTGCACGTCACTGTCCGAAGTGACCGTATCGACCGAAGCCGCGCTCCAAACGATCGGGGCAAATGCCTTCCGTGCAACCGCCCTGACTTCCCTCCGTCTCCCCGCCGCCGTATCGATGATCGGCGCATTCGCATTCCTGAACTGCGCGGAGCTGACTGAGGTCAGCCTCCCGTCCCCACATGCGGTCTGGACCCTTACGCGGGGAATCGAGCGCCGCACGTTGGAATTGACCGACAACATCGCCGTCGAGTTGACAAACACTTACGTCGCTTACGAGTGGGCGCCGCAGGTCTGACGCTTCGGATCTGATTCCGTTACGGCTCCGAACGTCCGCCCCCGATCGGCTCCAACGCCGCCCATGTCCGCGGTCCTACGATGCCGTCTGCCTCCAGACCGTTCTCCCGCTGAAACGCCATTACGGCGTTTTTTGTTTTGCTCCCGAAGATGCCGTCTACCGTCCCGACGGGATACAATTTGCTTTCCAGTTTCTGCTGAAGGTAACGAACGTATGCGCCCCGACTGCCTTCGGCAAGGGTGGGTCGCGGTGCGAAAACCAACAATGTGCGCCAGGTATTATCGCCGACCAAACCGTCTTCGACCAATCCGTTTTCACGCTGGAATGCGCGGACGCACGCCTCCGTTTTTGCGCCGAAAATTCCGTCCGCAACAAGATCGCACCCGTTCTGATCGAGCAGAAGCTGCATGAGTTCCACCATCCGACCGCTGCTTCCTCGACGCAGCAACGGATAAACCGAACGATCATCGCGCCCGATATACGGCGTATTGAGATACATAGCAACCCCTTTACAGGTTTCTTCGGCGACTTCGATCTGATAATCGGGATCGAGCATGCGCTTTGCTTCTTCAAAGTTTGTCATAAACCCCGCTTCGACCAACGCCGCGGGACAGACCACGCTTGACAGCATCGTAATATCGAGCGTTCCTACCCGCCTCGGCCGTTGCGGCGTGCCGATTGCAAGTTGCTCAAAAATTTCTTCGGCAAGCTGACGGCTTCGTTCGGGTTGAGGATTGCGGAGGGAATAAAACGTTTCAAATCCGCTTGCCGCATTAAATGTCGCCCCCGTTCCGAATGCATTGTACGCAAACGTTACCAAAAGAGAGGGGCGTATCAGATTGACGCGCCTTGCCCGCGTGGCAAGCGGCACGTCCCACTCCTCGGGCTTGACGTCGAACACCCGAAACCCGTTTCGGAGACACGCCTGCATAAAATACAGTTTGGTCGCGCGGTTAAACTCGTTCTCGTAAATGCTGCGCTCGAGATAAGGCATAATCGGTGTTCTTTTCCCCGCAGTCGGGGGATTGACGCCGTGCTCGTCGTTGGCGGCAATCAGATAATTTTCGGGATCGTTCAAAGCAAAACCTCCTTTTGACAATAATTCAAGATATGCCGCGAGAGAAAAAAAGGTTCTTTGCGTAAAAAAAGAGCCGCTCGGGCTCTTTTCGATCGGTTGAGATTCTTTTCCTACGGATTGACGTAAACGTGACGGACTTCGACGGTGTCGCCGATCGTCATCAGCGTGCCGCCGTTGACCCCCTCTTCGAAGTAACAGCGATCGCCCGTTTTCAATCCGTACGTCAAGCGGATTCCTTTATACAAAATCGAGAGATCGTTGACGTAATCGTGTCCGGCAAATACAAATTTGGTACTGCCCCCTTCGAGCAGAGCGTCAAACATTCCGCTGTTGATTTTGGCACAACAAACGTCCTCGCGCAACGCACCGAATACGCCGTAAGAAGAATCTTTGCCGCTCAGCAAATAATCGACATAGGCGATATAATATTCCGGCAGCGGAATGTGCAGGAACAACGACGAAGTCGGCACGCCGCCCCCCGCGCTTTGATTGTGCAACTTGATCCGTTCGACCACGCTCCGATACCACGCGATCTGTCCGATGGACAAAAAGTCGAAATTATGCCCGATCTCCCGTTCGATCGGATTGCCGGCGCCGTCGCGTTTTAACTCAAAATCGTCATCGAGTTCATACGACAGGATCGCATCCTGCCCGAGTGCGGAATAACTGCGCCCCATCCCCGAGTCCATCATGATCAGAGAGTGGAAAATCCGGTTGCCCTCCATAATATTGATGACATAATTCCCGACGCCGCCGATGTTGGAAGGCCCCTTACGGAACAGGCAATGTTCGGCGTCAAGATACAAATCGGCAATATATTGTGCGTCTGCGTTACCTTCGGCATCGTGATTGCCCATCACCGGGGCCCAAGGGATCCCGAAGGAATCGAGAAACGAAACGAGATGACGGATGGAATATTTGCTGTGTTTGGTCCATACCTGATCGCCCGTCAACGTAATCAGGTCGGGCTCGGTTTCTGCAATGACGGCACGGATCGTATCTTCTGTAAATGTACGCTTGCCTATGTCATGAAAATCTCCAAATTGAATATCGGTCAGATTCAGCACCTGAAACGGCTTGCCCTCTTCTTTGGAAATCGTTACGATATAGTCGTCAACGGGAAGTGCCGGAACCCAAACGTCCGTATTAGGCGTCCCTCTGACGGGAGAAAGCGTCACACCCGCGGCAATAGCCCCGCCGACCGCAAGGACAGCGATGACGATAACTAAGATCAATACGATCGTCTTTTTTTCATAACCGATTCTCCTGTCGCTCCATTTGTTCGACTTTCATTCTTAGCCGGTATTTTGTGCGAAGCGTTGCAATTTCCTGCATCATTTCGCTTCTATGGTGGCAGTCCAATGCCGCTTGATTTTCCCATTCGTCAATCAACAATACGGTTTCGGGATCGTCGGCAGGGAAAAAATATCGATACGACAAATTGCCTTCCTCTTGCCGCACACGATCGACGATTCCGGACGTCGTCATTTCCTCTGCAAATTTACGAGCGCTGCCGTTTTGCCCCGTATAATAAATATGTATGATTAAACTCATCGATCTCTCCTTGTGTTGCATTATAACACGCCTTCCGCGAATCCGCAACCCGCTTTTTCGGCACAACCTTACAAAAAAAACGGAGCCACAGGCTCCGTTTCTACCGCAAACCGAGTAGCGATACTTAATACCACTCGACGGCTTCGGGCAGAACGATTTCGGTCGTGTTCAAGTTTTTGAACTCCAGCTCTACATCCAAAAGCATCCCTTCCGACATCACTTTCCCCGAAAGATCACAGGAGTTTTTTCCGAGCACGATCTCAAGCGTAACAAATTCCATCCCGCTCCATAGAATTGCCGCATCTTCTTTCAGCACAAAAGCTTTTTCTTCCTTTGAATAAACAAAATTACTGCCGTCAAATATCGGCAGATACTCCTCCGCTCCCTCTTCCTCGTCGGTTGCAAACACAGGTGCGGACGTCTTGACCCAGGTATCCCCTCGCAACGTATAAGTATAAATCGTCGATCCGATCTTTTCGGTATAAACAGGGGATGAATCCATGAATCCACTTTCGTATGTCTTGTCGCCGTCCACCTTGAAGGTATATCGGAAGCCGGAAATCGGCGTTTCCATCGTGCAAATTACCTCGAAACTTTCGGCTTCTTCCAGCGTTTCGCCAAAGCGCGTGATCTGATCGGGATTGCGCTTGTTACAGGCACTCAGTGCAAAGCACCCTGCTCCCGCAACGACGACAAGCATAACCGCAACCAAAAATTTTTTCATTTGTACCTCCTTTTTGCTCCACATCGATTTTTCTTGTATTTGCCCAAGGGCAATTACCAAAACTATTATAGCATCGAGGACCTATAATGTCAATATGAAAATCGTCGTTGCAGAGCGCATTAAAGAACTGCTGGAAGCCGAAAAACTGTCGCAATACGCCTTGGCAAAACACCTCGGCATCAGTCCGAGTACGGTTTGCAACTGGCTGAACGGCAAAAAAGAGCCGAGCATCGAAAGCCTTTGGAAGCTTGCAGATTATTTCGACGTCAGCGTCGACTATCTGATCGGGCGAAAAAACATCTGAATTCCTTTCAAACGCCGCCCCGTTCCGCAGCCCGGCATTCTTGCGTACGCCCTCTGCCGACCGACACGGACGACGATCGGGCTTGCAGCCGATTCGCGCTTGTTTTTCAAATTGACATCTCCGAAATGACCCGTTATAATCGTTATAGAATCATGCGATAGGGATTGTTGCCGTATGGCGTAATTTCGCCCACGCGCAAACGGCTCCGCCGATCGGAGCAAAGGAGTTGTTATGAGAAAAATCATTGCCGCCCTCGTTGCCCTCCTGATTCTGCTTGTCGTATTGATCCCGACGGGATGCAAACAATCGGAAAGTTGGGATCCCGCTCGATTCGACACGACTTTGCCGACGCTCGGACAAGACGGGTGGTATCTGGTATTTGAAGATGACTTCGACGGCAGTCGGCTGAACGAAAATATTGTATTCGGCGAACAGTTCAGCGGCAATCGCCAAATCTGGACAACGTCGCCCCACGCCATCCGCTGGGAAAGCCAAAACAAAAACAAGCCCGAACAAGCAAGTTACTGGTGCCCCGATATGGTACGCGTCGAAAACGGTAACGTTGTCATTACCGCCCGCTACGACGACAATCACCAATGTTCGCAAGGGGTTTGCCCTGCCAACGCAAGATTCACTGGCGGCATCGAAACCCGTGCCGTTGTCGGTGATCCCAACGACAACAAAGGTACCAACGACGATTTGCTGTTTGCTCAGGCTTTCGGTTATTTTGAAACACGCGTCAAATTCCCCAACGCAAAAGGACTTTGGTCGGCATTCTGGCTACAGTCTTCCAACATGCGGAAAACGGGTGCGGAAGGCGTGGACGGCACCGAAATCGATATTTACGAAAGCGCCTTTATCCGACACAAAACCAAAATGGGACACGCCCTGCTCTGGAACGGATACGGCGAATACGGTAAAGTCAGCGATTATATTGTCGATACCGAAACCGATCTCTACGACGGATATCACACGTTCGCCCTCAAATGGACGCCCTTGTACTACGTCTTTTATATCGACGGAGTCGCAACCTGGGCAACGGACGCAGGCGGCGTATCGCACGTCAAAGAATTCCTGCGTCTTACCGTCGAAATCGACGCAGGCGATCGCTACGGTCCCCACGGGCAAAAAATCGGTGCATTCGACGATCAATCGGTGTCCGAATTTTATGTAGATTATGTCAAAGTGTGGCAAAACAGCAATTACGAGCCCTACATTATAGACGACGATTGTTTTGCCGGCGACATCGATCTCCAAAACTAACCGCTTTCGGCGCGTTTTCCCGCTTTTCTGCCCCAAGCTCAAATAACGGACAACGCCTTTTTTCCCGATTGATTGTTGACTTATCCGTTGCGATGCAATATACTGTAACCAAGAAAAAGACGCTTCTGTTTCTGAAAAATTTATTATGTGGGGGTAGCGATTTTGTCCGAACAAGAACGGTTAACATGTGCTAAAAACTGGATTTTACAACTTGCAAACGGAATTAACCCTCTTGACGATACCCCGATTGCAGAGGACAATCCGATCAACGACGTTCGCCTGTCGCGGTGCTTGTTTTATGTCGGAGAGGTGCTGAAGCAAGTGGAAGAAAGCGGAGTCCCCGTCAAAGTCAAACGAGGCAAAAAACAACCGTTTTCATTTCCTCCCGAAGTCAAAGAGAATTTTGTCTGTTCGGAAGCGGCACTCTCGCTCAGCGAATTTGCTCGTATGATCAATACCGCCATCGACCGAACCACGGTCAAAACGATTTCGTACAAACAAATTTATCGCTATCTTTTATCCGAAGGATTGCTGGAAGAAGCCATCGACGAAAGCGGCAAAATGATAAAACGCCCTACCCAACGCGGGATCGCGGTCGGCATCCTCTCCGAAATACGCCGGAACTATCAAGGCTATGCCTATCGCGCAATCCTATACAGCAAACCGGCGCAGCAATACATCATCGATCATATCGACCAAATCGCCACGGCGGCGACTATGTTCTGAACCCATATTGATATCGAGAATCGCTCGCCGCGCTCTTGCGCCTTGCCGTACGACCGAAAAACCGTTTCCCGATCAAAAATCACACAAAAAAAGCGAACCTATATCGGGTTCGCTTTTTTCTCTATCGTAAATAAACGGTGCTTCCAAACGAAGGAGAAGGGTTGCAGGTTGCGTTCTTTCGAGTGCGAGGGCGACGGGCGCATACATTGACGTATGTAACCGAGCCCGAGACACGAAGAAAGGGCGCAAGATGCGCCCTTATACTTCGTTTGGTGGACAAATAGTAACCTAAAACGAATTTTATGAAGTAAATTAACTTTAATAAGTTCCATTATACACGGGATATCTATGCTTATCATCTTCTGTAATTTCTCTCAAAATTTTACAGGGCACCCCAACAGCTACAACATTAGACGGAATATCTTTGTTTACTACACTTCCTGCCCCAATAACAGAGTTGTCCCCGATTGTAACACCTGCTAAAATAACAGATCCGGCACCAATCCACACATTGTTTCCAATAGTAATAGGTTTAGATATTTCAATTCCATTTTTACGCATTTCGGGATCAATCGCGTGTTCTGCCGTTGTAAAAGTGCAATTCGGACCGACAAAAACATAATCTCCAAATATCACTTTCGATCCATCCTGAATAATACAATTATGATTGGCGTAGAAAAAATCCCCAACTTCAATGTTATAACCGTAATCACACCAAAATGGCGGTACAAATGTGGCATTTTTTCCGAGTTTTCCTATTAAATTCTGAAGGATTTCACTATGTCCTACAACATCGCTTGGACAAAGCTGGTTATATTTATGACATTTGATTTTTACCGTTTGTATTAGTCTTTCATATTCGGGATTGTAACTTCCTTTGAAAAAGCAGTTTTGTGGTACGAAAGGTTTATTACTCATGAATTAACGCCTCATTATTCTCTATGAAATTATTGTTCTTACATTATTTTACCATATTCACTAATATAAATGCAACTTAAGATATTTTGGCACTGTGGTGGGTGCTTGAATAAACGAGCGGCTCGGCTACGCCTCGCCGTTCAAGCACCCGCCACAAACAAAGCAACTCAATAAAAAACGAAACTCAAAAGCGCACGGCAACGGGCGATCGCCGCTGAACCGCTTGGCGATCCGCCCTTATCTCCCGTGAGGCAGACTTTGATGAGTTTAACGCCATTTTGTATGAGGTCCTTATTTGTACTTGGCAGCGTTTTCTTGACACTTAGAAAATAAAACGGTGAAACGCGAAAAGAAAAAACCTAAAACTACTTTCACACGATAGTGGTTCGTTTTAGGTTTTTACTGGTGGAGCTAAGGGGAGTCGCGCCGCTTGCTGAGCCGCTTTCCTACCTCGCACAACTACGCCTTGGGATCTTCATCCCGTTTTACTTTCCGTTGGCTGCGCTATCACGCCTGGGCGGGGAAATGACGCACTGTGTCATTTCCTTTTCCGCCCGTTCGACTCCCCCATGAGAAATCAGCACAAACAGAAAGCGAACCCGCTTCGGGTTCGCTTTTTTCTCTATCGTAAACAAACGGTGCTTCCAAACGAAGTAGAAGGGTTGCAGGTTGCGTTCTTTCGAGTGCGAGGGCGACGGGCGCATACATTGACGTATGTAACCGAGCCCGAGACACGAAGAAAGGGCGCAAGATGCGCCCTTATACTTCGTTTGGTGGAGCTAAGGGGAGTCGAACCCCTGACCTCTTGAATGCCATTCAAGCGCTCTACCAACTGAGCTATAGCCCCATAGTTGCTATGGATATTGAATATTAAGTTGTTATCTTGAACCGCGTTGGTAGAGCGGCTCTTCCGCGCTACGAGCACAGCTCTCGCGGGCTCCCGCTACAAACCGTCCACCGGACGCTTTGCTTTACGCTTCGCCCCAACTGAGCTATAGCCCCATAATTGCTATGGATATTGAATATTAAGTTGTTATCTTGAACCGCGTTGGTCGTGCGGCTCTTCCGCATCGATCGTGTCGTGGAAATGCGTTCTTTCGGTGACCCGATCGGGATTGCGTAACTTATTGTATACGCAATCCCGCAATTTGTCAACGGTTTTTAATCGGTTTTCCGATTCAGGTAGGCTTCCAATGCCTTTGCCAATTGGTCGGGGCAGCTTGTCCCTCTGCCGCAACAGTCGATTCCTTTCAGTTTCGATATAATCGTTTCGGCTTTTTGACCTTTTACCAGTTCCGCGATCGCTTGCAGATTGCCGTCGCATCCGCCACGGAATTCTACCCCTTCGAGCGTGTCGTCCTCGGCGATTGCAAAGCGGATTTCGGCAGAGCAGGTTCCGCGTGTCTTATATAGATAATTCATGTTCTATTTCCCCGTTCGGGCAAGCAGGCAGGTCTGGAAGTGCCACAGGTCGCGGCACATATCCTCGAGGTTCTTTTTGGCTTCCCAGCCCAGCATCTCTTTGGCTTTTTTGGGGCTTGCGTAGCATGCGGCAATGTCCCCGGGGCGACGCGGCGCGATTTTGTATGCGACTTCGTGTCCGCAGGCTTTTCCGAACGCTTTGACCATATCGAGGACGCTGTAGCCGACGCCCGTACCCAAGTTGACGGCATCACAACCGAATTTCTCGATATTTTCGAGGGCGGCAAGGTGCCCTTCGGCAAGATCCATGACGTGGATATAGTCCCGAACCCCCGTTCCGTCGGGCGTGTCGTAATCGTCGCCGAACACGTTGACGTAAGGCAATTCGCCCCCTGCCACCTTGGCAACGTAAGGCATCAGGTTGTTGGGGATGCCTTTGGGGTCCTCCCCGATCAGACCGCTTTCGTGGGCGCCGACAGGGTTAAAGTAGCGCAGCAACGCAATGTGCCAGCTGTGATCGGCGGCATAAATGTCACGGAGCATATTTTCGATCATCAGTTTGGTCGCGCCGTACGGATTGGTCGTCGAAAGCGGGCATTCTTCGGTCAAAGGCAAGGTTTCGGGCACGCCGTAAACGGTCGCGGACGAGCTGAATACCAGGTTGGTACAACCGAATTCTTTCATCACGTCCAGAAGTTCGAGGGTGGAAATCAGGTTGTTTTTGTAGTAGCGGAGGGGTTGCGCGCAGCTTTCGCCCACGGCTTTCAGCCCCGCAAAGTGAATTACGCCGTCGATTTTGTGCTCCGAAAAAATCTTACGGAGTACGTTGCGATCGGTGACGTCTCCTTCGTAAAAGGCAATCGGCTTGCCCGTAATAGCTTCGACGTTGCGGACGGCGTCGATGTTGCTGTTGACAAAGTTGTCGACGGCGACGATGTCATGTCCTGCCTTTTGCAGTACAACGTTGGTGTGCGAAGCGATGTATCCGGCTCCGCCGGTCACAAGAATTTTCATGGTGTCACTCCTTTATGATTACGGGAACAAACGCCCGCGGTTTGTGAAAAGTTGCCGACATGGTCGGGCTGAGCGCCGAAAGATGCAGATTGCCCTGACGGTCGAAATCTTGCCGATACAGATTCAAACGGCATTGTTCGGGATCCCATCCAAGCTGTTTAAGGCGATCGAACGGTACTTTAAATGTTGTCGTCCACCCTCCGTCGCAACAAGCGGTTTCGGCGGTGAACGGAGGGACTGCAAGCGGCTCGATGGCAATATCGCCCTCTCCGTCCCGGTTGTCGATCAAAACGGCATAACCGATTCCGTCGGGATTAATCTCGATCTCGAGATACCGATCGGATGCGTCGGTCGTAATCAGAAGTTCGACGATATCGCCTTCCCAGAGCGGGTCGTTGTATTGCTTCCCTTTGGAAACGGGAGCCGTTTCCCGACAATCGAAGCGGACGACCAAGGCGTTGTCGTCCCGTCCGATCGCGACTTCGGTCGACTGGTACGGTACGCCCCCGTCGCAATTATCGACGAGAGGGAGCGCTCTGAACTTGCGGTCAATGATCAGTCCCATCAGCAATATTTCCTTACGATCGCGTTCATCCGATCCAACGCCCCTTCCATATCCTTGACCATTTTGATCTGGGTGCGGGCGCGGTCGAGATTATGCCCTTCGCGGTGAATTTTGAAATAGGTATCGCCGTTGAGATGGTCGGTCAGGAATCGCATTCCGCATTCATACGTCATCAGAATCGCGCCGAACGCCATCTCTTCGATCTCTGCCGGCACCAGTTTTTTGCCGACTTCGCCGAGAAATCCTTTGCAGAACGCTTCAAACAAATCGATCGAAAAAGCAACTTTACCGAGATCCTTTTCGTCCTCCGCGCCGAGGTTGGCGCCCGAACGGATGCTGTCGCCGAAGTCATAGACAATGCTCCCCGGCATCACGGTATCGAGGTCGACCACCGTCACGGCACGGTCTTCGATCATATCGATCAAAACGTTGTTGAGTTTGGTATCGTTGTGCGTTACGCGGTACGGAATCACGCCGCTTTTCAACTTAGACACAATCCGATCGGCATAAGCCGCGCGGGAAAGGAAAAAGTCGATTTCGGGCGCGACGTCTTTCCGCCGCCCCGCAACGTCATCCTCGACGGCTCGCTCGAGATTTTTTAACCGCACCGTCGTGTCGTGGAAAAAGGGAATCGATTCGGTCAGTTTGGTTGCGTCGTAGCCGTCCAGCAGTTTCTGAAAGCGACCGAACCCCGCACCCGACAAACAAAACTGATGGGGCGTTGCCGTTGTCTCGATGCTGACGGCATCGGGAATAAAGTTGTACATCCGATAGTAATTACCCTCTGCCGATCGGACATACGGAAGTCCCGTATCTTTGGCGCGGATTACGCGCATTGCACGGGACGAGTCCTCTCCCGCCGACTCCAACGCTTTTACAATATATTCGGTCACACCGACAATATTGTTCATCAATCCTTCCACATCGCGGAAAATATGATGATTGATCCGTTGCAAAATATAATCGATACGGCGGTCGCCCTCCGCAATCGTTACGATACGATAGGTATCGTTGATGTGCCCTGCGCCGTAATGCTCGGCGCTGACAACCGTACCCGGTACGTCAAACAATTTGACCAGTCCGTTGATCATCTTTTGTCTCCCTTTTGCTTCATATTTTTTGCTTCCGTTTCGATTTTTTTGTTGTCGATCAGGTTGCGAAGCCCGCCCCAATACAACTGTCTGCGCGCCCACCAAATCTTGTGCGCGACCGCCTGCACAATCGAGGAGCGGTAAACCCGTTTGGGCGCGGTTCTGACGCCCTTCTCGCGCAAATACCGTTGGTGCATATCCCACGCGGCGGAAAACCCTTCAAAATCTTCTTCGCGGCTCCATGCCCGCTCGGCGATGGCGGCAAGCCGCGGAAACGTCAGATATTCCGCCCGCCTTAAATCGGGCACCAGCTCCGTCCACATAGCCCCTTCGATCCCGATCACACGGTCTGCCCCTTGCTTGCCTTCGACAAACGATGGCTTGGTCCGATAGGTTTTTCTGAGGGGCGTCACCCCGTACAAAAAGTCGAGATAATATCCCTTCGAGTCCGAATTGATCATTTTTCTGCCTGCGGCGAGTTCTGCTTCGACGACGCCTGCGGGAAGCTCGGCCGTCCAGAACTGCCAGACAATCGCGGGATCCAGTCCTTTGACCGAACGGGGCGGATTCCACATTACGGCGGTTTTCCCTTTCGAGCGCAAATATTCCGACACGCGGTTCATGAACCGCGCCTGGTACTCCAACCAATTTCCGACGCCCGACTTTGCGTACAAATCCCGACACGCGGGGCAAAGCTCCCAACGATGAGTCGGCACTTCGTCGCCGCCGATGTGAACCATCGGATACGGAAAAATTTCGATCATCTCGTCCAAAACGTTCCGGACAAACTCAAACGTGGCATCTTGCGCAAGGCATAAGACATCGAACTTGACTCCGAACGTTTCGGCAACGCCGACGGAACGGGGAAAACACGCAAGGTCGGGATAAGCGGCGACGGCGGCGGTGCAATGCCCCGGCATATCGAACTCGGGCATGATTTCGACCGCGCGCGCTTTTGCGTAGGCGACCAGAAAACGAAGGTTCTCCTGCGTATAAAATCCTTCGTGGGGTTTCAGGTGAATGTGAGTCCGCCTGCGTTTGGAGCCGATCTCCGTCAGCTTGGGATAACGCTTGATCTCGATGCGCCAGCCTTGATCTTCGGTCAGATGAAGATGCAAAACATTGATTTTGTACAGGGAAATCAGATCGATCAGTTTGCAGACGTCTTCGACCGGAAAAAAATATCTGCCGACGTCGAGCATATAACCGCGATACGAACAGCGGGGACTGTCTTCGATGACGCCGCAATCGACCGCTCCGTCCGAAAAGCGCTTCAGCTGGCGCAAAGTAACGACGGCATAATATGCGCCCCTGCCGTCTGCGGCAAAGACGTCGATCCCGTCCTGTTTCAGGTCGATCCGATACCCCTCGGCAGGCATCTCCGTTTGAAAAAACCGAACGGGCAATCCGTCCGACGCATTGTCAATCCCGTAGGCGTAACCTTCGGGGAAACCTCGAAGCGTCAGTCGGCTTAAATCGCACTTGCCGTCCGCCGGGGTAAACTGTTGTATGTCGGGAATCAATCGCAGCATCCGCTTCTCCGTCCGCTCCGCCCGTACGGGCAGCAACGTTATTATTTTATTTAGTGTTATATAGTGTATCATCTTTCGGGAAGAAAAGCAAGAGAAAGCCTAAAACCCCGCGGCAAAGCCGCCATGTTCCCTCTTGCGCCATAACCAAACAGATCGGGAATCCGAAAATCTGATAAAGGTTCCTCAAAAATGAAAAACGCAGCGCTTCCGCTGCGTCGGTTGCACAAAGGAAAAATCAAAGAGGTTTCAAAAATCCTTTTTTGCCGATGGCATAGCCTGCATAAATCGGCATCCAGACCCCGCCGACGGCGGCATTGGCAAAGTCGGTCGCTTCTGCCGAAACCGCGTCGTACACCGTCGGAAACGGCACACGGTCGGGCGCGTTTGCGAGCATGTCGGCAATGGCGACGCCGCAGGCACGGACGGCGGTTTTGCCGCCGAGCGTTGCCGTCCACATCATAAACGGCGCGCTGGTTTCGGTCGAGCGGTTGTCGAGCGCGACGCCGTACTTATGCAGCCGCGTCAGATAAAACGCAATCTCGCGGTCAATCAAAGCGTCGTCAAACAGGTGGGTTGCAAAAATCCGATCCCAGATCAGGTTGTATTTCAGCCCCCAGCTTTTGCGATCGTCGACGGCAAGGGCAAGACGGTCGCCGAGATCGGACACCGAGATCAGATCTTTGGCAAGGCGCGCGGCGGTTTCGAGATAGGGCTTGCCGCCGCCGGGCTGAATTTCGTTGCGCAAAAGTCCCCATGCCGCGATTGCAACGATGCTTTTGACGGCAAGGTTGACGTCTTTTGGGGGAATGTCGAGGGAGGCAAACGGCGAAGGACACCCGCCTACCGCAAGTCCCGCCCCAACGAGATAGTCCGCCCAGCCGCTCATCAGATCGGCGTTTTCGCGCACGAAGGCAAAGTCGCCCGACTCATTGAAATAGGCGGCGGAAAGGATCAGCATCGACGCCGTGCTGTCGACGGGAGAAAGCTCGGAGGGGTCATAAATATTTTTATCCGACCGATTGCAGATATGCTTCAGAAAAGGAAAATAAGAACTGCGGACGATAAATCGCCCTGCCGCGCCGCGGATCTGTCCCGTCGCGTAAGGGTAAAGTCCCGCGTCCGAAGGCGCAAAGTCGAATTGCCAAGCCTTCATGCGGGCAAACTCGAAAAGCGGCTTCAGCATTCCTTTGAGAAACGTCGGATTGAACGTCAGGATCATCGGGGCGGCAGCGTAAGTGATCGAAAGATCGGCTGCAAACCCGCCGCGCGAAGAGGCTTTGTTGAGGACGACGTACCCGTCGTCTTCGCCGATGATTTTGACACCCGCGACCGCTTGCCGGTACGACCCGTACAATGCCGTCAGATAACCGTTGCCGTAGCCTGCGGCAAGTTTGGTTTCGAACAGCGCATCCGCTTGTTCGCAACGGCGGATTGTTTCGTCATGTTCGGCAAATGCCGTCTGAATGGCGTTGACGATGGAATAATTGGCGGTTGTCCAATAACCCTTTTTGTATTGTCCGAAGTAGTTGACCGAGAAAATATCGTCATAACCGACGACCAAAAACCAGGACAACGGCTTTCCGGGGGCAACCTTGCCTTTTTTTTGCGAAACGAGAAGTTTGCGGTAGTTTTTGTCTTCCTTAAAGTTTCCGCCTTTGAAGTAAGAGCGTTTGGCGACTTCGGAGCTGACCATGATTTCGGCATCGCCCGCGAGATACAGCCATCCCCAGTCGGTTTCGCGGAAGTCCCCCGCGTTCTGAATGGTCTTTTGCAGCAAGCGTCCGATATAGCCGATCTTCCCTTGCGGATAGGGCAAAACGCCGCCGCGCGTCAGTTTTTTGGCATCTTCGCAAACGATTTTTTCACTGAAATCGATGACGGCGTCAATCTCGTGTTCCTTGCCGTCCGCCGACTCTACCGTAACGTCGATATATCCGACGGGTCGGGCTGTCAGCGCGGCGTCCTTGATGAACTGCGGCACGGTAAACGTCAGCGTGAGCGTAACGATCTCGTCGCTGAATGTGTAGCGCGTGCGGTTGAGTCCGACTTCGACTTTGCGTTGCCGCAGGATATACTCGCCGCCTTTGGTCCCCATAAACCGCTTGCATACCCCGTCGATTTCGATGTTGCCGTAAATCGGTTTTTCGGCACCCGTCCACATCCGGACATTGTCGTCATACAAGTTTTCCGCCGAACTCCACAGCGAAAACAACGGGTCGAACGTCAGCAAAGGATAAGCACTGAGTTTGGTCTCGATCATAACTTCCTCAAAATCGCTTGATGGTTAGCTTCAGTTTACCACACCCCCCGCCCTTTTGCAAGGATTTCGCACGTTCGGGCGCGATAAGTCGCGCACGCGTAAAAAAAGCCGGCTTAAACCGGCTTTTCCTGCTTGATTTTTTTGTCAATCACATGGCGCGATGCAAGTTCGTCGAAGATATCCCGGGTCGTGATGCCCATTTCGACCATCAGCACCATGACGTGATAGGCAAGATCGGCGATTTCGTAAATCGTTTCGCGCTTGTCGCCGCCCTTGCCGCCGATAATCACTTCGGTCGACTCTTCCCCGACTTTCTTCAGAATTTTGTCGATGCCTTTGTTGAACAGATAGGTTGTATAACTGCCTTCTTTGGGATCGGTTTTGCGCCCCGCGATCAGATCGTAAAGCTGCTCGTACGAAAACTCTTTGTAATCTTCGTTTTGATAAAGATCGTTGAAAAAGCAGCTTTCCTCCCCCGTATGGCAGGCGGGTCCTTCTTTGACGACTTCGACGACCAACGCGTCGCGGTCGCAGTCGGCTTTGATCGACACGATGTGCTGTACGTTGCCGGAAGTCTCTCCCTTGCGCCACAAACACCCGCGCGAACGCGACCAGAAGCAGGTTTTGCCCTCGGCAATACTGATGCGGAGGGACTCCTCGTTCATATACGCAAGCGTCAGGACCTGTTTGGTATAATGGTCGACGACAATGGCGGGGATCAGACCGTGACGGTTGAATTTCAAATCGAATTGTTGCATAATCACCTCTGTATTCTGACGGGAATCCCGTTTTGTTGCAAAGTCCGCTTGAGATCGGCGATGGAAACTTCGCGGTAATGGAAAATGCTTGCCGCAAGCCCCGCGTCGACCGAGGGGATGGCGTCGAACAGACGGACAAAATCGTCGATACATCCCGCGCCGCCCGAAGCGATGACGGGAATCGAAACGCGCTGCTCGATGGCTTTCAGCATTTCGAGATCGAATCCGCGTTTGACGCCGTCGGTATCGATGCTGTTGACGACCAGTTCGCCCGCGCCCGCATCCTCGCCGCGCTTTGCCCATTCGAGGGCGTCGATGCCCGTTGCAAAGCGACCGCCGCCCGAAAAGACCATAAATCTGCCGTCCACGCGTCTGACGTCCATCGACAAAACGACGCACTGATTGCCGTAACGCTTGGCGCCTTCTTCGATCAGAGCGGGATTTTTGATGGCGCCCGAATTGACGCTGACCTTGTCGGCGCCGCACTTCAGCACGCGGTCAAAGTCGTCGAGCGTATTGATTCCGCCCCCTACGGTTAAGGGGATAAAGATCTGCCTCGCCACTTCGCGCAGAACGTCGGTAAACAAGCCCCGTCCTTCGACGGTGGCGGTAATGTCGTAAAAAACCAGTTCGTCCGCGCCCTCTCGATTGTAGAACTCGGCAAGTGCGACGGGATCTTCGACGTCGCGGACGCCTTCGAACCGCTTGCCTTTGACCACGCGGCCGTTGCGGACGTCAAGACAAGGAATAATGCGCTTGGTAATCATACTTCCTCCGCAATCCGAAGGGCGTCCCGCAGCGAAACCGCCCCCGTATAAAGCGCTTTGCCGACGATGACGCCGTCGACGCCGATCTCTTTCAGGCGGACGAGATCGTCGAGCGACCCGACGCCGCCCGACGCGACGATTCGGAGTCCGTCGATTGTTACCAGCTTGCGATACACTTCGAGATTGGTCCCGCCGAGCATGCCGTCACAGGCAATATCGGTATAAATCACCGTTCCGACACCTGCATCCCGCATCCGATTGCAGAACTCCAAAGAGTCGGTTTCGGTTACCTGTTTCCATCCGTTTATGGCAACTTTGCCGTCGCGCGCGTCGACGCCGACGGCGATCGCATCGCCGTAACGCTTTGCCATCCGGCAACAGAATCCGTAGTCCTCGTACGCAATCGTACCGAGAATTACCCGCCCGACCCCGCGGGAGAGATACGCCTCGATCCGATCTTCGGAGCGAATCCCGCCCCCGACTTCGCTGAACATCCGACACCCCGAAGCCGCGCGGCAGATGGCGTCGAAATTGGCAAGAGTAGCATCCTTTGCGCCGTCGAGATCGACCAGATGCAGGTACTTTGCACCTGCCCCTTCGAATTCCGCCGCCTTGCAAAGGGGATCATCGTGATAAACGGTCGTACGGTCGTAGTCGCCCTGTGTCAGGCGTACGACTTTGCCGCCGCGTACGTCGATTGCGGGGAACAGTTTCATCTTACCTCCTGATCGGCAAACCCTTTGAGAATTCTGAGACCGGTATCGCCGCTTTTTTCGGGATGGAACTGGGTGCCGAACACATTGCCACGTCCCACCGCCGCCGTCAGCGGAATGTCATACTCCGCCGTGCAGAGGGTATCGGGAGCACAGTCTTTTGCGTAATACGAATGGACAAAATAGACAAACTCTCCTTCGTCCACATAGCGGAAAAGCGGACTGTCCTTGACAAAATGCAGGGCATTCCAACCGATGTGCGGAATTTTGAGGGGTTTGGTGAGATCGGGTTCGATGGGCTCCACCCTGCCGCCGATCAGCCCGAGTCCTTTGTGAAACCCGTACTCCGAGCTGCTGTCAAAGAGCATCTGCATTCCGAGGCAGATGCCGAGAAGGGGCTTGCCGCGCGAAGCCTCTTCGACGATCAGTCGATCCAATCCTTTCTCGGACAGTTTGCGCCTTGCGTCGCCGAATGCGCCCACCCCCGGAAGAATCAGCTTGTCGCAGGCAAGCAAAGTACCGGCGTCGTCCGTGACGACGGTTTTCAGTCCGAGATGTTTCAAAGACGCCGTCAGCGAAAACAGATTGCCGACGCCGTAATCGATCACTCCGATCATAACGTTCCTTTGGTGCTGGGGGTACGGTCGGCGTTTTTGTAGTCGATCGCCGCGGCTTGGCACAACGCGCGTCCGAATCCTTTGAACATGGCTTCGGCGATGTGATGCCCGTTTTTGCCCGCCATTCTGACAAAATGCAGATTGATGCCGCTCTCACGAATCAGCGCGGTAAAAAATTCTTCGATCAGTTCGGTGTCGAACGTACCGATTTTGGACGCGGGAAACGCGACGTCGCAGTTCAGATAACTTCTGCCGCCGAGATCGACCGCAACGGCAATCAGCGCGTCGTCCATCGGGAGCAGAATACTGCCGTATCGGACAATCCCTTTTTTGTCGCCGAGCGCTTCGGCAATCGCTTTGCCAAGACAAATTCCGACGTCTTCTACCGTGTGGTGGCTGTCGACTTTGAGATCGCCGTCGCACTTGACGTCGAGATCGCACCCGCCGTGTAACGCAAACAGTTCGAGCATGTGATCCAAAAATCCCACCCCCGTATCGATTGCGGCTTTTCCCTTTCCGTCCAGGTTAAATCCCAGGCGAATGACGGTTTCTTTGGTCTTTCTTGCAACTTCGGAAATTCTCATAAAGCAACCTCCCGTGCCTTGATAACTATATTATACATGATTTTGAGAGGAGAGGCAAGGGCAGGAAGCCGTTATCGCGTCGACCTCTGCCAAAAACCGCTCCATATCCGCATCGCTTCCCACACTGACGCGCACATAAGGCCGAAGCCGTTCGCCTTTGAGAAATCGAACGAGAACGCCTCTTTTTTTGAGTTCGAGATACAGTGTTTCGCCGTCGATTGCGGGATGGGCGGCAAACAGAAAATTCGCCTTGCTGTCGGTCACGCCGAAGCCCCTTTCGATCAGGGCGGTTTTGGTGCGCTCACGCGTAGCGGCGACGGCGGCGCAGCAAGCGCGGAAATATGCGTCGTCCTCGACGGCGGCTTTTGCGACAATCGCGCTCATCCGATTGACGTTGTAGGGATTAAAGCTGTATTTGATCCGCTTCAGGGCGTCGATATTGTCCTTTGAAGATAAGGCAAACCCGATCCGTCCGCCTGCGAGCGAGCGGGATTTGCTGAACGTCCCGACAACGACGAGATTGGGGTATCGGGCAATCAAGGGCACCGCGCTTTCGGCGCCGAAGTCGACGTAGGCTTCGTCGATCACGACGATCTGCCCGGGATTGCGGCGAAGGATCTCTTCGATCGCGCAACGCGGCAAAGCAAGCCCCGTCGGCGCATTGGGATTGGCGATGACGACGGGACAATCGCTGTCGAAGTAATCGGCGGGATCGATCGAAAAATCTTCTTTCAGTTCGACTTCGCAGGCTTCGATGCGGGCAAGCGAAGCAAAACTGCGGTAAAACCCGTAAGAAATCGCGGGATAGCGAACCTTGTTTTGGCAAAAAATCAGGAAGGCAAACGCAAGGGCTTCGTCCGACCCGTTGGTGACAAGCACCTGATCGGAACAAAGTCCGTAATGTGCGGCAAGCGCCGCCGTCAGTTCGGTCGACTCGGGATCGGAATATAAGCGGAGATCGGCAAGGTCGTCCCTTTTTAACGCCTCCTGCGCGTGGGGCGACAGCGGAAACGGCGACTCGTTGGTGTTGAGCTTAAGATAGCGTTTGTCTTTGGGCTGCTCGCCCGGCGTATAGACGGCAAGTCCCGAAAACTTGGGTGCGGAAAAATCCATATCAGAACCTCTTTGTCGCAGAACGGGCGTGTGCCGAAAGCCCTTCGCGTTCGGCAAAATCGGCAAGACGGTCTTTGATCGCTTCCAGTTTGTCCCGCGAATAACGGAGATAAGACGTTTTTTTCTGAAAATCCTCTACCGAGAGCGGACTCGAAAACCGTGCCGTACCGTTGGTCGGCAAGGTGTGATTGGTGCCGGCAAGATAGTCCCCCAGCACCTCGGGCGTGTGATAGCCCAAAAACACCGACCCGGCGTGCCGCACGGCGTCGAGACAGCGCTCGGGATCGGCAATCATCAGTTCGAGATGCTCGGGCGCGACGGCATTGGCAATCTCGATCGCCTCGTCCGTATCCTTGACCGTCACGATGGCGGAATAGCGTTCGATCGCCTCGCGGGCAATCGACGCGCGCGGCAGCTCCGCAAGCTGACGTTCGAGTTCCGCCGCCGTCCGTTCGGCAAGCGCATCGGAAGTCGTGACCAAAATCGCCTGCGCCTGACGGTCATGCTCCGCCTGCCCGAGAAGGTCGGCGGCAACGACGACGGGCGAAGCCCCTTCGTCGGCGACGATCAGAATTTCGCTGGGACCCGCGATCATATCGATATCGACCGTCCCGAACACTTCACGCTTGGCGGCGGCAACGTACATATTGCCGGGCCCTACGATTTTGTCGACTTTGGGGACGCTCTCCGTCCCGTATGCCAAGGCGGCAACCGCCTGCGCTCCGCCCACGCGGAACACGCGGTCAACGCCCGCGACGTAAGCCGCGGCAAGAATCTCTTTGCGCACGCCCCCGTCTTTTTGCGGCGGCGTAACCATAACGATCTCTTTGACCCCCGCGATTTTGGCGGGTACCGCGTTCATCAGAACGGTCGAAGGATAACTCGCCGTTCCCCCGGGGACATAAATCCCGACCCGTTCGAGCGGAAGGACGCGCCGCCCCAGCGTTACGCCGTCCTCTTCGATGCGGTATTCTTTGCCGCCCTGCTCTTTGTGGTAGCGTTTCAGGTTGTCCGCGGCAAGGCGCAAAGTTTCTTTGAAATAATCGTCCGTCGCGTTATAGGCATCTTTTATCTCTTGTTCGGATACCTCAAGCGACGTCAATTTGCATTTATCAAATTGCTCCGCATAGGCATACAGCGCTTGGTCGCCCTCTTTGCGGACGCGCTCGATCACGCCGAGAACAATCGCTCGTACGCCTTCGTCGCCCTGTGCGCCTCTCTTAAAAATATCGGCGGCAAGTACTTCTTTGCCGCAGAAGCGTCGGATCATAATTTCTCCTTCAGCCGTCCGATCAGATCGTCGACGGCGTCCCGTTTGAATTTGTAACTCGCTTTGTTTGCAATCAGTCTCGCGCTGACGGGTACGATATCCTCGTACACGCTGAGATCGTTTTCTTTCAAGGTAGTCCCCGTCTCGACGATATCGACAATGACGTCGGTCAACCCGAGGATGGGAGCAAGTTCGATCGACCCGTTGAGACGTACCACTTCGATCTCGCGGTTTTTGGAAGCATAGTACTTTTTGGTCACGTTGACAAACTTGGTGGCAACGCGCAGGGGTCGGTCGGTATCTTCGTAATAGTCGTTTTTGGCAGCGACCGCAAGACGGCATTTGCCGAATCCGAGGTCCATCAGTTCGTAAATGTCGGGCTCGTATTCGAGCAAAATATCTTTGCCGACGACGCCGACGTCCGCCGCGCCCTGCTCGACGTAAACGTGGACGTCGCTGGGCTTAACCAGAAAATACCGCACGCCGCGCGCTTCGTTTTCAAACAGCAATTTGCGGTTGTCCTCTTCCATCGCCGCGCAATCGTAACCGATACTTGCCAAAATTTTGTAAACCTTGTCGCCCAGGCGTCCCTTGGGCAATGCGATATTAAGCATTGGTGACCTCCTCCGTTCCCGTAGCGCCGACGCGGTACATGGTCTTAAACCGAAGTTCTACAGGAGGCGTACTGCCCATCCAGACCGTTTTGCCTTGGGCGCGCAGACGATCGGCAAAGGCAAGCGCCGCCGCAGGGTCGCCCTCGTAAACGACGACGGCGTCGACCGAAAACGCCGACGTGGGATAGTAGCGCGACAGTCCGTCCAGATAAACGGCAAATCCGACGGCGTCGGTATCTTTGCCGAACTTTTGCAGCAGCTTGCCGTAGCATCCCCCTGCCGCGACAACGTGCGGCACCTTGCCGACGTATCCTTGAAAAATCACGCCGTCATAGTATTCGATATCGTTGACGATCGAAAAGTCCGCCCGGATTTTGTCCGCTAACCCTTCGGCTTCGAGAATGGCACAGATCGCTTCCAGCTCGTCCAGCGCTTCCTTTGCCGCGGGACAGACCTTGCGCGCGGCAGAGATTGCCGCCGCCAGATCGCCCTGCACCGCCGTCAACGCCGTTACGCTGTCGACAAAAGCGCGATCGATCCCCCCTTCCTCGGCAAGCCGGGCAAGATCGTGCAGATTTTTTTGACGGATGGCTTTCAGCAAGGATTTTTTGACCTGCTCGGGGGCGTTCAGTCCCCCCATCAATTCGCCGAGAATCCCGATGTGCGAAAGGTCGATGACATAGTCGGGATCGATCGCGGCAAGACTCTTTGCCGCAAGCGTCACGGCTTCCGCCGCTTCGTAAGTCCCGACCGTTCCGATCAGTTCCAACCCCACCTGCGCGATTTCTTTGTATTCTTTGGTCGTGGGCGCATAGCGGAACACGTTTTCGATATAATACAGCTTCTCCGCCGCCTTGCGACTGCCGCGCGTGTTTTTGACGATCGACAGCGTTACGTCGGGCTTCAGCGCAAGCAGACGACCCGCCGAATCGTGAAACGTGATCAGCTTTTCGCTTTCGAGAAACCGTTTGTTTTCGAGATACAGTCCGTACTCTTCAAATTGGCTCATCCGATACTTGCGGTAGCCGTACCGCTCGTACAACGCGCGCAACTCGAGCGGAAGACGCTCTTCGAGTTTTAAGGTAGCAATCGAAAAATCCATACTTTCACCTCGGGGTTTACTTTATCACATTAGTCCACTAAAGTCAAGCGCCTGCATAAGATTCGGTCGGCGATTTTGCATCTTTCTTCGGGCGAATTTTGTGAAATGCGTTGACAAGCCGCCCCGCGGGTGCTATGATGAAAAAAATTGAATAAACCGTTGAGACAGAGTAGTACCTCGACAATCGGATTTTCAGAGAGCTTCGGGTTGGTGTGACGGAGTAAGACGGGTCGGGCGAATGGACTGTTGAGGGCGAAGGCGAACGGCAACCAGTAGTTTTCGACGTGAGTTCGGCGTAACGGAACAGAGCATAATAGTGCTTACAAACGAGGCAGCGCAAGCTGTGAAATTGGGTGGCAACACGGTAAATATCGTCCCAAGCGAGGTTTACCGTGTTTTTATTTATCAAAAAGGAGAACGGCAATGAAAACGGCACGAGATCAGTTCCGATGGCGAAAGAGAAAACCCGCATCCCCCCCCGGGCGATTCTGCCTGCCGACCGTTTTGATAAATTTAAAAAGGAGTATCTGCTATGAATAAAAAAATACCGACCAAAATCTACCTGAACGAAGAGGAAATGCCGCGTTATTGGTACAATCTGCGCGCCGACATGAAGGAAAAACACGATCCCTTCCTCCATCCGGCGACGCTCAAGCCCTGCACGGCGGAAGATCTGTATCCCGTCTTTTGCAAAGAACTGGTCAAACAGGAACTGAACCAGACCAATCCCTATATCGAAATCCCCGAAGGCATCCGCGAATTTTACGAGATGTACCGCCCCTCTCCGTTGGTGCGGGCGTACTTCCTCGAGAAGGCACTCGGAACCCCTGCCGAAATCTACTATAAATTTGAAGGCAACAACACGTCGGGTTCGCACAAACTCAACTCCGCCGTCGCGCAAGCGTATTACGCCAAAAAAGAAGGGCTGACCTCGCTGACGACCGAAACGGGCGCCGGACAATGGGGAACTGCACTGAGCATGGCATGCGCGTTTTACGGACTGGATCTCAGCGTATACATGGTCAAAGTCAGCTCCGAGCAAAAACCCCACCGCAAAGAAGTCATGCGCACTTACGGGGCAAAAGTCATCCCCTCGCCTTCGACGACCACCGAGGCGGGACGCAAGATTCTTGCCGAACATCCCGACACGGGCGGCTCCCTCGGATGTGCGATTTCGGAAGCGATTGAAGTCGCTTTGGGTACCCCGAATTGCAGATATGTCCTCGGCAGCGTCCTCGACCACGTTGCCTTGCACCAATCGGTGATCGGGCTGGAGTCCAAAATCGCCATGGACAAGTACGGCATCGCCCCCGACATCGTCATCGGCTGCGCGGGAGGCGGCAGCAACCTTGCAGGTCTGATCGCGCCGTTTATGGGCGAACGGATCAAAGGCAAAAACAACATCCGTTTCATTGCCGTCGAACCCGCCTCCTGTCCCTCGCTGACCCGCGGAAAATACGTTTACGACTTCGGCGACACGGGACGCACGACCCCGCTGATCCGGATGTATACGCTGGGATGCGGCTTTATGCCCAGCGCCAACCATGCGGGCGGACTGCGCTATCACGGCATGAGCCCGATCATCAGCAAACTCTATCACGACGGCTATCTCGAAGCGCGCGCGGTCGAACAGACCTCCGTCTTTGCCGCCGCCGAAACCTTTGCGCGTACCGAAGGCATCTTGCCCGCGCCCGAATCTTCGCACGCCATCCGCGTCGCAATCGACGAAGCCCTGAAGTGCAAGGAAAGCGGCGAAAAGAAAGTGATTCTCTTCGGTCTGACCGGAACGGGATACTTCGATATGACGGCATACAAAGCCTTCAACGACAAAAAAATGTCCGACTATATCCCGACCGACGAAGATTTGGAGCAAGGTTTTGCAAGCATTCTCGACATTCCGCAAAACAAATAATTTCCGCCGATTCCGACACGGGGGATCCGCAAGGATCCCCTTTTTTTCGGACAAAACCCGTATTGACAAGCGCGTCTTGCGCGCGTATACTTAATATAGCGATATTTTAAGGAGAGAGCGCATGCAAACCGAAATCACCACCCGTATGCCCTTGCTGGACAAGGACGGAAACATTGCTTTCCCGGGATATGCAAAGTCCTTACTGTGGCAATACGACCGCGCCGCAATCCGTGCGCCCCGCGCCCGGATTAAGGAATGGGACTACTATTATGTCGGCGACGACCGCCGCGCCCTGTGCCTGACGATTGCCGATATGGGTTACGTCGGTGCGCTGAGCGCGACCGTAATGGACTTCGAGCGCCCCGACCAGATCACCAAAAGTTCGGTCTTTCTCTTCCCGATGGGCAAGCTCGGCATGCCCGCGACTTCGGAGCGCGGCGACGTTTCTTACCGCAACGGCAAAGTCGCTTTCACCTTTTTGAACGACGGCGCAACCCGACGCCTTTCGGGGGTTTATCCCAAGTTCGGCAACAGCGGCGAAACGCTTACGTTCGACGTTACGCTGACCGACGTTCCCCCGCAGTCAATGGTCATCGCCACCCCCTTTGACCGCAAAGGCTATTTTTATTACAACCAAAAAATCAACTGCATGCGCGCCGAGGGCGTCTTTTCGGTGGGCGACGCAAGCTACGCCTTCGATCCCGCTTCCGCCATGGCAACCCTCGATTGGGGCAGAGGGGTCTGGACCTATGACAACACTTGGTACTGGGGCAGCCTTCAGACGCGACTGGACGGCGTTCGGTTCGGTTTCAATATCGGCTACGGCTTCGGCAATACCGCCGCCGCAACCGAAAATATGATTTTTTACGACGGCAAGTCCCACAAAATCGAGGACGTCGTCTTCGAGATTCCCGGCGAACGCGACGGCGCACCCCGCTTCACCGATCCTTGGCGGTTTACTTCGAGCGACGGCAGGCTCGAAATGACCTTCCGACCTTTGATCGACCGCTACGAGCCCTTCGATCTCAAGGTAATGGCGATGATCCCGCATCAGGTTTTCGGCTATTTCGACGGAACCGCCGTCCTCGACGACGGAACGGTGCTGAAGTTTCACGATCGTCTCGGTTTTGCCGAAAAAGTCCACAATAAATGGTAATCCCCTTTGGGCGAAATAACACTCTACCTTTCCCGATTCTAAAAGGAGCCTGCTATGAAACTCAATTACCCCAAAACTCTTAAGGTCGGCACGGCGTTTGCCATCGTCATGGTGTTCTGGACGGCATACGACTATGTCGTTCCCCTCCTGCTCGAAAACGCCTTCGGTCTCAGCAATACCATGCGCGGACTGATTATGGGACTGGATAACTTGCTGTCCCTGTTTATGCTCCCGTGGTTCGGCAAACTCAGCGACCGCTGCAATTCGAAGTACGGCAGACGCACCCCGTTTATCGTACTCGGCACCGTCGCAACCGTTATCCTGATGGTTTTTGTCCCGGTATCGGCGCAAAAGCAACTCAATGCCGCCAAAGATCTCCGTGCCCAAATCGTCACCACTTCTGCCGAAAATTACACTTACACCGACCACAAAGGGACGGTCTACGGCTCTGCCGAAGCCCTGTATACGATGCTTTACGAGTCGCGTAATTCCGACTACTGCGACCACAACTATCTTGCCATCAACGGCGTCGATTCGCTCGAAGACTATCTCCGCATCGCCGCCGATCCCCAAAGCGAAGACTACAGCAAGTTTGTCGAAGCCGGCATCAACTCGTTCGCCAGCAACGAGATCAACGAAAAACTGACCAAAGCCAATCCGACGTCGCTGATCGTCTATATGGTCATTCTGTTCTTCGTCCTGGTCGCAATGGCGACCTTCCGTTCCCCTGCCGTCGCGCTGATGCCCGACGTAACGCCCAAGCCTCTCCGTTCGCAGGCAAACGCCATGATCAATCTTGCCGGCGGCGCGGGCGGTGCGGTTGCTTTTATCATTTACACCGTAACGCTCCTCCTCGATTCGACGGGCTATATTGCGATTTTTGCCGCGGTTGCCGCCTCGATGCTCCTCTTGCTCGTCGCCTATCTTCTCCTGGTCAACGAGAAAAAACTCGTCAGAGAGTGCCATGATCTCTGCGCCGAATACGGAATTGACGAAAACGAGGACGCCATCCCCGAAAAATCCGATCATATCGAGCTTTCCCCCGCCGAAAAGAAAGCCCGCATGACCTCGTTCATCCTTATCCTCGCTTCGATCTTTATGTGGTTTATGGGCTACAACGCCGTATCGTCCAATCTGTCGATTTATATCACCAAAACCCTCAACCTTTCGGCAGGACTCGGCGGCGTGATCTCGGGCGTTTCGATGGGAATCTCCGCCATCGCGTTTATCCCGGTCGGCTACCTCGCCGTCAAAATCGGCAGACGCAAGTCGATTATGCTGGGTTTTGCCCTTGCCGTCGTTGCGTTTGCGCTGATCTTCTTCTTCGCGTCCAACTACTCCGCCGCCGTTATTTATCTGTTCACCGTGTTCTATCTGATTGCGGGATTCGGTCTGATTACGGCAAACGTCAACACCTTCCCGATGGTCGTCGAACTTTCGAGCGAAGGCAATGTCGGCAAGTACACCGGTCTTTATTATACCGCCACCATGTCGGCGCAGGCGATTACGCCCTTTATCGCGGGGTTGGTGATGGACGCGCTCGGCAGCAAATACCTCTTCCTCTATTCCACGATCTGCGTCATTCTTGCCATCGTGCTGATGGTGTTTGTCCGCCACGGCGACAGCAAAATGGCGCCGCCCAAATCCAAACTCGAACTGATCGGCGCGGGCGACGATTGATTCCGTCCGACACACAAGACGCCGCCTTCGGGCGGCGTTTTTTGTAGCGGTCCAAACACTTGCCTTTTCGGCAAAAATACGCTATACTGAAACAATCAAACCCGTATTTTAAGGTGAAACTATGAAAAAATCGATTCCCGTCGTCCTGATCGTGCTGGTCGCACTGACGGCAACCCTTCTTGCCGGATGCGGCAACTCCGCACCGACCCCCGGAACGGCGTGGGCAAACTCCGAAGTGTTTACCTACACCGTCAAAGACGCCGACCGCGACAATGCCCAAATCGCAACGATGACCGTCACCACCGAACGCCTTTCCGCCGGGACTTACCGCATCGGCGCAATCGATCGCGACTTCACCGTCAGCAGTACGCAAAGCCAGGGAGGCGGTCTGCGCGTCAAGACTTCGGCAGTCGCCCCGGACGGCACCGTTCTGATGGAAAGCGAAAGCCTGCTCAACGGTTTCACCGCGCTTGCCTCTTACAAAAAAGTCGCAAACGGCGACGTCAATTACGAAACCCGCGCTTATTACGACGGCAAAAATTATCACTATCAATCAGGTTCTGCCGAATGGCAATCGGTCAAAATCAAAAGCGGCTTCCTCGACAACGAATTGCTTTATATGGTATTGCGTTGCTATAGCGAAATCGACTCCGCTTATTCCGCAACTTACAACATTCCCAATCCGCTGAACGGCGTCGTCGAAAAAATCGCCGTATCCGTCGTCGGGACCGAGCAAAGCTCCTATACCGTCAAATATATCGATCTCGAAGACAAAGAGGTCGAGGCGGCAAAGCCCGTCACCGTTCTCAGTCTTTCCAAATCCGAATCCCCCGTCGGCACTTCGATCGGCGTGTGGTATACGAAGTCCGACTTCGCGCTTCCCGGCGTGGGCGGAAAGACGGCAAGCTATCATATCCCCGTCAAGATTGTCGAAAACAATCTGACCTACGAGCTTGTCACCGTCAAAATCCGCTGATTTCTTCCGATAACTACGACAAGGGCGACCGAAAGGCCGCCCTCTTTTTTTGAGAATCGCCGCCGTCAAACGATCAGCGTTCCGCTCAGCCCGTCTCCTTCGATGACGCGCATCACCTTGATTTCTTCCCCTCGCTCGGCGTCGATATAAACGTAATACGTCCCCTCCCGATACGTTCCGCTAAACTCATAGCACAGCACCTCGGTGTTCCATTCGGTCGGAATATAGCAGAGCCGCGAAGTTTTGACGGTCAGTTTGGAGCTGACTTTTGCCCGCGCCGCATCGACGGTAATCACCTTGCGATCGGTATCGCGCTCGACATGGTTGTAGAGATACATCGAACTTTCAAGCCCCACGATATCGCCGTTGTCGGAAGCGACTTTCACTTTGATCAGATCGGGATACATCGTGATGCCGTCCTGCTCAAATGCGAAATTCAAGAACATCGTAGAGTTGAAATTGGATACCCAAACGGCTTCCATCCCGGTATATCCGATCGTCTCCAGGAATGCCTTGCCCTTTTCGATGCAAGATGCCTGATCGAGGGCGGGATCGGTAACGTCGCGGAACATATCGTACTGCACGAGGTACCCCCCTTTCTTGCTGATCTGCGCGCTTCCCGTTTGGCCTCCGCGTGTGATATCAAACAGATACGTTCCGATACTCCCCTGATTTTCGGTGCGGTACGTCACGACCGCATCGGGAAACATCGCTTTCAGCTTCGCCGCCGCTTGTTCGGCGTCGATCTCGGATTTGCCGTTCAAAAACCGCGTTTCGCGGCTGTCCAGCCCGTCGCTGAACGGTCCGTCATAAATCATCTCGGGATAATCGACGCTGGAATCACTGCCGAATACCGCATAGCTGTCCCCGATCAACCGGATCCCTTCCTGCATTTTTCCGATCAGGCTTTCGCCCGCCATCACCTGTTCGTTGGTCGACTCCAGCGCCTGACGGAACGCCTCGATCACCTTTTGAAGTTTGCCGAGCGTTTCCCGCTCCGAACTCGTCAGAGTACCGCTCTTTTGCGCCAGGTAGCGGCAATAATCCCCCGTTTGGTTGACAAAGCGGATGACCGTTGTCATATCGGTTTCTTTTGCCGAAAGCTGGGCAAGATTGCTTGCGGCAAGCTCGCTGTTTTTCCAGACGTCGTACAACAATTCTTTTTGCGTCGCGGAACCCTCGGCGATTTCCAGCTTGTCCAGCTTATCGTTGACGTCGCCGATCGAATCGATGACGTCGTAATACGATTTTTTGTAGAGGTTATCCAATTCGCGCTGATAATTTTTTTGCATTTCCACGGTGATCCCCAGTGCCGCCGCAAGCCCGGCTACCAGCACCAACACGATCAGCGTAATGCCCAGTCTGTATCCTTGTTTCATCCTTCCCTCCTACACGCAGAACACATGCTCGCCGATGCTCAGCCTGATTTCTTTTTGACGAATCCAGGCGTTGGTCGCCGTCGCGGGATTATAGTAGAACAGACATCCGTATGTCGGATCCCACCCGTTCAGCGCGTCCTGCGCCGCTTTGATCGCGGTCGCGTCGGGCGTCAGATTGATCTGCCCGTCGTTGACGACGGTAAACGCCCAGGGCTGATAAATCACGCCCGCAATCGTATTGGGAAAGGAGGGACTGCGGACACGGTTGAGGACAACCGCAGCAACCGCTACCTGCCCGACGTAAGGCTCTCCGCGCGCCTCGCCGTAAACAAGACGGGCAAGCAGATATACGTCCCCCGACGCAGAGGAAGCGTCCCCCGAAGAGGACAGCGAAATCCCCATTGCCGCGGCGGTATTTTTGCCGACGATTCCGTCGACGGTCAGCCCGTTGCGGCGTTGAAAATATTTGACGGCTTCCGTCGTTTTGGAGCCGAAAATACCGTCGACCTCGCCGAAATAATACCCCCAGTTTTTCAGCTTCTGCTGAATGGTGCGTACCGTTGCCCCGGTGCTGCCCTGCTTATAAACGGCGGCTTCGGCGTCCTCGGCAGGCGTAAACACGTCGGTATAAAAGATCAATGCCGTCAGCAAAACGGCAACGACCAACAACGGCGTAACGATTTTTTTGACCATAAACACTCCTTCAGGCGCGCCGCTCTTTGATTTTTTCAATCCACTCGACAATCAAAGATCGGTACTCCTCGCTTTCGGCGGGCAGAAAGCACAGAGGCGGAAAGGCGACGCACCACCAGTTGGCGCCCTCGGCATCGCCGAGTTCGACAATCAGCGCGTCGTAAATCCCCTCCTCCAGCGTCAGCCCGTCGTATGTACGCGCGGGAAACTCTTCTCGCGTCAGCTTTACCGTGCATCCGTATCGGTAGCCGGCAGCCTCCAATACATGTTCCGCCCGCCGTTCGATTTCGCTTTGACGCGCGGCGACCGCGCTTTTGGCTTCCGAAAGCCCTTTGCACTCGGCAAGCACCGGGGTCAGATAGGCTACGACCGCGTCGCGGACTTCCAGTTTGATTCGCTGATCCTGTTCGCTGTCCGAATTGGCACGGATATGAATGCGCAAAACTTCCTGCTCTTGCTTTTCGTTTGCCTGCACCCCTGCAACGATTGCCACCGCAACGGCGGCAAGCACGATGACGACCAATAATTTTTTCATACTCCCATTATTGCCCGCAGTTGGCGTTTTATACACGAAAAAGCGCACCGAGCGGTGCGCTTTCGAGATACCTCGATTTTGTCCGAATGCGTCTGCCGATTATTCTTCGGCGCCGTACAATTCGTAAAGTTTTTTGATTTTCTTTTCGTTTTTGACAACGATCGCGCCGTCGTCCATAAGATCCGCTTTGATCTTCGAATTGCTGAAATCGGTATAAGCGTTGGTCTGCTTTTCGGTTTTCAGCGCGTCGAACAAGGTCTGATACAGCGTGTCGCCCGCAAGGTTGTAAGGCCGTTCGAGGAAGGCTTTTTTGGCGGCGTCGTCGGCAAACGTCAACTCGGTATTTTCGGCTTCCGCTCCGAACGGCATCGCCGAAATCATGATCAGGTGGACGCCGTAAGGCGTAAAGGCGTAGGCAAGCTTTCCGTCCACAAAGGCGTTGCCGACCGTTGCGGAATCGGCGTAAATATCACGCGCCAACTGATTGAATGCGTCATAGAAACCGTTGGGGTCTTCCATCGTTTCGGGAACGATAAAGTAGCCGAGTTCGCTGTTCATCACGCCGGGGTCGTCATTGAAGCGATACATATAATCTTCGAAGATCGAAAGCTTGTCCCCTTGTTCGGCGTTTTGAAGGGCGGTCTGCAGCTCGTTGTAAACGTCGACAAACTTGCGTTCGACCACGTTGCCTTCGCCGTCCGTCACATAGGGAAGCGCGGGACAAACGCCTTCGCCTTCGTGAGCGCACTCGGCATTCTGATCGCCGTCACCGTGCAGGGGGCACTCGAACTCGGGATCATAGTCGGGATTGGATTCTTTGGTCGTGATCTGACCTTTCATCAACTCGTAAAGCCCGTTGACGTCTTCGCCTTCCCCGATCTGCTCTTTCAGCCAGGCTTCCTGCTCGGGGCTGAATTTGAACAGAATCTGATAAACGTAGAACGTTTTGCTGAGGTCTTCGATGGCGGGATAGTAGTACATCGAAGCAAGACCGGACTTGATCGAACTCAAGAACGTTTCGGTGTCCTTGTCCGCGTCACCCGTATAGCCCGCTTTTGCACTCTTATAAAGATAATCGAACTCGGCAAACACTTCGGCTTCGGTCACGGCAGGTGCGGTCTTCTGAACTTCTGCCTGCAGCGCGGTCAGCACATAGTTTTCGTATGCCGTCTGATACAGATAATCCATCGTCTTGTTGCCCGACTTCATATTTTCGATCAGGCGACGGTATGCGTCGACTTCGGCGGGATCGGCACCTTCGGTGCTCTGCAACGTTTTGTATTTTTGTTCGAGGTTGATGACTTCCGCCGTCGCACCTTTTTCCTTCAGGGTCGAAACCGAATCGTAACGGTTGACTTTGACGTCGTTGATCTCGATTTCGTCGGGATCGACTTCTTCTTCGGGTTCGTTTTTGGTGGCGCGCCCTTCGACAACGTCATATTCGTGCGTCAGAATATGCTCTTCGTACGTCACTTCGCCGTCTTCGGTAACAGGTTCTTCGAATTTGATTTCGATCTTCTTGTCCGTTCCCGCTTCGGTGTCGGCAAACGCCGTCTTATACCACGTCGTCGGTACGATAAACGCTTCGCTTACCTTTCCGTCATCGTAGACAAACTGAATCTTGACCCGGTCGGTATCAAACTTCTCGTTGACAAGATATTCGGCTTTGAGATACTTGAGCGTTTCGTCGGCAAAAACGACTTCTTTCACGTTTTTGGCATCGGTCTTGTCGGCAATCGACTCCAATTCGTCTTGATACGACTCGTCCATCATCGTCTTGATCGAAGCTTCGATGCTGTCGTTGACGCTTTGAATCGCGGCATACCGTTCGGCAGGCGTTAAAACGTCGACGGGGTTTTTGACATTGGTCGAAATCAGCGCCTTGCGCGCCGTAACGTTCTGAAGATATTCCATCCCCTCGGTAATGAGGTATTTGGACTTGACTTTGTTTTCGATCACCCAATCCAAGGCTTCGCGGATGGTGTATCCGTAACTGTTGACGAGATAGTACGCATAGGTATTGAAGTAATCGTTGACTTCGTTCTGCGTCAGCGTCAGCTTATAACCGCCCGCACCGTTGATCTCAACCAAGGTCTGGTTGGCGACGCGGTAATCGTTTTCTTTAATAAACGTGCAAGCCGTCAGCGATACGGCTGCCACCGCGATCAGCATTACGCAAGCGATCAGTTTGAAAAAGGTTTTTTTGCTCATGTTTGCTCCTGCAACAATAAAAATTGATCAGCATTTTGTATTATACTATATAATAATTTATAATTCAACTGTTTTTTGCAAGAATTTGGGCGCCGACGCGGCGTGCGACGGAGCCAATCCGTTGCACGGCGTCCTGCAATATGCTATAATATTGCCGATATGAACGAAAATTTTCACCCGAAACCCGATTTCTTTCGCCCCGCCTTCCGCTCGTTGAACGGCGAATGGGAGTTTGAGTGCGGCAAAGCGCAACCGCTGGACTACTTTTTTTCGACGGCGCGATATGCCGCGCGTTGCCGTTTGCCCTACTCCTGCCGTAGCGCCGCAAGCGGCGTAACGGAGCAGGCAAGAAGCGTGTGGTACCGCCGCACGTTTTCGCTCGGGGAGGAAGCGTCGGGGACGGTTCTCTTACATTTTTCGCATCTTTCCGACCGATCGGAAATTTTTGTCAATGCAAAACTCGTCGGCGTAACGGACGGCGCGTCCTTTGTCGCTTTCGATATTTCCGACTGCGTCGTGCGCGGCGACAACACCCTTGTCGTCAGCGTAACCGCCGCAAGCGGCACGACGGCGGGGATCGAAGGAACGGTATGGCTGGAATGGTCGGGGAAAGACCGTATTTTGTCCCTCGGCGCGACCGCAGTCGCCGCCGAACACCGTCTGATTGTCGAAGGCTATGCCGACCCCTGTCCCGGATCTCTGCTCGAAGTCGTCCTCAAGTCCCCCTCCGGCAAAGCCGAACGGTACCGCTATCGCGCCGAGCCCCACTTCACGCTGTCGGTCCCCTGTCCCGATCTCCGTCCCTGGTCGCCCGACGATCCCGCACTTTACGATCTCGATATCACGCTCCGACGGCCGTCGGGGGAAGCTTCGGATCGCGTACTGACCTATGCCGCATACCGCACGGTCACGACGACCGGGCGCGGCATCCTGCTCAACGGCAAGCCCTTTCCCGTTGCGGCGGTGCGCGACAACCTGCCTTACGGCGAAGAAGGGTTTGTTCCGACCGGGACCGACGCCCTGCGCCAAACCTTTTTTTACCCGATGTCGCTCGGGTTCAATGCCGTCGTCACGACCGCCCGCAAACTTTCGCCCGCCTATCTCGCCTTTGCCGACCGCATCGGAATGGCGGTTATCGTCGAGGGCGCCGCGCGCGGAAATTCGCTTTTGCCGAAACGATGGGAAGAACTCAAAAATATTGCAATCGGGCATCCTTCCGTTATTGTTTGGAATCCCGTATCTGATCTATATGAAGCTCCCGACAATATCTGCCGCGTTGCGGCGGAGCTGAAAAGTTTCGATCCCGCCCGACCCGTTCTGATGCCCAAAGGACTTTGTCTGCAACATGCGATGCAATCGATCCTCTGCAATGCCGACACGCCGAGCGCGGCACTCGGAGCGATTCTCGCGCCGGACAACACCCTTCCGCCCAAAACAAAAGCCGCGCTGATGCGGCAATACCCCTCGCTTCTCACGACCGAAGCCGCGCCGTATTGTCCCGTCGCATCGGTATCCGTCCCCGACGAAACGCCCCTTGCCCCCCGCCTTTTGTTGCGTCTGGCTTCGGCGATCCGCGCGCTGGAAGCGGTGGGCGGCGCGGGCTACTGCGTCGAGTCGCTTGCCCGATCGGACGCCCCGGGACTAATCGAAAAAGAGCGGCTGAACATCAGCCGCGAAGATCAGCTTAAACTGCGCCGATTGAATCTCGCTTACCGAACAAGCTCCCGTACCTGATCAGTAGCCCTCTTTTTTCAGCAAGGACTCCATCTGCTCTGCCGTCAGCATTTTGCCGAGACAGCCGACGGCTTCGACCGCCGTTCCACCCGCCGCCATCGCCGCGGCAAGCGTTTTTTCGAGATCGTATCCCTGCTCCAGTCCGTACAAAAAACCGCCGAGGAAGGCATCGCCCGCCCCCGTCGCGTCGACGGCTTCAAACCGATGCCGAAGGCGAAGCCAACGTCCCTTTCCGCCCGAAAGACAATATACGCCCTCCCGATCGCCTTTGACGATGACGGGATCGAGAAACTCGGAAAGAACCGCCGCCGCTTCCTCTACCGACGACCGCTCCGTCAGGCGCATCGCCTCTTTGCGGTTGGGGAAATACCAATCGCATAGGGACAGCCTGTCGGCATAATCGGCAAGACGCATGGCGGGATCGTAGCCGCGGTCGTATAACAAAACCGCGCCTTCCGCTTTCAGCTTCCGATAAACGTCGTGAAATCCGTCCGCCGTCAAAACGTGGCGATACCCCTTAAGGGTAGCGTACAAAACGCCTGCGGTCGGACGGAAGGGATCGCCGCCGTAGGACAAAAAAGTGCGGTCCTCCGGAGTCACCGCCGCCGCGGTCAGATTGAACGGCATCGCGCCCGAAGCAAGTTCTTCGATCCGAAGGGGGAGGGAGGCGATTTCCGCCCGCAGAAATTCCGAAAACGCACCTTCGCCCACGGCTCCCACCCATTTGGCGTCGACGCCGAGATTTGCCGCAACGGCAAGCGAAGCAAAATAACCCCCGCCTATTTTGACGGCAAACCGTTTGGCATAAAGTTCTTCGCCCTGCACGGGCAGTCGGTCTAACCCCGAAAAAATCAGATCGAGGTTGAGCTTGTCGTATCCCGCTACCGCCATCCTTCAAAAAACCCCTTATTGTTGCGCTCAAAGATACCGACCAGCCCTTCGGCGTATGCCTTGCCGATCAGAGGATGCTCCGACAATGCCGCAATCGCGCCCGCCTTATCGCGGCTTAAAATCGCTTTGGCGCCTTCTCTTTCGTAGGCTTTGACGCGGACAATCCACTCGCGGTTGTAATCTTTGAGTTTTCCTGCACGGTCGTTGACAAATCCCGTCCCCTCGAATCGGACGCTTGTTTCGATGACGTCGTCTTTCTCGAGATCGTCGATCGCGCCGTTGTTGGGGACGCAAAGCACCATCGATCCCGATCCGCTGCGACTGTTGCGGATAAAGTCCAGCGCAACGCCCGCATAACCGTCATCCGCCGTCAGGGGATCGAAGCGGAATTCGGTATCGCACCGAACGCCCGTCTCGGTCGCCATATAAGCGTTTTCGCGCTCGGCATGCTGCCGCCCGTAAATCGCAAGCGCGCGGTCGAAGTTCTTTTCGACGTCAAAGTCCTTTAATTCTGCGATCAAAGCGCGGTTGACGCGGACAATCAACTCGCCCCGCGTCTCTTTTGCCGCCAAAATATTGCGGACGGCGCGCTCCGGATTGAGATAATAATAAACATATTCGTTAAAAATCTCCCCGGCACTCTTCAAAGTTGCGGGATCGAAAAACCGCAAATCGGTGCGACGATACGCCTCGGGATCGGCAATCAGGTCATGCACGCGCTCGACGCCGTCGATGACGACGGAAGAGAAGAAGGAAAGATGATTGAGTCCGTACCCCTTGAGTTCTGCCGTCGTCCCGTTGTAGAACCGACGGAATTGTCGGAGCATCCCGCTCGGCGCATCGCAGATCCCGTAGGTAAAATCAAACCCTTCCCGCCGCAACGCTTCGGACACGATGCCTGCGGGATTGGTAAAATTGAAAACTTTTGCTCCTTTTGCGGCATAACGCTCCGTCATGCGGCAATAGCCGACCAGTGCGGGAATCGATCGCATGGCAAACGAAAACCCTGCCGCCCCCGTCGTCTCCTGCCCCAGGATCCCGCAGGACAGCGCGGCGCGCTCGTCCTTGACCCGAAGGTCGTCTCCGCCGACGCGGATGGTCGTAATGACATAATCCGCGCCGTCCAGCGCGCGGACGGGATCGGTCGTCAATTCGACCTTGAGTTCGGGATCGATGCGTGCGGCAAGCGCCTTCGCCATCGTCCCGAAGATATTGAGTTTGACCGGATCGTTATCCATGAGAGTCAAGCGGTCTATCCCCAGTCCGCGCCCGTAAACTGCGATACTTTTTGACAAAAACATACTGCGGACGCCGCCGCCCCCGATTACGGTAAGTTTCAAAATTTTCTCCTTTTGGGTTTCCGATAGATTATTTCAGGATTCCGATATTGATGATTTGTGCGTCATAGCGGTCCGTCAATCCAAACGCTTCGGAGGTGCCGCCCGCAATCTTGTTGGCGTTGTACCACGCTCCGTCGGTCACTGCCGAAAACCGCGCACCGTCCTTTGTCGCGCGCACGCGGTATTGCTTGGAAACATCCTTGACGAAGAAGCGATACCACCCTCCTTCGCCCGTCAAGGTACTGTCGATCACCTTGCCGCTTGCCGCGTCGATCAGCTCGACTTTGACGCCCGCCACGCGACTTCCCATCCGTTCGTCCATCCTGCCGTTGCCGTTCTCGTCGCAAAACGCTATGCCGCCGATCACGGCTGCGTCGATCCCGACGGACGCCATCGTGTCGTCATCGAATTGCTCGGGCGTTCCGTTCAACGATCCCTTGTATTGTTCGCCCGTGCGCATCAGCGAGTAAACGTAAGGCGTGCGGATTCCGATCCCGTAGCCCCGCCCCGACGTCTGATCGTCGTATGCGGGATTAACGATTCCGCCGAGATAGAGATCCCAAACAATGGTATGCGCCCGTTCGAAGATATCGTCGCCCGTATAATCGTACTCGACATACACGACGTCCTCCATAAAACGAGCGTTGTATTGCTTGGACAATTCGCTCCCCAGCAGAGCCGGCATCGCGACAAACGCCGAGGTGCGGTAAAATTCGACCGGAATTCCGTACTCCAACAGTTGTGCCGCCGTTTCTGCGGCGACGCGGTTAATCCCTTCGGTCATCGCCATCCCGCTCCAGGAAATCGTGGCGTTCGGTACCGACATCCCCGTAATATAAGGATCGAGCAAAGCGACGCGGTCGGGCAGGAATTCCGCCCCGATCGAACCCGCCTTATAGTATTGTAACAGGATGTTGCTGATTGCAATCGACATCTGACCGCCCAGCGAATGCCCGGCGATTATCAGCTCGTCCCCGCGGAAGCGATGCGTGGACAAAAAGTCATAGTAACAAGCGGCATAAATCTCCGCAACGCTGTGATCGGAGGGATTGTCTTTTACGATATCGCCGTCGGGATTGATCCACCGCATGAGATCGGGGGAAGCCGTCCAAACGTTGTTCTGTCCCGTTGCGGGATCGAAGCGGGAAAACGGTCCCCACAAGAATGTCGCAACGTTATAGCCTGCCGCGCGCCACCGATCGGCAAACGGCATATATTGCGCTTCTCCCATGCCGTGGGCATAAAAAACCGTCTTGTGCGTCTCGTCGAAGGGAACGTCGCTTTGATCATACCGCACCCAGGAAGCGGGATTTTGCACCGCGCCGCCTTTGTACAGAAAAATCCCCAGCTCGTCAAGGTCGATCCCTTCGGGGAGCGTAATGTCTTTCATCGACAGCATATCGGGAATATCGACAGGCGGATCGGGCAATTCGATCGTTCCCGCGCGCCCTGCCGTCTGCAGTCCCAACGCAACCGCCGCCACCGCAACGGTCAGGATCACCGCAATCGCGGCAATTATCGCTATCGCTCGCTTTTTGGCAAAATAATTCACGTTCCCTGCCTCCCTTGTCCGGATAACAGTATTATAGCAAACGCGCGTGCGGTTTTCAAGACGGAATCTTCCGTCAAAAAAGGCGCGTTGCCGCGCCTTTCGAATTGTAAGATCGTCGTCAGCCGAAATATTTGACGCCGCCTTCGAAGATCGGCATCGCGTAATTGCCTTCGACGTTGCGGTACAGCCCCGAACGATACCGTTCGGTGTGTCCCATTTTGCCGATCACCCTGCCGTCGGTCGAAATGATCCCTTCGATGGCGTTGACCGAACCGTTGGGGTTGTAGGGCGACTCCATTGTCACGTTGCCCCGATCGTCGACATATTGCGTCGCGATCTGTCCGTTGAGAATCAAACGGGCAAGCGCGTCGTCGTCGGCAACAAACTTTCCTTCCCCGTGGCTGACCGGTACGCTGTAAATTTCGCCCACCTTACAAGCAGACAGCCAGGGCGATTTGGTCGTGCCGACACGCACTCTGCTGATCGTGCTGACGTGACGGGAAATGTTGTTGTAAGTCAATGTGGGCGACGAAGCCGTTTGCGCGGCAATCCTGCCGTAAGGCAGAAGCCCGAGTTTGATCAGTGCCTGGAAGCCGTTGCAGATCCCGAGCGCAAGTCCGTCGCGGGCATAAAGCAGTTCTTCCACCGCCTCTTTCAGACGGGGGTTGCGGAACGTCGTTGCGATAAATTTACCCGATCCGTCGGGCTCGTCCCCGCCGCTGAACCCGCCGGGGAAGGCAATCATCTGGGCGTCGGAAAGGCGTTTGGCGATCTCTGCAATCGACGCTTCGATGTCGGCAGGCGTCTGATTGCGGATGACAAAAATCTCCGCCTTCGCCCCTGCGCGTTCGAACGCCCGCGCCGTGTCGTCCTCGCAGTTGGTGCCGGGGAACGCCGGAATCAGAACGCGCGGCTTTGCGATTGCCGCTTTGCACTTCAAAACACCGAGCGCCGTCCCTTCGGCGGCTTTTGCTTCGCCCGAAGCGGGCGCCGTCGTCGGAAATACCGATTCGAGCGTTGCGCTAAACGCCTGCAAGAGATCTTTGCCCGCAACCGTTTCGGACGGCGTGGTCAGATTGCCGGTGTCGTTCAGACTGCCGATCTTTTTGCCGTACGCGCTCTTAAGCCCGTCCGCAACGACCAGAATATCGCCGTACAAGGGCAGAAAATCTTCGGTGCCGAGGGGAGCGTCGAGCTGCGCGCCCGCGCCGTTGCCGAGGAGGGACTTGGCAAGCGCGACCGCTCTGCCGCCCACGCCGACCACGGCGGTGTGACGCACTTTCCCTGCCGCGATCAGCCCTTCGAGTTCGGCGTACATGGCAAGAAGCTTCCGATAATCGGGATATCCGTAGCCGTCTTTGGGTACGGCGAAATGATAAATTTTTCCTTCGGTGCCGAATGCGTTGTGGACAAGCCGACGGTCGTCGGCAATCCCCATGGCAAAGGCAATCAGCGTGGGCGGAACGTCGAGTTGTTCAAACGACCCGCTCATACTGTCTTTTCCGCCGATCGCGGCGAGTTTCAGGTTCATCTGAGCGTCAAACGCGCCGAGCAACGCCTGCAAGGGTTCCCCCCAGCGCGCGGCGTCTTTGTTGAGCCGCTTGAAGAATTCCTGCAACGTCAGACGGATGCTGTCGTAGCGAACGCCGCCCGCAATCAGCTTGGATACCGCGCCGACAATCGAATAAATACTGCCCGTATAAGGCGAAACTTCCATCAGTTCGGTGCAAATTCCGTAAGAGGAACACGTTACGGTATGTGTGATGCCGTTGACGGGGGGATAACTTGCCATCATATCGACGGGCGTCAGTTGACGTTTGCCGCCGAACGGCATCAGAACGGTGCCCGCGCCGATCGTGCTGTCAAACGTTTCGCCCGCTCCTTTTTGAGAGCAGTTGTTGAGTTTGGCAAGTTCTTTCAGAAGCGCATCCCCGGCTTTTCCCGCTGCAATCAGACGCGCGGTGTCTTCGGCGGGTTTGACAAAAAAGTCGCATCCTTCGCCCGTAATCCGCGCCGTCGTCGTCTGCTTGACGCCGTTGGTATCGAGAAATTCGCGTTCGATATCGCAAATCGTTTCGTCTCCGTAATACATTCTCAGCCGCTTGCTGTCGGTAATCACACCGACTTCGGCAACCTTGAGATTCTCTTCCGCCGCAAGCGCCTTGAACGCCTCGACGTTTTCGCGCTCGACGACGACCGCCATCCGTTCCTGCGACTCGCTGATGGCAAGCTCGGTTGCGCTGAGTCCGGCGTATTTCTTATTGACGCGATCGAGGAAAATATCGATTCCGTCCGAAAGCTCGCCGATGGCAACGCATACGCCGCCCGCACCGAAATCGTTGCACTTGACGATCATCCGCGCCGCTTGCGCGTTGCGGAACAGGCGTTGCAGTTTGCGCTCCTCGGGCGCGTTACCCTTCTGGACTTCGGCGCCGCACTGCTCGACCGAGCTGACGGTGTGCGACTTGCTCGATCCCGTCGCGCCGCCGCATCCGTCCCGTCCCGTATCGCCGCCGATCAGCAATACCGCATTGCCCGCCACGGGCTTTTTGCGTACGACGTTTGCCGCGGGCGCGCCGCCGATGACATAACCCGTCTCCAGACGTTTTGCCTTGTAACGGTTGTTGTAAATCTCGTGCACAATTCCCGTTGCAAGCCCGATTTGGTTGCCATAGCTACTGAATCCTGCCAAAGCCGTCTTAGTCAGCACGCGTTGGGGCAGCTTGCCGGCAAGCGTCTTGTCGATCCCTTCGGTGGGATCGCCCGCCCCCGTGATCCGCATTGCCTGATAGACGTAGGTTCTGCCGCTCAAGGGGTCGCGGATAGCGCCGCCGAGGCAGGTTGCCGCGCCGCCGAACGGCTCGATCTCGGTGGGGTGGTTGTGCGTTTCGTTTTTGAACATGATCAGCCAGTCCTGATCCTTGCCGTCAACGTCGACCTTCACCTTGACGCTGCAGGCGTTGATTTCGTCCGACAGGTCGAGGTTGTCGAGATACCCCTCTTTCCTGAGCACCTTTGCCGCAATCGTCGCGATATCCATCAGGCAGGGGTATTTGTCGGTTCTGCCCGCATAAAGGGATTCAAACGTCTTGCGATACAGTGCAAGCGTTTCGGCAATGTGCGGATCGGGCGAAACGATTTCGATCGACTTGATTTCGGTCAAAAACGTCGTATGACGGCAGTGGTCGGACCAGTAGGTATCGATTACCTTGATTTCGGTCAGCGTGGGGTCGCGATCGACCGAACGGAAATAGCTTTGGACAAACTTCAGATCTTCGAAGCTCATCGCAAATCCGAACCCGTCGTAAAACGCCTTGAGTCGACTTTCGTCATAGCCGATCAGTCCGTTGAGTTCGACCCGCATGCGCTCTGCCGTCGCATAGTCGCGCTTGAGGGTTGCGGGCAGATCCGCACTCCCCTCTTTGCTGTCAACGGGATTGATGAGATATTTTTTGATTTTGTCGACGTCCTCCGCTTTGACGCCGCGGAAGCGGTACACCGTCGCGCAACGCACCAAGGGACGCGCGCCTCCGGTATAAAGCTGTACGCATTGCATCGCCGAGTCGGCGCGCTGATCGTACTGTCCTTCGAGATACTCGACGATCAATACGTAATCGCCGGCATCCGTGACCAAACGGTCGGTAACGTCGTCGACGGGCGGCTCGCTGAAAATCCCGTCGATTGCCCCTTTCAACGTCGCTTCGTCGATGCCTTCGACGTCATAACGGATATAGGTCGTGACGTCGTCGCACGGCACGCCGAGCGTACCGTTGAGATCGGCAAGAAGCTTTTGCTTTGCGCTGTCGAAGCGGGGTTTTTTGGAAACGTAAATGCGATATACCATAATGCTTTTATCCTTATATTATTTGACGCCGATGTCGCGGCGGTAGCGGCTGTCGGTAAACGAAACTTTGTCGATTTCGCGGTAGACGGTTTTGCGTGCTTCCTCCATGGTATCGGCGACCGTGGTCAGACAGAACACTCTGCCGCCGTTGGTGACGAGTTTGCCGTCTTTGATCGCCGTCCCCGCGTGAATCAGCGTAACGCCCTCGAGATCGCCGATCGTCACGGGATAGCCTTTGACGACGTTGACGGGATAGCCGCCGCTTGCGATGACGACGCAAAAGCCGACTTTGTCTGCAAATCTGACGTCCAGACGATCGAGCGTCCCGTCGATACAGGCGTTGACGACGTCGACGAAGTCCGTTTCCAAAAGCGGAAGCACCGCCTGGGTTTCGGGATCGCCGAACCGCGCGTTATACTCGAGGACTTTGACGCCCTTTTCGGTCAGCATCAGTCCGAAATACAAGACGCCGACAAATTTGCGCCCTTCCGCCTTCAAACCTTCGATCGTGGGCTTGACGATCTTTTCCGCGGTTTCTGCGGCGATCGCATCGGTATAATAGCGACTGGGGGTAAAAGCTCCCATACCGCCGGTATTGGGACCCTGATCGTTGTCATAGGCGCGCTTGTGATCTTGCGAAGAAGGCATCGGGACGACATGCTCGCCGTCGGTAAAGACCAACAGGCTGACCTCGTGTCCCGTCAGAAATTCTTCGGCGACGACGCGGCTTCCGGCTTTGCCGAATACGTTGTCGAGCATCATCGAACGCAGTGCTTGCAGCCCCTCCTGCTCCGAAGCGCAAATGACGACGCCTTTGCCGAGGGCAAGTCCGTCGGCCTTAAGCACCAAGGGATAATCGGCAGTCTTGAGATAGGCTTCGGCACGGGCGAAGTCGTCAAACACTTCGTAAGCCGCGGTGGGAATGCCGTGCCGCTTCATAAAATCTTTGCTGAACGCCTTGCTTCCTTCGACGATCGCGGCGGCGGCGGTCGGTCCGAACGCGCGAATGCCCGCATCCTGCAAGCGATCGACCAAGCCCCCCGCCAAAGGATCGTCGGGCGCGACAAAGACGAGATCGACGGCGTTGTCTTTGGCAAACGCTACGATTTTGTCAAATTCCATCGCGCCGACAGGCACACACGTCGCATCCTCTGCGATGCCCGCGTTGCCGGGCAGGCAAAACAGCTCGGGCTGATAACGGCTCTTCTTAAACTGACGGATAATGGCGTGCTCTCTGCCGCCTCCGCCGATCACTGCGATTTTCATATAAACTCTCCGATTAGTGTTTGAAATGGCGTTTGCCGCTGAAGGACATGGCAATGCCGAGTTCGTCGGCTTTTTTGACGCTGTCTTCGTCGCGGATACTGCCGCCGGGCTGAACGATTGCCGCAATCCCGAGTTTTCCCGCCGCTTCGACGCAGTCCGAGAAGGGGAAGAAGGCGTCGCTTGCCAGCACCGCGCCCTTGGCGCCGTTGATGCAATGCTCGCCCGCCTGTTCGGTCGCCCAGATCCGATTGGTCTGCCCGACGCCGATCCCTTGGGTCACGCCGTCTTTCACGATAACGATCGCGTTGGACTTGCAGTGCTTGACGACTTTCATGCCGAATTCCATATCGGCGATCTGGGCTTCTGTCGGGACGGCTTTGGTAACCGTTTTGAGATGTTCGAAGACGCCTTTGTCGCTTTCCTGCATGATCAGACCGCCGTAGCACTTCTTAAATTCCATCGTGCCTTCGGGGTTGGGCTTTGCGATCAATGCCTGCTTGAGAACGCGGAGATTGGGTTTGGTCTTAAGGATTTCGAGCGCGTCCGCGGTGAAGTCGGGTGCAATGACGATCTCTAAGAAAATCTTGACCATTTCGCTTGCCGTTTCGGCGTCGATCACGCGATTGGAAGCCACGATTCCGCCAAAAATGCTGACGGGGTCGCTTGCATACGCTTTGCGATAGGCTTCGGCAATCGTGTCGGCGCTTGCCACGCCGCAGGGATTGGCGTGCTTGACGGCAACGATCGTCGGCGCGTCAAACTCTTTGAGCAGTTCAACGGCGCCGTTGGCGTCGTTGATGTTGTTGTAAGAGAGTTGTTTGCCGTTGAGTTGTTCGGCTTCGACCAACGAGTTGGCAACGGGGATTTCCTCTGCGTACAGCGCGCCCGCCTGATGGGGGTTTTCGCCGTAACGCATATCTTCTTTCTTCTCGTAAGCAAGCGTCAGCTGCTCGGGGAAGGCAATCCCCAGTTTGTTGCGCAGATACGTCGAAATCATCGTGTCGTACACCGCGGTGTGCTGATAGACTTTGTACATCAGGTACATCCGCGTTTCGATCGAAACCGCACCGCCTTCGAGTTCGGAAAACACCTTGCCGTAGTCCTTGGGATCGACGATGACGATGACGTCCTGATAGTTTTTGGCGGCGCTGCGCAACATCGTCGGTCCGCCGATATCGATATTTTCGACGACTTCTTCAAAGGCAACCCCTTCTTTCATCACCGTTTGCTTGAACGGATACAGGTTGACGATGACGACGTCGATGGGGTTGACGTCCAGCTCGGCAATCTGCTTCATATGTTCGGGATTGGAGCGCATCGCCAGAAGCCCCGCGTGCACCTTGGGGTGCAGTGTTTTGACCCGCCCGTCCAGGCATTCCGGAAATCCCGTGATTTCACTGATATTGAGGACTTTGAGTCCCGCTTTTTGCAAAGCGGCGTAGGTACCGCCCGTCGAAATCAGTTCGTATCCGAGATCGACGAGTTTTTTGGCGACGACTTCGATGTCGGTTTTGTCCGACACGCTGATCAAGGCTCTTTTTTTCATTGCAACTCTCCTTTGCAGATTCTTTTAACGGTTTGGGGCAACAAGCGGTGCTCGGCTTCCAGCACCCGCTTTTGCAAGGTTTCGGGGGTGTCGTCGGGATAGACGGGAACTTTGGTCTGCGCGATAATCGCTCCGGTGTCCGCCCCTTCGTCAACATAATGCACGGTACAACCCGACTCGGTTTCGCCGCCCGCGATCACCGCTTCGTGTACCCGCATCCCGTAAAAGCCGATCCCGCAGTACTTGGGGATCAGCGAGGGATGAATATTGATGATTTTTCGCTCGAACGCCCGCACGATGTTGGGCGTCAGAATGGTCAGATATCCTGCAAGTACGATCAGATCGACTCCGCGTTTTTGCAAAAACACGATCAACGCTTCGTACATTGCGTCAAGATTTTCGAAGTCGCGTTTGTCAAACACCGCCGTTTCGATGCCGGCAAGGCGGGCGCGTTCCAGCGCGTAAATCCCTGCCTTCGATCCGATGACGACGGCAATTTCGGCTTCGATTTCTCCTTGGCGGACGGCGTCGATCACGCTTTGCAGATCGGTACCGCCCCCCGATGCGAAAACGGCGATTCTCTTTTTCATAAAATCACGCCTTCGCCTTCGACGACTTTGCCGAGCAACACGGGCTCTTCGCCCAAGCGACGCAGTTCGGCGGCGACGTTTGCTTCGTCTTCGGAGCTGACGGCAAGAACCAGTCCGATCCCCATATTGAACGTGTTGTACATTTTGCGGTCTTCGATGCCCGCGCGTTTTTGCAGTACTTTGAAAATCGCGGGAACTTCGTAAGAATCGCGATCGATCGCGACGCCCAGTCCTTTGGGGATGATGCGCGGAATATTTTCGATAAATCCGCCGCCCGTAATATGCGCAATCCCTTTGACGGAACAGGTCTTAAGGAGTTCGAGTACGGTTTTGACGTAAATGCGCGTGGGGGTCAGAATCACGTCCGCGGGGGTAGCGCCCAGCTCTTCGTCATAACGCAACAACTCTTCTTTGACCGGCGGGAACAGCTGCCGCACCAAAGAGTAGCCGTTGGAATGGATCCCGGACGACTTCAGCCCGATCAGCTTGTCGCCCGCAACGATCCCCGATCCGTTGACGATCTTGTCTTTACGCGCGATCCCGCACGAAAATCCTGCCATATCGTACTCGTCGAGGGGATAGAAGCCGGGCATCTCGGCGGTTTCGCCGCCGATCAAGGCGCAACCCGCCTGCTTGCAGCCTTCGGCAACGCCCTTGACGATCGACGCGATCTTCTCGGGCACTAGCTTTCCGCAAGCGATGTAGTCGAGAAAAATCAAAGGACGCGCGCCTTGACAGACGATGTCGTTGACGCACATTGCGACGCAGTCGATGCCGACGGTATCGTGGCGATCGAGCACGAAAGCGTATTTGAGTTTGGTGCCGACCCCGTCGGTGCCGGCGACCAGAACATCGCCGTCGGGCGCGTCGCTCAGCGCATAAAATCCGCCGAACGATCCGAGATCGCCGACAACGTTTTTGTCATAAGTTTCTTTGACGTACTGCTTCATCAGCGCGACGGCGGAATATCCCGCTTCGACGTCGACGCCCGCTTGTTTGTAATCAATCGCCATGACTTTCTCCTTCAAAAATTATTCTAAGCCCGTTTTGTCGCAGCCGTAGCAAGCGACTTCCATCGGGTAATCCCCGTCAAAACACGCCGAACACAGACAGCCGTTGCCGCCGCAGGCGCTTTTGAGGGCGTCGAGCGGAATAAAATGCAGGCTGTCCGCACCGATTTCGGCACAGATCTGCTGCGCGTTGCGCTCGGCACCGATCAACTGCTCTTTGGTCTGCATGTCAACGCCGAAATAACAAGGATGCTGCACGATGGGGGAAGCGACCAACATATGAACTTCTTTGGCGCCGCTTTGGCGGAGAAGTTTGATAATCTTTTTGCTGGTCGTGCCGCGCACGATGCTGTCGTCGATCAGGATCAGGCGTTTGCCTTTGATGTTGGAGCGGAAGGCGTTGAGCTTAATCTTCACGCTGCTTTCGCGCATCGACTGACTGGGCTGGATAAACGTTCTGCCGATATAGCGGTTTTTGCTGAGGGCTTCGACGTACGGAATGCCCGAAACGTCGCTGTAACCTCTTGCGCATACCAACGCCGAGTCGGGAACCCCCGCAACGATGTCGGCGTCGATCTTGTAAAGCTTTGCAAGCGCTCTGCCGCACTCGTAACGGGAGTCGTACACGCTGACCCCGTCGATCACGGAATCGCTGCGCGCAAGATATACATATTCAAAAATACAGCTTCTGCGGCAAGGCACGTCGTAATGCTCCGAACGGACGGTGCCGTCGGTATCGATTTCGATCACTTCGCCCGGTTCGATGTCGCGGATGAAATTGGCCTCGAGGGCGTCCAGCGCGCAGGATTCGCTTGCCAGAATGTACGCTCCGTCCTTTTCGCCGAGCACCAACGGTTTGAGTCCGTATTTGTCGCGGACGGCGATCAGACGGTTTTCTTCCATCACGATGATGGCAAATGCCCCGACAAACTCTTTGCAGGCTTTGAAGATCCCTTCTTTGACGTTTTGGGTACTGTATTCGTTGATCAGCGAGGCAACGAGTTCGGAGTCGACCGAGCTTTGATAAATATGCCCTGCTCGGATCATTTTGTTTTTGATCTCGGAGGCGTTGACGATGTTGCCGTTGTGGGCAAGCGCCATTCTGCCGTAACGACCGTAAAACACGACGGGCTGTGCGTTGACGACGTTGCTGCTGCCCGTCGTCGAATAACGAACGTGCCCGATCCCGAGTTCGCTGTGCGGAAGCAGTTTGAGTTCTTCTTCGCCGAACACCTCGTTGACCAGCCCCATGTTCTTATAATAAGCGACTTTGTTGCCGTCGTACGATACGGCGATTCCCGCGCTTTCCTGTCCTCTGTGTTGCAGGGCGAACAGTCCGAAATAAATTTCGCGCGCGACGTCCTGTTTCTTTTTGCCGATAATGCCGATGACGCCGCACTCTTCGTGCACGCCCATTTCTTTCGCCGGAACGGTAATCTCCATACGCTTATTTATCTCCCATCAGACGCTTGATCACTTCTTGGTACGCTTCTTCCACGCCGCCCATGTCGCGACGGAAACGGTCTTTGTCCAGTTTCTCCTTGGTGACGGAATCCCAGAAACGGCAGGTATCGGGCGAAATTTCGTCGGCAAGAATGATTCTGCCTTTATAACGGCCGAATTCCAGCTTGAAATCGATGAGATCGATGTTGATGTCTTTGAGATAATCGCGGAGAATATCGTTGATCTTGAAGCTCATCGCTTTGATCGTGGCAAGCTCTTCCTCGGTCGCAAGTCCCATCGCAAGCGCGTGATAATCGTTGATCATCGGATCGCCGAGATCGTCGTTTTTGTAGCAGAATTCCAGCACCGTCGACTTCAGTACCGTTCCTTCGGGATAGCCGATGCGCTTGCTGAGCGATCCCGCGGCGATGTTGCGCACGATCACTTCGATCGGTACGATTTCGACCTTTTTGACATAGGTGTCGGTATCGGAAACTTCTTCGATCAGATGGGTTTCGATGCCGTGCCCTTCGAGCATTTTGAACAGGAAGTTGCTGCAACGGTTGTTAACCACGCCTTTTCCCGCGATCTGTCCTTTTTTAAGCCCGTTGAACGCCGTAGCGTCGTCTTTGTAGCTGACCAACACGACGTCGGGATCGGTGGTCGCAAAAACTTTTTTGGCTTTTCCTTCGTAAAGTTGAACGGTCTTTTCCATTATTTTATCTCCTCTTGCAAGATTTTGTCGTCTTCTACGATTTTATCGATCATTTTTTGTTTGTACGCGTCGAGCTTTGCGACCAGTCCGTCGTCCGCCGTCGCCAGAATCTGCACGGCAAGCAAGCCCGCATTCAGCGCGCCGTCCACCGCGACCGTCGCCACGGGAATTCCGCCCGGCATCTGCACCGTCGACAAAAGGCTGTCCAGTCCGTCCATCAGACTGCTCTTTACGGGAAGTCCGATGACGGGAAGGGATGTGTGTCCCGCAATTACCCCGGCAAGATGCGCGGCTTTCCCGGCGGCGGCAATGATGACGCCGTATCCCGCTTTGCGGGCATTGTCGGCGAACTCCGCCGCAATCTGCGGCGAGCGGTGTGCGCTCATCACGCGGACGTCACAACAAACGCCGAACTCTTTCAGAACGCCGACGGCAGGCTTGACGACGGGAAAATCGTTTTTGCTGCCCATTACGATAGCGACTTTCTTCATAGTACCTCCAAAAAAAGAACGCAAGCGTACTTTGCTTGCGTCTGTTCTGCGTTATACTCCGACAAAAGGCGGGTTTTGGTAAAGTTTCGGCGACTTCACGGAAAAAGGTCCCGAATGGGAACACTGTTTCAGTCCGATCGATCCGATACGCATTACCATACTGTCACCTCGTGCGAAAGTATCTTTATCATACCACAATCGCGGCGTGCTGACAACCGTTTTGACCCCTCCCGCGCTAATTCGGGTGACGGGATTTGCGCGGCGTCGCGATTACGGCCAGCGGAATCTTCCGCCGCCGGCATTGCTTGACCGCGTCATACGTTCCGCCCGCGCCCCCGCGCGCCTCGCCGTCCCAAAGCGCGACCGCCTCGTCGCTCCGATCCAAAATCGTGCGCAACACGCTTTGGTATTCGTTTTCGTCCCCCTCCGCCTGCACTGCAAGCGTGAGATCCGATAGCTTTCCGATTAAGTCTGCAAATTTGTCCTCCGCCGCAATCGTCTTGCGGAATTCGAAAAATCTTGCGGGAAACACCGCCTCGATCTCCAATCCGCAACGCAACGCGCATTCCGCCGCCAACTGATCGGCACCGTCGGCAAGCCCCGTCACCACGACGGGCGCGGCTTCACGCTCTTTCAGTTCGGCAAACAACGCCGTCAGCTTCCGCTCGATGCCTTCCCGCTCGTTCTCGTCCCAATCGCGATGCCCGACCACGGCAATCCGGTAGCATCCCGGGCGTAACGCCCCCTCCTTCCTCCGCTTGCGGTAAACCGTCAGACCGCACCGACGGTACACGTCGATCAGACGCCTTGCGACCGCGCGGTCGTATTCCTTGACCGACTCCGGCAGCTCTTCGTAGGCGACCATACAGTCGTGAATCTTTTCGGCATCGTTGCGCTCGGGTCCGTAACGCCATCCCGCCGCTTCCTGAAACTTGATCCAGCGATCGTGTTCGAGCGACGCGATCCGTTCGACTTCTTCTTCCGTCAACGCCTCGACCGGCGCGGCGTCCGACGATTGTTTCCGCGCATAACATCCGATTGCGGCTAGATAAGCGGGATACGACTTGACTTGCGCGATATTGGACAGTTTCATCGCGGGACTTAGTCCGTCCCAGTCGCTTACGGCATGCTTGCGCACGGCGTCCTGCGCCAAAGAATACAAATATCCCGCATGCGTTATAACCGCGCTTTCGATCAGACTGCCGAAAAATTCGGTCGAAAAGGCATCCCGTTTCGGCTTTTTCCGCCGACGGACTTCGGTCCCGATCTTAATATTGTCATAGCCTTCGCCCAAAAGCCATGTCAGCGTTTTGCCGAGTTTGTGCGCAAAAACTCCGTCAACCGTTCGGTCTGCGGCATCGAACAGATACGTCAGACAAAGTCGATCTCCCCGCACCTCGAAATCCAATCCCCAAGGCTGTACTTCCTTTTTGCTTTCGATCCCGTAGGCGTCACGATCCCAGCACTGGATTTCGTCCGCTATCATCAAAAAATATGCCAGCGGATGACATGCCGCAAGCGCTTCGGGCGAACAGTTGCAACGCGCCTCCACGCCGTAGCGGTAAAAACTGTTGTGCAACAAAATTGCCGTCCCGAGATCGAGCGCGGCGGCAGTCGCCGCTTTTCGATCGTCTTTTGCCGCCGTTTGCCCCGCTATTTTGTGCAAAAGTCGCTTGAGCAGAACAACCGCCCCGAAATAGGCGTGATCCATAAACGGATCTTCGGGCGCTTCCGCCCGCTTACGGAACGCGTCGAAGGAGCCGACCCCCTCCCCGAACAAATCGGTAAGGCGCCGGAACAACGCTTCGTCCGCGGCGCGGAACGCGGCGTCGGGATAAACGGCTGCAAGCAAAGCGGATTCTTCCTCCGACAGCGCGTTAAACCGATCCAGCCTGCAATACCCGACCGACGGAGCAAACCGACGGGGATCGCCTTCGGGATCCATCCGCGTGGAATAGCTTTTGATACTTTCGTACGCCATTTCGAAGGGATACCCGACGTCATGGAAAAGGGATACGCATCCCCAGCGATACAAAAACGTTTCGTCGTCGAACAGCGCACGGCGAATTTCGGTTGCGGCAACGCCGCCGTTTTCGTACAATGCGATTCCGAGCGCGAACACATACGCCGAATGCCCGTAATGATCGCGATGCTTCATATTGACGGCGCCTGCGACGCTCTCGTACTCGCACAAAACTTCGAGCATCGTCCTTGTATTGGCGGAATACCCTTCGCCGAACACGTCAAACGCTTCGCAAAACGCATAGTAAACGACCAACGCATCCTCTTTGTTGCCCGTTTGCAAAAAGCAATCGAGGGCATAGGCGATCCCGTTGATTTTTTCGGCGGCGGCACCCGTCTTCGTCGCTGCGATCCGTCCGAAAAACGATCGGACCAAATGGTTGAAATTTGTCATAACTCCTCCCTATATATTGTTTATCATGAAGTAAGCTTTATTTTTACAATACCCCTTTGAAGGCATGCCCCGTCGTGGCGTCCGGAAGCATTGCGCGCAGGGCGGCGGCGGACTTTCCGACGATTGAAAAGGGATGCAGAACGGCATTATAAAGACGATTGCCCTCGAAATCGCAAGCAAGGGGTCGGGCGTCGTAAAGCTCGAAGCGGCAAGACGACAAGCTGACGCGTCTTAGCAGAAACGTCCTGCCCTCTTCGTCGGTCAAGCGAAACACTCTGCCCCGCCTGCACCCCGAACATTGCCCTCCGAACGGGCAATGGACGAGATCCATCAGTTTCACGCTGCCGCCGACCGTATAATAGCCGTCGCCGCCCCCTTCGGCAACTTCTTTGAGCGTCCCTTCTTTGGAATAAGCAAAGGCGCCGCGCGCGGCGGCAAAGGCAACGTCGGTGCGGTTGAGAACGTGCATCCCCGTTCCCGTAAAAACTTGCTTCCCGTTTTCGGCGGCAAAGGAATAACCCGCCGCGGTTTCGGTATACACGCCGTCAAACCCACGGACGGCATCTTGCAACACGGCAAGATCGCGATTGTTGAAAAACGGAGGAAGATACAAATAGCGTTTCCCCGCGGGAACGACGGCAAAATATGCCTCTCTTGCCCCCTCGTCCCGATAATCGTCGGGCGCAAATACGGCAACGTCGATCCCGTCCGCATGCGGAAAGCGGCTTGCGATCACCGCGACTTTTCCGCCTAGACGCTTCGCGACGACAGGTTCGGCCGGTTGCACCGCCTGCAAGGGGCGCGGCTCCCCGATCAAGGCTTCGGCAAGGGACTCGTATAACGCGCGGCGCTCGGCATTGAGGACGGAACGGGGCAAAAACGCGTGTTCCGTTTCGACAAAAATTGTCGGCGTAAACGGCAACGTCCCCGTCTTGCCGAGAATCTCGACAACGGTCGGAGGATCGAGCGGCGCCGTGCGTGCAACGCCGACGTCAAACGTCCTTTCCGCTTTCACGCCGCGGCAAGACGCCTGCAGACTGCCCTTTTCGCCCCCGATCAGGCGTGCTTCGACCGTCACCGGTACCGTTTGTTTTGCCTCGGCCAACGTGCGGTTGAGTCTTACGTCCGTCGTAATTCGAACGCTGTCGCCTCTTTGCGCCGCCGCGTTGCCGATCAGTCGAATCGCAACGGCGCCGCCCGCGCGCACCGCTTCGGCGCCGCCGATCTCCGCGCCCTTCCGCAAAATCTTAAATCCGTCTCCGATCTCCGGATTTTGATACCCTCTTACGGTGATAAGGTTGCCCGAAATCCGATCGATACGACCGACTTCTTCGCCGATATGGTTTTGAACGCGCGTCGAAAGCAGTCCCGTTTTTTGCCCGAACGCGTACCCTTCGGTATAATCGCCGCGGTTATAGGCGCGCTTCAGTGCCGAGAGATCGGCGACCCCGTCTCTCCCGTCCAGCAACGCGCGATAATAGCGGCACGCCGCCGCTACATATTCGGGACGGCGCATGCGCCCTTCGATTTTGAACGACGTAACGCCCGCTTCGATCAGACGATCGATCTTATGCCCGACCGAAAGATCGGCAAGCGAAATCAGATAGCCCTCCCGCTCTTCTCCGCCACCGCTCAGGCGGTAACGCTTGCGGCAGGGCTGCTTGCACCTGCCGCGGTTGCCGCTGTTGCCGCCCGCAAATCCCGACAGATAGCATTGCCCCGAAAACGCCGTACACAACGCCCCCTGCACAAAGACTTCGGTGGGGAGAATCTTTGCGATTTCGGCAATTTCTTCCAGTGCCGTTTCCCGCGACAAGATCACGCGGTCAAAGCCGAATTCCTTCGCCGCCTCGGCGCCCGCGACATTGTTGACGCCCGCTTGCGTCGAGAGATGCAAAACGAGTCGGGGATCGGCGTCCTTCATCGCTTTGCCGAGAAAAACGTCTTGCAGAATCAGCGCGTCGGCACCCGCGTGCCACGCTTCGGCGGCAGACGCGAAAAAAGAGGCGCGTTCTGCCTCTTTGACAATCGTATTAAGGGCGACATAAACTTTAACGCCCCGTAATTTGGCTTCTCCGATCAGTCGGACTAATTGTTCGCGGTCGAAGTTGTCCGCGCCCTGCCGCGCCGAAAAGGATTTCAATCCGAGATAAACGGCATCGGCGCCGTTGTTGACGGCGGCAAAAAAGCTGTCGAGATTCCCCGCGGGCGCTAAGAGTTCCGACATAACGCAACCAGCTCCGTCAATGCGCGGCGATACCCTTCGAACCCTTCGCCCGCCACCCGAACGGCGGCATAAAGCGAAATATAACTGTGCTTTCGGAAATCTTCGCGGCTGTCGATATCGGTCAGATGGACTTCCGCCGTGGGGATGCCCACCGCTTTCAAGGCGTCGAGAACGGCGACCGAGGTATGGGTATATGCGCCGGCGTTGATGACGATCCCGTCATAACGTCCCCGCGCTTTCTGAATCCAATCGACGAGTTTTCCTTCGTGATTGGTCTGTTTGCAACGGATCGAAACGCCCTGCTCCGCGGCGACGCGCCGCACAAACGCAATCAGCGCGCGATAAGAGCGATCCCCGTACAGATCGGGTTCGCGAATGCCGAGCAAATTGAGGTTGGGTCCGTGCAGACAAAGTATTTTCATCCGAGCTCCTTCAGGACGGCGGCAACGGTCGCTCCGATTCCGCCGTTGTTGTCGACCGTAAAATCGGCGACCGAAGCGTAAATCGGCGCGCGCACAGCTTCCATTTCACATAACTTCTCCAACGAAGACGAAAGAGGTCTGCCGTCCGTTGCCAACGCTTGCGCGTCACGCTTCAGATAAATTATAGTCCCGTTTCCGCGTAATTGCAAGCGGTTTTCGGCGTCGCAGACCGCGCCGCCTCCCGTTGCGATCACGATGCCTTTCCGTTTGGAAACCGCCTCGATCGCCCGACGCTCCCTTTGCCGGAAGCCTGCTTCGCCTTCGGCATCGAAGATCGCGGCAACCGTCTTCCCCGCGTTACGCTCGATCAGACGGTCGACGTCGACAAACGGCATCCCGTAAAAGCGCGCAAGCTGAAAGCCGATCGTCGACTTCCCCGACCCGGGCATGCCGACCAAAACGAGATTGCGCACTTCTTTCAGCAAGGCGTCATAAACCGTTTCGATCAGCGCGTCGTCCCCCGCTTCTTCCAAAAAAAGATTGCGGGCGTAGACGGCTTGCGCCACCAGCATTTTCAATCCTCCCGCACACTTTGCGCCGAGGGACTCCGCTTGCAGAATCAGTCGGGTTTTCAAGGGGTTGTATACCGCGTCGAACACTCCTTCGAGCCTCGGAAACACCGCGAGATCGACAGGGCGAGACCCGTTGTCGGGATACATCCCGACGGGAGTCGTGTTGATGACGATCTCGGTATCGGTCAGGGCGGCATAATTGTCGTAATTCCACTCTCCTTTCCGACTGACGATCGTCACCTTCCGCGCCCCTTCGCGCCGAACAAGCGCAACGGCGGTGTGCGACGTGCCGCCCGTGCCCAGTATGACGACCGATTTGTCCCGAAGCCGAATCCCTGCCGACCGCATGGCATACGCCATTCCGTCAAGATCGGTGTTGTAGCCCGTCCTGACCCCCGCGCGATCGATGACGGTATTGACCGCGCCGACCGCCTCCGCCGTCTTGTCGATGACGTCCAGAAGGGGCATAATCGCCCGCTTGTACGGGATCGTAACGTTATAGCCCGTAAAGCGGCGACTTTTGACAAACGCCTCGAGGGCTTCGGGTTCGACTTCTTGCAACGCGTAGTCGTACCCTAACTTTTTGTGGATCATCGCCGAGTAGCTGTGCCCCAGCGGATTGCCGATCAGTCCGTACACGTCACTGCACCTCTGCGTAGCTGCCGAGGAAGGTGAACATCGCGCTGTCGCCTTCGAGTTCGGCAATCAGGTTTTGCACCTCGCGATTTTCGAGCTGCCCTTCGAAGTCGAAATAGAACATAAACTCAAACGTACTGTTCGGCAAGGGACGGGATTCCAATTTGGTCAGATTGAGTCCCAAAACGGCAAACTTGTTGAGCGTTCGGTTGAGGCTGCCCGGCTCGTGCGGCAGGCTGACCATCATGCTGATGCGCGTTGCCGGCGCAAAAATCCGGAGTTTTTTGGAAATGCAAATAAACCGCGTATAATTGGTGTCGGAGTCCTGCACGTCGCTTTGCACGACGCCAAGCCCGTAAAGTGCGGCACACTCGGGAGAAGACAGACACGCAAGATCTTTCCGACCGCTTTCGGCAACGATGCGCGCCGCCTGCGCGGTGTTGTCGACCACGGTGATCTTGACGTTTTTCAGCGTTTTCAAAAAGCCTTCGCACTGCCGAAGCGCCTGTTCGTGCGATACGACCTCGCGGATGGCGTCTTTGGTCGTTTGACGCACGGCAAGCAAGCTGTGTCTTACACGCAGCTTGACGCTCCGCACGATATAAAAGCGATGTTCGCGCATCAGATCGTATACCGCGTTGACCGACCCGACCGAACTGTTTTCGATGGGCAAAACGCCGTACTCGCAAAGTCCCTTTTCGACGGCGTTGAATACACCTTCGAAATTTTTGAAATACATGATATCGGCAAGGCGGAACAGTTTTTCGGCGGCAAGATTGCTGTATGCCCCTTCCACCCCTTGGCAGGCAACCGTTGCCGCTTCGGGAAACTTCAGCGCTCCGCCTTCGATTGCTTCCGCAATCGCCTGCGCCGTCGGCGACGTCGCGTTGAGATAGCGACTCTGATACCCTCTGCTGGTCTCGAAAATCGTATCGTATACCAGTTTGGTAAACACTTTGATGTCGGGCGAAACCGCTTTGGTCACACGGCTGACAATGGCCTTTTCCCGTCCGCGATCGACCAGATTAACGCCTGTTTTGCTCTTCTCGAGCGCCACTTCTTTGACCAGTTTCATCCGTTCGTCGTACAGCGCCGCGATCTTGTCGTCAATTGCATCGATTTTCTCTCTGATTTCGGTTAACATATTATATTTCTCCTCTCGATCGGTATTTTTTCGATTTTCAGCGATAGCGTTCGGCAAGATCCAACAGGATCAGCGCCGCCGCACATTCGACCACGACTGCCGCCCGCGGAACGATACATCCGTCGTGTCTGCCTTTGACGGAATATTCCGTTTCCCGTCCCTCTGCCGTCACGGTTTTCTGCGGCACAAAGATCGTCGGCGTCGGTCGGAACGCCGTACGGAACGTCAACGGCATTCCGTTGGTGATTCCGCCGTTGATACCGCCGCTCCGGTTGCTTGTCGTAACAACTCTTCCTTCCCGCAGGGCAAACGGATCGTTTGCTTCGCTCCCGCGCATCTCAGCCAATCCGAACCCTCTGCCGAACTCCACCCCTTTGACCGCCGGAATCCCGAACAGCATCGCCGCAAGTCGGCTTTCGACGCCGTACCACAAGGGATCGCCGTACCCGGCAGGCAACCCTGCCGCAACACAATCGACCGTTCCGCCGACCGAGTCGCCCTGCTCGCGCGCCGCGCGAATGACGGCAAGCATTGCGCTTTCGTCATCCAGCGCGCCGACGACTTCGGTTCGTCTTGCCGCAATTTCGGTCGGGTCGGACACGCTTTCGTACGTCAGTCCTTTGACTGCACCCACGGACGACACAAACGCTTCGACTTCGATCGCGCGCCGCCCTAAAATTTGCTTTGCAATCGCACCCGCAGCCACAAGAGGTGCGGTCAGCCTGCCCGAAAAATGCCCGCCGCCGCGCATATCGGCGTTGCCGCCGTAACGGATTTGCGCGGTATAATCGGCATGCGACGGACGAAACACCGTCAGATCGTAGTCTTCGCTCCGTTGCGTGCGATTGACGATCTGCAACGCCAAAGGAGTACCCGTCGTCTTGCCGCGGTACAGTCCCGACAGAATTTCGACTTCGTCCGACTCCCCGCGCGTCGTCGAAACCGCGGCGGATTTCCCTTTTCTCCGCTCCATACAGCATTTGATCGCTTCAAGGTCGACGGCCTCGCCTGCCGGCAAGCCTTCGATTACCGCACCGATCGCCTTGCCGTGCGACTCGCCGAACACCGACAAACGCAACCGCTCAAACATCCAGCTCATATCTGCCTCCCGTTGCTTCAAATACTTCCCAAAAATCGGGATATGACTTGTGGACCGCTTCGGCATCCGTAATCGTTGCGCCGAGCGTCGTTGCCGCCGCGCCGACGGCACCCGCCATCACCAGCCGATGATCGTTGGTGCCTTCTATGGTTTGTCCGCCTTGCAACGCACTCTGTCCGTCAACGACGATACGATGCTCGGTCGCGCTTGCCGCGCCGCCCAGACCTTCGATCAGCCGAACGGTTTGCGTCAAACGATCGCTCTCTTTCAGCTTAAGACGGGCAACTCCCGTCAACACGCTCCTGCCCTCCGCAAACGCCGTCAGCACGGCGACAACGGGGACCAGATCGGGGATTTGCTCGCAATCGGCGGAAATCGCTTTCAGTTTTCCCGCCGAAACCCTGACAAAATCGTCCCCCGCTTCGACCGCCGCTCCCGCTTCTTCGAGGATCGAAACAATCCGACGGTCGCCCTGCAGGCTGTGGGGATTAAGATTAACGATCTCGATCGTCCCCGACAGCGCGCCGCAAACGGCAAAAAACGCCGCGTTTGACCAGTCGCCCTCGACCGTAATTTCCCCGGGAGAGCGAAGATTGCCGACGACCGTATATCCTTCCGCGGTTGCCGTGACCCGCACGCCGAAGCGGGCAAGCACATCGATTGTCAGGGCAAGATAACTTTCGGAAACCCGTTTCCCCTTGACCTTCAGACGACGATTGCCGCCCTGCGCCGCCAGCGCAAACAGCATCCCCGTGACATATTGCGAACTCAGACCTCCGTCGACTTCGACGCCATCCGAAGTCAACCTGCCGCAGATCGAAAGGGGCAGTCCCGTCCCTTCGATGCGAACGCCCGCCTGTCCGAGGGCATCGACCAGTGCGGCGACGGGACGCTCCGCAAGCCGTCCTTTTCCGACAAACGTCGCTTCGACGCCGAGCGCCGCGGCGACCGGAATCAAAAAGCGGAGCGTCGACCCGGACTCGTTGCAATCGACGAGGGCGGATGCGGGCGGCGCGGAAACGGGATGGACGATAACGTCCTCTCCTTTCCGTTCGATTGTTGCACCCAACGCAATTAATCCCCCGATCGTGGCGCATACGTCTTGCGATCTGCCGATGCGGTTAATCCGCGTCGGGCGGTCGGCAAGCGCCGCCGCAATCAGCATCCGATGAGCGTAGGACTTGGAGGGGACGGCTTCCACCCGCCCCGACAAACGGGATGGGAATACTTTGGCGTTCATTGCAAAAATTTCTCCAATTCTCCGAGCGGTACGCGCACGGGGCGGCAGTCACCGATTTCATAGGGCAAAATCAAAGTGATCTCATCCCCTTCCGTTTTTTTGTCGGTTGCCATCGCGGCAATCAGCTCCTTTTTGTCATAAACCGGATCGGTCGGCATATCATAGCGGCGGTAAATGGCGCGGATGCGTTCTGCCGAAGGGGCGGAAATCAAACCGTTGCGCTCCGACCACGCAATCATTTCGTGCAACCCGCGCGCCACGCACAAACCGTGCGTTAAGCGGTATCCCGAACAACGTTCGATGGCATGGGCGTAGGTATGCCCGAGATTGAGTAAGCGTCTTAACCCGCCTTCCCGCTCGTCGCGCTCGACAATACGCCGCTTACTGTCGACGCAAAGCGCGACAAACCGCTCGGAGCAAACGTCGCCTTGCTCCAACGTTTCCAGCAAGACGCCGCCGTCCAAAACGGCGTACTTCAGACTTTCCCCGATCCCGTCCCGCAAAACTTCTGTCGGAAGAGTCCGAAACACGTCGGGGTCGCAGAATACGCCGATGGGCTGATGAAACGCCCCGACGAGATTTTTGCCTTCGGGCAGGTCGACTCCGGTTTTTCCGCCGACCGAAGAGTCGATCGCGGCAAGCAGCGTCGTCGGAATCTGCACATAATCGACGCCGCGCAGATACGTTGCCGCGGCAAATCCCGTCAGATCGCCCGTTACGCCTCCGCCCAATGCAACCATCAAGTCGGAGCGGCGCAGTCGGTTGCGGGCTGCCGATCCTAAAATTTGTTGATACGTATCAAGCGTTTTGCTTTGCTCTCCGTGCCGAAAAACAAACCGAACGACATCGAATCCGGCTTCTTCGAGCGACTGCCGCACGACATCGCCGTACCGCCCGTCAACGGTGTCGTCGGCAACCAGCAGAACACGGCAGAGTTTGTGGAGGGCGGAAATTCGGGCACCGATTTTCCGCAGTCCGCCCGACTCGATCTCCACGCGGTACGGGCGTGACGCCTTGACGTCAATCGTTATCATAAATTGCCTCCTGCTTTTTGCGTTTTGCATCCGCTTCGACGGCTTCCTTGGTGCGGTTTGCCCGATCGAGAAGGGCAAACAGACGGTCTTTGTCGTCACTTTCCAACGCAAGACGGTATTCGCGCAAAGCGTCCTCGATCATTTTGACGGCTTCGATCAAGTTGTCGCGGTTGTCCGAAAACAGTTCGGTCCACATCCCGGGATTGAGTTTTGCCACCCGCGTCATATCGCGGAAACTGCCTGCCGAATACCCGTGATGCCGCAAGGCAATGGGGTTTACCACATACGCTGCCGAAACGATATGCGCAAGCTGCGAGGTATACGCGATGACGCGGTCATGCTCTTCGGCGGAAGTCGGCACAATGCCGTCAAAGCCGATCTCCAGACACACCGAACGAAAGCGGTGCAGTGCGTCGATCGGAGCATTGACGTTGACAATGGGCATCGTGGCCCGGTCAAACAGCCCGGGCGTCGAATGAGAAATTCCGCTGAATTCCCTGCCCGCCATCGGATGGGCTCCTATCAAATAAATTCCGGGATATCGAACGGCAAGTTTTTGCATTTCGGCAACGGGCTTCCGCTTGACGCCCGCAAAGTCCGCGACGATGCATCCTTCTTTCAGCAAGGGGACGTAATGCTCCAACGCCCAAACGGTTTTGGCAGGATACAGCGCAATCAGCAGAAGATCGAGTTCGGATGCGTTTTCTTCCGTCAGCGGCTGATGATAGGCTTCGAGCATTTCGCCTTTCAGCATCGCCGACGGGTCGGTGTCAAAGGCATAGACTTCGTGCGCCGTCCGTTTGCAGAGAGCGCGTCCCGCCGAACCGCCGATCAGACCGAGTCCTACGATTCCGATCTTCATTTTCCGTCCCTCACACGATGCACGATGGGCAGTAAGACGTCGACGTTTTTGACCACGTCGGCAAACTGCTCGGGCGTCAACGCCTGCGGTCCGTCGCATAGCGCACAGGCGGGATTGTTGTGGACTTCGATCATCAAGCCGTCCGTCCCCGCGCCGACGGCGGCAAGCGACATCGGAGCAACGAGTTTGGAAATTCCCGATGCGTGCGAAGGATCGACGATGATCGGCAGATGCGTCAGATCGCGCAGGAGCGGAATCGCCGACAGGTCAAGCGTGTTGCGCGTGTAAGGCTCGAAGGTTCGGATGCCGCGCTCGCACAGCACGACGTTCATGTTGCCTTCGCTCATAATATACTCTGCCGACATCAGCCACTCCTGAATGGTGTTGGCAAGCCCGCGCTTCAACAAAATCGGTTTGTCGGTTCTGCCGACTTCCTTCAGAAGCTCGAAGTTTTGCATATTGCGCGCGCCGATCTGAATCATATCGACGTCGCGGAAGGCGTCGATATGTCTGACCGACATCAATTCGGTGACGATCGGCATACCGGTTTCGCGTTTGGCTTCCAGAAGAAGTTGAATACCGCTTTCGCCCAGTCCTTGGAAGGCGTAAGGCGACGTCCGCGGTTTGAACGCACCGCCGCGCAGAATGGTCGCGCCAGCCTCTTTGACGGCTTTTGCGATGGCAATCACCTGCTCTTCGGACTCGACCGAACACGGTCCCGCCATAAATTGGAAGTGTCCGCCGCCGATGGGATAGCCGCCGACCGAAACGACGGTATCTTGCGGGTGAAATTTACGGTTGGCGTTTTTGTACGGCTCCTGAATCCGCTTGACGGTTTCGACGATATCGAGGGAACGGATCAAGTCGATATCGACGGCGGACGTATCGCCGATCAGCCCCATGATATTGGTGTTTTCGCCGCGGCTCATGTGAACTTCCAGACCGAGGCTTCGGACCCATTTGACGAGATTGTTGAGTTGTTTTTCGTCGGGATTCTGTTTGATGACGATAATCATAATCTTTACTGCTCCTTTTGCCGGTAGAATAAAAAAGCCGCCAATGCGTGGCGGCTAAACGTGTTGATAATGAGAAAACCCTCGGATAACCGCGCACGAAAATCAGGACTTCGTAAAGTAAAAGCCCTTAAAGTAAAAATATTCGTAAGCGAAAATCTTTGCGGTGTTCATACCAAGATCATATTCCTTTTGAGCGGAGTTGTCAAGCGATTTTGCAATCAAACCGATCTCCGATACAAAATATCTCCCTTCGTCAGCGACAAATCGCTGTCGAAATACAGTTGTTGCTGTACCAGTTTGGCGTCGGCTACGGGAGTGCCTTCCGCGTCCCGCAGATTCCGGACGGTAACGTCAAGATCCGCGGAATACTGCGGCGACAGCACCTTTAACGTTTCGCCGTCGCGGAAGCGGTTGCGCATTTCGACCAGAGCCGTCTTACCTTCCGCCCCCAGCACGACCGCGACAAATACGCCCTTCCCGCCCTGCTGGCTGTCGTCGTACGAAACGGTCGCCGCGTTGTCGCCGTCGAAATAGGCATGCGTATAGGGGCGATGCGTAACGTTTTCGAGAAGCTCGACCGACGACTTCGGCACAGCGCCGCCGCCGAGTACGGCGTCGATTGCGCGACGATACGCCTCGGTTACCGTTGCGACATAATACTCCGATTTCATCCGTCCTTCGATTTTGAAGGAGTCGACCCCCGCTTCGATCAGAGCGGGGATGCGGTCGATCAAATTGAGATCTTTGCTGTTGAGAAGATAGGTACCGCGCGCGTCCTCTTCGAGTTCGAGCGCGTTGTCGCCCTCCGAAACGCGGAAGTGCCATCGGCACGCTTGTACGCATTCCCCGCGATTGGCGTCGCGTCGGGCAAGATAATTGGACAACAGGCATCTGCCCGAATACGAAATGCACATCGCGCCGTGCACAAAGCACTCGATCTCCATTTCGGGAACGGCGTCCTTGATCGCTTTGACCTGATCCGCCGACAGCTCCCGCGCCAGAACGACGCGCTCCACCCCTTGCCGATGCCAAAACCGCACGGCGTGCGAATTGAGGGTATTTGCCTGCGTCGAAAGATGCAACGCGAGATCGGGGACCGATTCTTTGGCAAAGGCAATCAAGCCGGGATCTGAAACGATCAGCGCGTCGACGCCTGCCCGATGCAAGCGTGGCAGCTCTTCTTTCAGGTCGGCAAAGTCGGAATCCTTGCAAAAAATATTGACGGCGACATACACTTTTTTGCGCGCGTCGTGAGCGACGCTTACGGCTTCTTTGAGCGTATCGAAATCGAAGTTGTCGGCATAAGAACGGAGGGAAAACCGCTTCCCTCCGAGATAGACGGCGTCTGCGCCGAACGCAAGCGCCGTCTTAAGTTTTGCGAAGTTGCCCGCCGGGGCAAGCAGTTCGGGTTTAGCCGCCATACGGGATTATATCGTCTTGCGACGGAACAGGAAGTACGCCGTCATGACAACGGCAACGAGAATAACGACGCCGATCAACAGATAGATAAACGTCGACAGTTCCTGCCGACTGACAAAGATTACCGAGTCAAAGCTGCCGCCTTCGATAACGATATAACCGTCCTCGTTGGTCAGTTCGCCGAGTTCGGCTTTTCCGCCTCGGAATCCGACAAACCAAACCGATTCTTCCTCGGCAAACACGGAGGGAAGTTTGATGCGGACTTTGAGCGTATCGGACGCAACATACTCTCCGAGGGGGATTTTGACGCCGTTTTCGACGATATAGATATCGTAACCCTCGACCATGGCGTAAGCGGTAGAGATCTGCTTATGAATGGCGTCTTTGACCGAAGACTCGGCAAGAACGACTTCGATCGCCGTGCCGGGCATAAATCCTTCGGGGAGGGAAATGATGATTTCGCCGCCCTGCTCGTCGGTAAAGATCAATTCCGCCGCCAAAATCGTAAAGGTGAAGCTGACGGGGATGGGTTCGACGTATTCGTCGGTTGCCGTCGCCGAAATGCGGACGGAGTAATTGCCGGGCGCATCGAAGAAGTTGTCGCTGCGGACGCCGTTGACGGTAAAGATCAAAGCGGTGTCGCTGTTGATCGACGCGCTGATCGAGAAGGGATTGCCGTCATAGACGAAGTCGGAAGGACGAGTGAACGTAATGACCGCGCGCTCGGACAGATAATAGATTGCAGGGATGATGTCCAGAAGATAGTTTTTGTTGGAGTAGGTCGCCGTGATGGGATACTCGCCGCGCGTGGTCCCGGGTGCGCGCCGCAAACGGAGCCCCAGCGTATCGCCTGCGATCACGTTGCCGTCGGTAATGTCATACGCCGACTGGCTGAGAACGTCCTCGCCCGAAATGCCCGACTGATCGCGCAGGGTAACGGTCACTTCGCGCGGCAAAACGATATAATCTGCCGAAACAAACGTGATCGTATAGTCGGGATTGGCAAGTGTGGAAGAGATCGCGTATTTCCCTACGTTTCTGCCGGGTTCGCGTTGCAACCCGCCCGTAAACCGCTCGAGATCGCCGTCCAGCACGTTGTCCGCGACAAAGGTCAATGCCGTGTCGAGATCGCCGTAAACGGCAGTCACCTCATTGGCGGTAAGCGTTGCTTCCCGCGGGGTGATGCGATAAACGGCGCTCTCAAACGTCACGTCATAGTTGGCATTGCCGCCGTGTCCCGTGATTGCGTACTCGCCCGCACGAAGCCCGTCTTCTTTGAATACGCCGATCATCGGATCGTCCTTGACGCCGTCCTGGCTGTAGATTTCTCCTTCGACAAGATAGGTCAACGTATTGAGCGCATCGCCGTAAACCGAAGTCTGATCGTCGATCGTAACCGAAAGCGACGCGGGCAGAATCGTCAGCGTTGCTTCGCGATCGGGGATGGGATGATAGTTGCGTCCGTCGCCCTCGAATTCGGCAACGACCACATATACGCCCTGATTGCGATTGCCGTTGCCGGTATAGCGGACGGTTACGCCCTCGGGGAGCTCCCCTGCGATCAAAAGGTCGACGGCGTCGCCGTGATAGCGGACGGTTTGATCGTCAAAGGCGATATCGATGACATACGTCGCTTTGTCGACCGTAACGTCGAAGGTTGCGCTCGCCGCATTAAAGTTTGCGGTTTGGGCAATCGAAACCTCGATCGTCAGGATCCCGTTTTCGGGAACATCGGTAAACGTATGATTGCGATACACTAAGGTTGCTTCGGCATCGGTATTGGTGTGGGTAACGCCCGTGACGGTCTGCAGCGAACCGTTGTAAACATACTGCCCGACCCCGCCGAAATCAAACGCGACGTCGGCTCTGACAATGGTAACGGTAAAGGTTACGCTTTGGGCATTGTAGTTGGCGGTTTCGGCAATCGACACGGTGTATTCGCCCGAATCGGCAACCAGCAGGAAGTCCTTGTCGGGATAGATCAGCACCGCGCCCTCGTCGGTATTATTGTGGGTCGCCCCTGTTTCGATGCGGAAGGACACCCCGGTGTAAACATAGTCCTTGACGATGCCCTCGACGCCGATCGTAACGTCGGCTTTTGCAATCGTCAAGACCGCGGTTCTGCCGACCGTAATGCGATAGTTGCCGGCGTCGGGAAGGGTTGCCGTGATCTCGTAACTCCCTGCCGTTTCACCCGCGGCGCGACTGAGCGTAACGCCGAGAAGCGCAACGGTATCGTCATAATATAATTGATATCCGTCCGCAATCCCGAACGTCAGATCGGGGTCGGGATTGGGATCGGGATAGCGATAAACCTTCGAAACGCTATCGAGATCGATCACAAGGTCGCGTTGCCCGATCGTCAGAACGGCATCGGAATTGAAGGTAACGGCATAATTCCCGTTGCCGCTTGTCCCGTTCAATACGTAAGTACCGACGTTTTGATTGTCGCGATCGTCGCGGCTTACCGTAATCTTCAGATCGTCCCCTTCGACCAAGCCTTCGCCGCTCTCCCAGTCGAAAGCGGGATCGACATCGCCGTACACCTTGCTTGCGGACAGAATCGTCACATCGATGGGGCGCGCCGCGATGGTAAGCGTTGCGCGTTGTTGCGCGACACTTGCGTCGAACGCATGATAGTTGGGGTTTTCGTGGGAAAGCTCCAGCGTAACCACCAAGGAGGGGCCGACATCCTTTTTGGAATTGTTGGAGCTGTAAGAAACCGTAATCCAATCGGGGAGGGGCTCGTCCGACGAAAGGGCAAGGCTATGATACTGCCCGTCGTAGATAAACGTGCCGTCCTCGAACCGAACGACGGAAAGATCGAAGGTTGCCTTTTGGATGATAAGCGTCGCTTCCCGCGTCACTGCCTCGTAATTGAGATCGTTCCAAATCGCGACATAGTCATACGTTCCCGCGTTGGTAAAGAAGACGTCTTCCGTCGCGCTGCCGTCTTTCGTCACCGAATACTGCGGTTCGACCCCGACACCGTTGACGTCTGTCGGAAGCCCCGAAACCGTGATCGTATACGCGTTTCCGTCGTAGACGACGGTTTTTCCGTCGAACGTCACGTTGTCGAGGTTTCCGTATTGCGCTTTGGCGATGACAAAGGCGTCGGCGCTGTCTGCCGAATTTTCTTGCGATTTGTTGACGGTGACGGCATAGTTGTAATTGCCCGAATCGGGGGTATAAACGCCGTTGATGGCGTAAATCCCGGCGTTGACCGCCTTATCAGTGCCGATCGAGGTAAAGGACTCGGCACGCGCGGCAAACGTTCCGCTTTTCTCAAAGTCGGCAAGGAAAGCGGCAAGCGCCTCTCCTTCTACACCCTCGAAGGCGTACCGCCACTTGGTAAGGTCCGCACTCGGAATCTGCTGTTCGCCGTTAAATACGGTATCCTGTCGACGGGGCGACAGCGTAACTTTGCGCTGTTCGACGGTAACCTCGACGGTGCGCTGATCGGCGCCGGAAATTTCGTAATTGCCGTTTGCGTCGCTCAGACTGAACTTAACGGTGAATTGATAGGAAAGCGCTTTCCGATTCGTCACATCCCACTTGACCGCGCCGGCACCCGTCGCGGCGGCTTCTCCCGTTATCTCCGCCTCGATAAAGGCGGGAAGATCGGCGTCGGGCACGACGAAGAACGCGCACCCCGCATAATAAACAACCGTAACGGAACTCCCTTCGATCGTAAGGGTTTCGCGTACCGCGCCGTCCGCCTGTTGTCTGCGTTCGAGCACCAAGCCGTAGCGGGAGAGATCGACGGTTGCCTTGTCGATCGTCATGGTCGCCGTCCACGGATCGGGAATCTTGTAATTATAATAGGTAATTCCGTCATACTCTTTGCCCGAAACGGTAAAGACCAGTTGCGCCGCGATCGGGGCGGGGGTATGGTTGACGCGATCGGCGCCGTCGGGATAAACGACGCTGCCGCTCAGCGTTTCACCGTTCTGCGCGATCGGCAACCCCGCAAAAGCCATTTCGTGCGCGGTTCCGTCATAGATAAACGTCTGATTCTCAAACGTTACGCCCGTAAGATCGAACGCCCCTTTCCGCAACGTAATCGGTACCGTCAGCGTAGCGTCGTTGTAGTTGGAATCGCTGCTTACAAGGATTTCGAGCGTCAGCGTAACAAACGTTTCTTCCTGATCGACGGACGGAACATACGGAACACCGACCGAGGTCGTACCTTCAAACCACTTTTTACTTTCGTCGAAATAGAGTTTGGCAGTATATTGGGGAACATAAGGCTTCCCAAACTCGTCCTTCGCGGTCAATTTATCGCCGAACGAAACGCTAAGATCCGCCGCATAGGTATAATCCGTGACAAAACTTTCGTCCAACGCAAGAGAGATCGTCCCCTTCTCTATGATCAGCGTAATCAGATCGCTGTCTGCGGAAAGGCTGTAATTGCTTTGCCCCTCGGCGAGTTGCATCAGAATTTTTTTGTATTCCCCCACCGACAATTTCATGATCTCGGCGGGATCATCGGTATAAACAAGGACAATTTCCGGCTCCGCGTCGCCGTACGGAAGCTCCGTCTCGAGAGTTGCCTTGGCGCCGATCGCGTCGGGGGAGGGAAGCGGCTTTTCCGCCGTATATTCATTGTATACAAAACTTGCGGACTTCGTCGTATATTCGAGCACCAACGGACGGACTTCGACATCGCGCGTGTCGCCTTCGCCCGTAATCCCTTCAAACACTTTGGTCAGCGCGTAGTTGCGGGCGTTGTCCCCCGTCAACACAATGCCGAAGGTATAGGTTCCGACATTTTTCAGGGTTGCGGCAATGCCCTCTTGCGTAACGGCGAAGTCTGCCCCGACGCCGTCGCCCGATACCAAGCCGCTCTCCGAAACGGTTATCGTTGCCGTTCCGGTTCCGAAGCCGCCCGCGCCGTAATCGCCGTACGTCCAATAATAGATGCCGCCCTCTTCCGTCAAACCGCCGAAGGTCAGCGTCACGGTAACGGGGCGCGCGGTGATCGTATAAACGCCGTTATTATGAAATGTGACGTTATAGTTGTCGCTTACTCCTTCGCCCGTGATCGCGTAGCCGCCCTCTTTGACGGTATCGCCCGCTTCGCGGGTCAGTGACACGATATTTTCCAGCAGATCGCCGTAAGGAAGCGTCGCCTCTGTCTGCGCGGTCAACGCAACTGCGGGATCCCCGTAAACCTGCGTTTTGTCGTCGATCGTCACGGTGATCGCTTTGGGGTCGATCGTCAGCGTGCCGTTGGTCCAGCTGATGGCGTAATTCCCGTTGGTCGACGATCCCGTGATCGCATAGCCGCCATCTTTGACGTCTTCGCCCCCTTCACGGGACAGGGTAATACCCAAAACTTCTTCCGCGACTTCGCCGTAAGGGAGCGAGTCCGCCGTCGACCAGGTAAACGTCGGATCGCCGTCGCCGTACGTTTTGTTGGCGCTTGCGATCGTCACGGTGATCGGACGCGGGGTGATCGTATAAACACCGTCCGTAAACGTGACGGTATAATTGGCGTTGGTATAAGTCCCCGTAATGGGATACTTCGCCACGTCTCGCCCCTCCGCTCTTTGTAAGTGAATGTTGAGATCCCCTTCGGTATCGCCGTTCACCAGACCGCCGACGCTACAGGTCAAAGTTTCCTCGGGATCCCCGTAAACCTGCGTTTTGTCGTCGATCGTCACGGTAATCGCTTTGGGGTTGATCGTCAGCGTTCCGTTGGCCCAGCTGATGGCGTAATTCCCGTTGGTCGACGATCCCGTGATCGCATAGCCGCCATCTTTGACGTCTTCGCCCTCGTCGCGGGACAGCGTAATACCCAAAACGTCTTTCGCGACTTCGCCGTAAGGAAGGGTATCCGTCGTCGACCAGGCAAACGTCGGATCGCCGTCGCCGTACGTTTTGTTGGCGCTTGCGATCGTCACGGTGACGGGCTTAGGACTGACGACGTAGTTTCCTGCCGTTCCGCCAATGGAGTAGATCGGCGACGAGGTAGAGACCGAAATCGGATAGCTTCCTGCCGGGCGGGGAGAAGTCCCTGCCGCCGCAACCGAAAACGTGAGATAGAAGGGAATCTCTGCGATATTGCCGCTTGTCGTAAAGGTATAGTCCTCTGCCGTGATTTGCGTTCCGCCCGACGTCCAAACGGTGTGCCCGAGATCGGCGCCTGCCGCCTTATCGCCGTAGACATAAGAAGCAGAGGCCTCGACCGTCACGGTTTTGGGCTCGATGGTAAATTCGACAAAAGGAATTGTCTCGAAGTCGTACCAATACCGGTTGGTAGATCCATGATGCAAGACGGCAGCATAGGGATGAACAAGGCGCGCGACATACGTCCCCGGGATCAAATGCCCGATCCCTTTGTCATTGGTGACGAGATTGCCGTCGTTGTCAAAGTAATTGCCGTTTTGGCTCCCGTCGGTCGCCCAGACAAATTCTCCCGTCTCCTTGTCGAAGATCTCGACCGTACCGCTTCCGCTCTCAACGGCAATGCCTCCGCGCCAGGTCCCGAAATAATTTCGCATTTCGGGCGGTGACGTTTGCCACTTGCGCAGTTCGGAAACGATGCCGGAGGCCTGTCCCGAAAAGGATAAGGAAGAAGAAAGATTAACATCCGTATAAAGATCGTTGGAAACCGATCCCGTTCCTTTGTTAAGGGTCGAAAACGCTTTGAGTTGCGCCGTCGACATCCGGACCGAATAGGTCCCGGGTTGACTGCCGACCAGGATCATGCCGTCCCAGTCCTTACTCCAGTCCCACTCTCCCGCGCGGCCGAGGGTTTCACTCCCCCCGTCGGCATTCAGGGTAACCCACATCATTCCCGGTGTTTGGGGATCAAAGTCAGCGCGAAGAAATCCTGCTCCATCAAAGCCTGCAATCTCATAATAATTTTTTTGCGTGGGCTCTCCCCCGTTAGGTACATAGATTTTGGAAGCTTCTGCACCGGGTCCGTAATAGATATTGTTCAGTTTTGTCGTGCCGCTTTGTACTGCGGCGATCAGTTTCCCTTTGTATCCGCCGGTCAAATTTTCAGTGTATAACTCTCCGTCGAAATCGTAAAAGCTGTCCGAAATATTGACCGTTCCGCCCGCATATGTTTCCCCGATCATTCCGCCAAAATGACCGCTGTTGCTCCGATACATCAAATACCTGGCACCGTTTTGGAAATGAACCCTCACTCCTTGTATATTGATTGCCGCGGTGTTTTTGATATTACCGATTAACCCTCCAAAGAAAGACCAAACGCCACCATCATCCGTTTTTCTTTTGAATTCCGGCGTTCCTGTAAATGTTACGCTCGTATTTCGGATCGTTACGCCGTTATTGTTGGCATCGTTTGCCGTTCCGAACAAACCGCCGAAACTGGTTTGTCCATACCAATTTACTCTGTTAGTCCATCCTCCATAGTTACATTCCGTATGGAACTTAAGCGTCTTCACTTCAACCGAAACATTGTCGATCGTTGCACCCGAGACATCTCCTGCAATAACACCGAAGCCGCTTGTTACTTCTGTATTGTCGAGATCGGTTGTCGTATAGGAATCCTCCACAACGATTTTCAGGTTTTTGACGGTTCCGCCATTAATGGTTGACGCAAAAAATCCACCAAATGCCCGGCTGTACCGCATCGTACTGCACCAACTGCCTGAAGTTCCTGCCTGAAACGTGATGGTATGTCCGTTCCCGTCAAAAGTTCCTCCGTACCATAAACCATAATGTACAATGTTATTGCCGTTTTTGGGATATGTAACGGTGATGTCTTGCGTCAAATAATAATTTTGGGTTGTATTTTCTGCATTTCTAAACGCATAAAAATCATCCGCACTGCTTATTGGGGTCCCGTTAGTATTGTTATATCCTGCGGGAACGCTACCTTCGGGCAGAAGCCCGAGATCGGACTGGGACGCGGCATAGCTGTCGAACAGTCTGGTGTTGATCAGATAGGGATAGCCGTTGTGGCGGGCGGTGTCGACCTTCCAGACTCCGTTATTCAGACTTCCTGCCGCCTCCGAACCGCTTGCATGGTTGTTGGTGCGGGTGCCGCCGGTTGTCGACTGCTCCCACCCGTACAATTTGGATGCCCCGCTTTGGTGATAACAGTTTGTCACCGTACCGTCGTAAATAGAACCGGTAAAGCCTCCGATGTCATTCGTGTTGCGGTTGGACAAGGAGCCGATAAAATAGGAATCACTGATCGTCGAAGTATCAAGGAGCCCTGCCAAACCGCCTGCCCTGGTGCCACCGGAATCCGCTCCCACTTCGGCGCTACCTGTTACGTTGCCGTAATTGGCGCACTGATCGATGACGGCGCCCGAAGTCATGACGCCCGCGATACCGCCGAAATCAGACCCGAGCCAGTCGACATTGTGAATCCCCGGGATATGATTTCCGACGATCGATTTTCCATTTGCCGAAACATTTGCCCAGTTGATCGAGTTGCGCACCGTACCGCCGTAATTGAAGCCGACGATGCCGCCCGCTCTTCCCGCGCTTTTGACCGTTCCGCTTGCGACGACGCAGTTGTCGATCAGTCCGCGGTTGACGGCGGCGATCGTCCCGTTGAGCGACCCCGTCGAGATCAGCTCGACGTTGGAGATCGTTACGTTGTAAACCTTCCCCTTTTCGCCGATATAGCCGAAAAGTCCGCGATAGTCGCCGCCGTTCCAATACAGATTTTTGATTTCGTAAATCCGCGCGTCAAACACGCCCTGAAACGGCGTGCCGCTGACGCCGGTTGCGATACGAACATTTCCGCCCGCCCCATTTGGCCGGTATTCCTCTCCGTAATCAATTGTAGGTGTCCCGATCGTCCCGAAGCCCTGCTTTGTGCCCGAAGTGCCGATCAGATCGATGTTGGCGGTCAGGACAATGTATTCCCCTTCGAACGTTCTGCCGCCGTTGACCTGATTACGGAAATAGGCGAGCTGCTCTGCCGTCGCGATGCGGTAAGGATCATCTGCGGTCCCCGTTCCGCCGGCAAATCCCGAAGCGGCGTTCCCGCTCCATGCCGCCTGCACCGCGGGCGCGGGGTCGGGTGCCGCCCCCCATGCAAATACCGCGGTCATCACGACCAACACAACAAGCCCCAAAGCGAGCAGCATTTTGCGTCTGAACAATCGATCGGCAAATCGCGTCATAACTTCCTCTCCTCACTTCTTACGCATCGCGCGCGTAAAAAGTACAGATTACTATACATTGTAATGATATCAGACAAATTTCTGCCCGTCAATACTTTCTGTTAATTCCCGTTTTTTTCTTTTTTTGTGCATCATCGGCATTTTCCGCGCCGATTGCCGCGGTTGATTTTTCTTTCCGATATAATGGGATTCCGTTCCGGTACGATCGGAATCCGAATCGACAAAAAAAATAAAACCCGCGCTTTTTGCGCGGGTTTTTGGGTTTGCCGAGATTGTTTATCGGACGGAATACAGCAGATCGCAGTAAGACGGGAGCGGCCAGTATTCCGACGCGGTATACAGCTCCAGTTCGTCCACGGCTTTGCGGAGCCGCTCCATTGCGGGAATCACTTTGTCGCGGTATGCCTCGGCACTCATTTTTGCCGCGGCTTTTTCGGTCTCCCGCTCGAGAAGCTGCAATGCGCCGGCGGCTTCTTTGCCGAAGTCGGTCAGCTTTTTGATCAGACCGATTTCGACCGACGTATCGATCTCGGCGGACAGCTCCCGCATTTTGAGCGCGGCGCCGGCAAGTTCCTTGCCGTATTTCAGAACGGCGGGCAAGATCTGCTGACGGGCGATATCGATCATCGTCATTGCCTCGATGTGCAGCGTTTTGCAGTAGCCTTCCAACAAAATTTCGGTACGGGTTTTGACTTCGCTTTCGGTAAAGACGCCGTGTCGGACAAACAATTCGACGTTGTGCGCATCGGCAAAGTGCGGAATCGCGTCCGCCGCCGTGCGGAAGTTGCTAAGCCCTCTGCGCTTTGCTTCTTTGACCCACTCGTCCGAATAGTTGTTCCCGTTGAAAATAATCCGTTTGTGTTCGCGGACCGTCCGCTTGACGATTTCGGTGATCGCGGGCAAAAAGTCGGGTGCCGCCTCCAGTTCGTCGGCAAAACGTCGAAGTTCTTCGGCGGCAATCGTATTGAGGACGATATTGGACCCCGCGATGCTGAAGGTCGATCCCAGCATACGGAACTCGAATTTGTTGCCCGTGAACGCAAACGGAGAGGTACGGTTGCGGTCGGTGCTGTCTTTGGGGAATTTGGGCAGAACGTGCACGCCGATTTCCACTTCGCACTTTGCGCGGCGGGAATAAGTTCTGCCGCCTTCGATCGCCTCGAGAATGCCGGTCAGCTCCTCGCCGAGGAACATCGATACGATCGCGGGAGGCGCTTCGTTGGCGCCGAGACGGTGGTCGTTCCCTGCGCTCGCGACCGAGATCCGCAACAAATCCTGATACTCGTCCACCCCTTTGATCACGGCACAGAGAAACAGCAGAAACTGTGCGTTTTCGTAGGGCGTATCGCCGGGTTCCAACAGATTTTCGCCGAGATCGGTCGAAATCGACCAGTTGTTGTGCTTCCCGCTGCCGTTGACGCCTGCAAACGGTTTTTCGTGCAGCAGACAGACCATCCCGTGTTTTGCCGCAACTTTTTTCATCACTTCCATCGTCAGCTGGTTCTGATCGGTCGCGATGTTGGTTGTCGTATAAATCGGGGCAAGCTCGTGCTGCGCAGGAGCGACTTCGTTGTGCTTGGTTTTGGCAAGAATCCCGAGTTTCCAGAGTTCTTCGTCCAGCTCTTTCATATAAGCGACGACGCGCGGTTTGATGGCGCCGAAATAGTGATCTTCCAGCTCCTGTCCCTTGGGACTTCTGGCGCCGAACACCGTCCTGCCCGTCAGCAAAAGATCTTTGCGCTTGTCAAACATTTCGCGGTCGATCAAAAAGTATTCCTGCTCCGACCCGACCGTCGTCAGAACCTTGTGAACGTCGGTTTTGCCGAACAAACGGATGATCCGCATTGCCTGGCGGTTGACGGCTTCCATACTGCGCAGAAGAGGCGTTTTTTTGTCCAGCGCGTCCCCGCCGTACGAGCAGAACGCCGTCGGGATGCACAGGATTCCGTCTTTGATGAAAGCATAGGACGTGGGATCCCAGGCGGTATATCCCCGCGCTTCAAACGTTGCGCGCAGTCCCCCGGACGGAAAACTCGACGCGTCGGGTTCGCCTTTGATCAGCTCCTTGCCGCTGAACTCCATAATCACCTTGCCGTCGGGCGTCGGATTGATAAACGAGTCGTGCTTTTCGGCGGTTACCCCCGTCATCGGCTGGAACCAGTGCGTAAAGTGCGTACAACCTTTTTCGATCGCCCAGTCCTTCATCGCGTTGGCAACGACGTTGGCAACGTGAAGGGGAAGACTACGATCCTCGGCGATGCAGGTTTTGAGTTCTTTATACGTCGCCTTGGGCAAACGTTCCTGCATGACGGAATCGTTGAACACCATACAGCCGAACAGTTCGGACATATTCATTGTCGGTTCTCCTTTTTTCCTTTTCGGTAATTTTTGTTCCACTCAGCGCGCGGGCGCACATTACAATGTTAAAAAAGGCGTCGCAGAGCATCTCTGCAACGCCTTTGTTGCTCAAGTTGGTCTCAGTATAGCGGTTCAAGACGCTTCTTGTCAACGATTTTTGCATAGCCCGCCGATTTTTTAAGGCAAATCTATCGTAAATAAATCAACTTCGCTTCGATTGCTTTTCCGCCTCCCATTGACGACAGCCGTTTGGAAGAGTAAAATAAATCTATACTTACAAAGATGCCGGAGGCACTATGAACACCGTCCGCGAAGTCCTGCAGTTTGTGCGGGACAATCAAGTCAAATTTGTCCGCCTGACCTTTGCCGACCTCTTCGGAACGCAAAAAAACATTACTCTCGTTGCCGAAGAGCTTCCCCGCGCGTTCGAACACGGCGTTTCGTTCGACGCCTCCGCCGTTGCGGGATTCATGAACGTCGAAGAAAGCGACCTTTTCCTGTTCCCCGATCCCTCCACGGTTAGCCTTTTGCCGTGGCGGTCGGAGCAAGGCGCGACGATCCGGTTTTTCTGCAATATTCGCCGACCCGACGGAACGCCTTTCGAGGGGGACTGCCGCAACCTGCTGCTTCGGGCGCAGGACGACCTTGCCCGCAAAGGCTATCTCTGTCAGATCGGAAGCGAATGCGAATTCTATTTGTTTGAAAAATCGTCGGGGCAGCCCCAGCCCCTCGACCGCGGAGGATATATGGACGTCAGCCCCCTCGACAAAGGAGAGGATGTCCGCAAACGGATCTGCGTCGCGCTCGAAGCATTGGGCATTCAACCCCTGACCGCCCACCACGAGCAAGGCCCCGGGCAAAACGAAATCGACTTCCGCTACAACGACGCCGCCGTCGCGGCAGACGACGTCGTCACCTTCCGTACCGTCGTCCGCACGGTTGCCGACACCTTGGGACTGACTGCGTCCTTCTTGCCCAAACCCCTCCCCGATTCCGCGGGATCGGGGATGCACGTCAACCTCTCCCTCCTCAAAAACGGCGAAAACCTGTTTGCCCGACAAGCCAACAAATCGGAAACCGAAAGCTTTATCGCGGGGATCCTGAATCGCATCAAAGAGATTTCTCTCTTTTGCAATCCCCTTGCCAACTCCTACGAGCGTCTCGGCGAGTACGAAGCCCCGCGCTATGTCAGCTGGTCGCGCGAAAACCGCTCGCAGCTGGTGCGGATTCCCGCGGCAAGCGGCGCCGACTCGCGGATGGAACTGCGTTCTCCCGATCCCTCCTGCAACCCTTACCTTGCCTATGCGCTGATTCTTCGGGCGGGTGCCGAGGGACTGGAGCATTCGATGCGCCTTGCCCCGCCTGCCGACCTCAATCTTTACGAGGCGATCGATCCCCCCTATGAAGCATTGCCCGCAGATCTCGGCGAAGCCATTGCCTTTGCCGAACGGTCGGACTTTGTTCGCGCCGTCCTGCCGCCCTCCGTTTTTGCCCGCTTCCTTGCCGCAAAAAAACAGGAGTGGGAAGATTATCAGAAGGCGATCGACAAGCGCGAATACACCTTGCGCCGCTACTTAAGCCGTATCTGAAGGAGCTGTTATGTTGCAACCGGCATTGTTTGTTTCGACTCCCGTCATCGACGCGCGCACCGTCCGCTTGTTTGCCGCAAGCGGCTACGCGCTGTCTGTCGTGACGACCCTTGCCGAAGCAAAAAAAACGATGCTTGCAACTCAACCCGCCCTTTTGCTGATCAACGCGCCGCTTGCCGACGGAACGGGGCGGGAGCTTGCCCTTGCCGCCGCCGAACGCGGCATCGCGGTCGTTCTGATCGTGCCCGCCGACCACACGCCGAACCCCGAAGGAGGACTCGCCGGTCGCGGCATCGTCGTGCTGACCAAACCGCTCAGTCAAACGACACTGCTCAATACCGTCCGCACCCTCGGCGTTCTGCACCGCAAAATCGACTCTCTGCATCTCGAAAACCTCCGACTTCGCCGCCAGCTCGAAGAGATCAAACTGATCGAACGCGCCAAATTCCGCTTGATGTCGGTCAAAGGCGTCGACGAAGCCGAAGCCCATCGCATGATCGAGAAAGAAGCGATGAATCAACGCTGTTCCCGCCGCGAAATTGCCGAAAAAATTCTGTATCGCGATTAAATCCGATTTCCTTTGTGTTTCTTTGACTTCGCGCGTTCGGCAGAGTATAATATTGATAGTATCGATCGAACGTCGGCTTCCGACACAAAGGTTTTGCCTTGAAAAACGTCCTGCTCAAACTGCGCGAATCGCTGGTATCCATTCTGCCGATCACGGTGCTCGGGATCGTCGCCGCGCTGATCACCCGTAAAATCGACGGAGGGCTGATCGGCTTGTTTGCCGTGGGATCCGTTTTTCTGATCGTCGGCATGACGCTGTTCACCGTGGGCACCGATCTCGCCATGATGCCGATGGGGCACTCCATCGGTGCTTTTTTGACCAAATCCAAAAAGCTTCCTTTGATTCTCGGCGTTTGCTTCGTCTTAGGCTTTTTGATCACGGTTGCCGAACCCGATCTGCAGGTGCTTGCAACGCAGTTGCAGCAAGGCGAAGGGCTTAACGCCGCCATCCTCTATTCCGTCGCCCTCGGCGTGGGAATCTCGCTGCTCGTCGCGGTGTGCCGCATGGCGTTCAATATTCCGCTCAATCTTCTTTTGCTCCTGCTCTACGGCTTGCTCTTTCTCCTTGCCGCCTTTGTCCCCGACAACTTCCTTGCCGTCGCGTTCGACGCGGGCGGCGTCACCACGGGTCCCGTTACCGTCCCCTTTCTGATGGCGCTCGGCATCGGGCTTGCTTCCGTCCGCGGCAAAAACAGCTCGCGCGATTCCTTCGGCTTGGTCGCCCTTTGCTCGGTGGGTCCCGTCATCGCCGTCATGATCGTCGGCTTGACCGGTTCGGTCGACGTTACCCCCTCCCAAACCGTCATCCCGCAGGTCACAAATGCCGCGGAAGCCATCCTCCCCTTTTTCGGCGCCCTGCCTCGATATCTCAAAGAGGTCGCCCTCGCCCTCTTCCCCGTCGTCGGCGTGTTCTTGCTGTTTCAGATCTTCGCCCTCCGCCTGCCCGCGGCAAACCTGATCCGCATCGGTGTGGGCGTCGTTTACGCTTACTTCGGACTTTCGGTCTTTCTCACCGGCGTCAACGTCGGATTTATGCCCATGGGCGCCGCCCTCGGCGAAGCCGTCGCCCTTTCCGCCCCCGCCTTTCTGATTCCGCTCGGCGTCGTCATGGGTTGCTGCGTCATTCTTGCCGAACCCGCCGTGCACGTTCTCAACAAGCAGGTCGAGGATCTGACCGGCGGTACCGTCTCCCGCCGCAAAATGCTCCTTTGCCTTGCGCTCGGCGTTTCGGCATCGGTCGGACTTGCAATGCTGCGCGTTTTGACTTCGGTCAGCATTTGGTACTTCGTTGCACCCGCTTACGCGGTATCCCTTCTCTTGTCCTTTTTCGTCCCCGATATCTTCACCGCCGTCGCGTTCGACTCGGGCGGCGTCGCGTCGGGACCTACAACCGCTACCTTTATCTTGCCCTTCGCCGTCGGCGCCTGCTCCGCCCTCGGCGGCAACCTGCTGACCGACGCTTACGGGCTGGTCGCCTTTGTCGCAATGACGCCGCTTCTGTCGGTGCAGATGATGGGACTGATTTACCGCGCCCGCACCGACTATCTCCCCTCTCTTCACGCTTACCGCTCGCGCAGATACGCAAAGCGCATCCGCGGCGACGCCCCCGAATCCGAAATCGTTTTGCCCGACGCGGCGCGATATTCCGTCGCATTCCGCGCGCCAAAGGAGAACTGACATGGATCCTCAACCGATGCGTCTGATCGTTGCCGTCGTCAACCGCACCAAAAGCAAACGTCTGATTCGCTTGCTCAATCGCCGCAAAATTCGCGTTCAGCTGGCTGCCCCCGGCGTCGGCACCGCCCCCAGCGAACTGCAATCCTATTTGGGCTTCGGCGAAACCGAAAAAACCGTCGTCCTCGCCTTCGTCGCCGCGACAGAAGTTCCGTCGCTGTTCGACGCCTTCGGCACCGAACTGGACTTCGACAAACCCAATACGGGGGTGGCGTTTTCGCTGCCCGTTTCGACCGTTTCCGGTCTGACCGCCCTCCGCTATCTGCTGGGCGAACCCAAATCTTCGAGGTAACCCTATGGAATCCGCTTGCTACTCTATGATCCTTGCCATTGTCCGACACGGCTATGCCGACACCGTCATGAACGCCGCGCGCAAAGAAGGCGCACGGGGCGGAACCGTACTGAACGCCCGCGGGACGGGCGGCGCCGACGTCAGCAAATTCCTCGGCGTCACCATCGAACCCGAACGCGAAATTATTCTGATCCTTGCCCGCTCCGACTTGCGCAAAGCCATTCTCGAAGCGATCTACGAAGCCGCGGGACTGCACACCGAAGGCAACGGACTTGCCGTGTCCCTCCCCGTCGAAGACGTCATCGGACTGTCGGGACGCGTACCGCCCGCTCCGAACCCCGAATCCTGACGGAAAACCGCGGATTTCCGCCCTCGATTGACAAACCGTCCGTTTCCGTATAGAATAAACTCGGAGGATGCGATGAAACAGGATTTCGACCGACTGCAACGCTTTGGCGATCTGCCATCGACCGCCGCCGTCAAGGAGGGCGGATCGGTGCTGTATCTCGACGGGACGTACTACTGCTATTTTCTCGCCCGTCCCGCCCCCGCAATGCCCCAAAAAATCGTACGCGCCGTATCCGCCGACCGTATCTTCTGGCACGACGCAACCGTTGTCGACCTTCGGACAAGCGGCTCCGTCACGGCTTGTACAACGCTGCTGCGCGGCGGAAAAATCGCTTTGCTTTACGCGGTGCGCACCCCCTTCGGGACCCGTCTGCACCTTGCCAAATCTTCGGACGGACTGCACTTCGATCCCCATCCCGAGCCTGTCTTGTCGGCGCACTTCGACCTCAAAGAACCGCGTCTGTTTTATGCCGAAAAACGATACTTCCTGCTCGGCGCGATCCGTCGCCCCTTTCGCTCCGAAATCGTTCTTTTGGAGTCCCGAAACCTGATGAAATGGGAATCGGTCGGAACGATCCGAGAATCCCGCGGCAGAAAGCCCGCGCGCTTTTCCCACCCCTCCGCATTCACTTGCAACGCACAAAGCGTCCTGCTGTACCGCAAGGACGTTCGCTCGGACGAAGCCCTTGCGGAGCGCGGCGACTTCGATCTGACCCGCGCCGATTTTTCCGCCGCAAACGCATCGGTCCTCTACGGTATTCGCGCGCCGCGCACCTCGACCGTCGCGGGCGGCGAAACCCTGCTCACAACCCCGACCGACATCGGAAACGGAATGGTCGTATCGGCTCTGACCGCGCCGAACGACGCGCTTACCCTTACCTATCCTTCCTGCCTCGAACGCCGACGGGCACACGACGGAAAGACGATCTCTCTTTCTCCCGGCACCGAAGCCACCCTGCATACCGACCGTCCCACCGAATTGTCGCTCTCAATCGATTGCCCTTCCGGCTCCGTCGTCACCCTCGAAGCGCAGGAATTCCGCTTCGACTTCGACCGCGACGCCGCCGCCGTCATCGTAACCTACGGCAAAACCGAACGCCGCTTCCCGCTTTCTTCGGGTGTCTCTCGCGTGGACGCTCTGATTCTGCCCGCATCGGCAGCCTTTTATTTCGACGGAAAAGCCCTGTTCTCGACCGCTCGTCCGCCCCGCGCGTTGACCCTCGGCGGTACGGGTTCGATCCGCGCCGATCTTTATACTTTGGAGGAATAAGATGAACTACGCCGATCGCTTTATCGAACTGTATCAAGCCAACATCAAACGCAAAGGCTCGGAGGAATTGCTCGAATATCTCAAAAAAAGCGACTTCTTTACCGCGCCCGCAAGCACACGCTTCCATCTGGCGTGCGAAGGCGGTCTGGTCGAACACAGCGTCAACGTTTATCTCCGCCTCAAATCCCTCCTCGACCTCGAATACGGCGAAAAACGCCCCGAAATTTACTCGGACGAAACCGTCGCGATCTGCGGACTCCTGCATGACGTCTGCAAAATCGGCGTTTACGCCGTTTCGTACCGTAACGTAAAAGAAAACGGTATCTGGAAAGAAGTTCCGTTTTATACCACCGACGAACAACTCCCTTACGGGCACGGCGAAAAATCCGTTTATATCATCAACGGATTCCTCCGTCTGACCCGCGAAGAAGCACTTGCGATAAACTGGCACATGGGAAGTTTTGACGACCGCGTAAGGGGCGGAAGTCACTCGATCGCCAAGGCGTATGCCGACTACCCCATCGCCGTCCTGACCCACCTTGCCGACCTCTCGGCAACGTATCTCGACGAGAATCGCAACGACAGGAGTTGACCATGTCCCGTTTTTCTTCCGTCCGCAAGGACGCCGATCCGCAGGCAAACGCCGAACGCGGATGGTTTTGGATGCAGTATCTGCCTCTGTTTTTTATATTGATCGGCTATCTGATCTGGCGCGCCGCATGTCGCGCCCTTTTATTGCCGCCCCTTGCCGTGGCGATCGGAGTCGACGCCGACGCGCTGACGGTTACGGCGGGAAGCGTCCCGCTCCCCTTTGCGCCGTTGATTTCCGAACTCGTCGTGTTTGCGGCATTCGTGACGGCGACACTTCTCATCGGCTTTGCCGTCCGCCTTGTCAAGCGCATCCCGAAAAGCGGCAAGTCTTTCTCCCGCCCCGCGCGCTTTGACCAAAACCCCGCCGTCCCCGCCGAGGCTTCTCTCCCCGCGGCAACCGACCCGAAGGATCTCGCCGCGCCCCCGTCCGACCGCCGCGTCGAACTGCGCGCACGGCTGAACAGACTCCTCAATTCTCCCTGCGATCCTCGCCGATCGTAATCCCCGCCCTTTCGATTTTGGCAACGTATTCGCCGAACCTGTGAATGCGCACGGGCATGGGACGGTGATTGTCAAAAAAAAGAACCAGCGCGGGCTTAATCCCGTGCCAGTCCTCCGTTCGGATTGCGCCCGTCAGATGCCCTTCGGCAATCAGCCGCGACGCCGTTGCGTGATAATTGAAATATGCCATACTTACAGTATGGCGAGGTCGGGGCGCGCCATACCTCGAGCGATGCTCAGTCGAGGGGTACGTGCTCCTTTTTCTTTTTGGAATACCGATACAGTACGATTTTGCTGCCGACGGCACCCACCGGCTCGGCAAACAACAGTTCCGCCAGTTGATTGACCGTTTCTTTGGGGTCAAGGTCGCTGTTTTTCAGCACGGTGATTTTGATCAGCTCTCTTGCGTCCAGCGCGCGGGACAGATCCTGTATCATCGCTTCGCTTACGCCGCCTTTGCCGATCTGAAAAATCGGTTCGATCGCGCTTGCTTGCGCACGCAGTTTACTTCTTTGCTTGCTCGTCAACATTCTTCTTCTCCAATTTCCGTTTGTTGCCCGCTTCGTCGACAATGTAGGTGTTGTCCAGCTGCGCCGTCAGGTTGCGCTTGTACGCGTCGATGTAGGCGCGCCGCAGTTTTGCCTGCTCGGCGGTTTCGGCGGGCGTTAAGCCCTGCTCCCTGCTTTTTTTGGCAAGATAATTGATCCGTTCGATGTCGATCACGGGAACCTCCGGTATATCCGTTATGATGCGCTAATAGTATATCTTATCCCGAAAGATTTGACAAGGCAATTCACGGTTGTTACAATGTTAGCATAAGCTAACCGTACGAGGAAGGGACTGCAAACCATGACACTCGACCAACTGAAAGAAGGCAAAAAAGCCGTCGTCACCGTTGTCGGCGGTCAGGGTCTGACGCGCAAACGACTGCTCGAAATGGGACTGACCCCGAAGACGCACGTCACCATGGTCAAACGCGCGCCCCTCGGCGACCCCCTCGAAATCGAACTGCGCGGCTATCACCTGACGCTTCGTCTTGCCGATGCCGCACGCATCACGGTGGAGGCGGAACAATGATGAGACTTTTGCTGATCGGCAATCAGAATTCGGGCAAAACAACGCTGTTCAACCGCATCACGGGCGGGCGGCGCCACGTCGGCAACTTCCCGGGCGTGACGGTCGATCTCGGCGTGGGGGCGGTCAAAAATTATAAGGACGTCGAAATCGTCGACCTCCCCGGAATCTATTCGCTGACGCCGTACTCCAACGAAGAAACGGTAACGCTCCAGGCGCTTGCCCAAAAGCCGGACTGCATCGTCAATATCGTCGACGCAACAACGTTAAGCCGAAATCTGTATCTTACAATGCAGCTTTTGGAAACCCAAATCCCTATGATCATTGCGCTCAACATGATGGACGAAGTCCGTCAGAACGGCACGGTAATCGACGTCGACGCCCTGTCCGAGCTGTTGGGGACGACGGTGGTGCCGATCTCCGCGGCAAAAAACCAAGGCGTGGACGAGCTGTGCGAAAAGGCGGTCAGACTGGCGCGCACTCCCAATCGCAACCGCTTTAAGGATCTGTGTTCGGGTCCCCTCCACACCGTCTTGCACTCGGTCGCCCATCTGATCGAAAACAACGCAAAACAGCTGGGACTGCCTCCCAAGTATTGCGCGATCAAACTGATCGAAAACGATGCCGATATGATCGCAAAACTCAACCTCGGCGTCAATCAGACCGAAATCGTCCAGCATTTCGTCGAAGAAATCGAGCAAAAACTCGGCACCGACCGGGAGTCCGCCATCGTCGATCTGCGCTACGACAACATCGCCGAAATCTGTGCCGCCGTCATTAAGAAGGAAGGACAGAACGTCAATCGCCTCCGCGCCGACAAAATCGATCGCATTCTGACCCACCGCATCTGGGCGATACCGATCTTTCTCGGCGTCATGGGTCTGATCTTTTATCTGACCTTCGGATTGATCGGCAAATATCTCAGCGACGGTTTTTCTTATCTGATCGATCTTGCCGCAAACGGACTGGACGATCTTTTCGTCCGCCTCGAAGTCAGCGAGTGGCTTCGTTCCCTCGTCGTCAACGGACTTTTTGCGGGCGTCGGCAGCGTTTTGTCGTTCCTGCCGACCATCGTCGTGCTGTTCTTTTTCCTCTCCGTCATCGAAGATACCGGATATATGGCGCGGGTCGCCTTTGTCATGGACAACCTGATGCGCAAAATCGGACTGTCGGGACGCAGTATCGTCCCCCTGCTCATCGGCTTCGGCTGCTCCGTCCCTGCCTACCTTGCCACCCGCACCCTCTCGTCCGAACGCGACCGCAAACTGACGATCTTTATGGTTCCGTTCATGTCCTGCAGCGCCAAAATTCCCATCTACGCCGTCTTTACCATGGCGTTTTTCCCCAAATACCGCGCTTTGATTATGCTGTTTCTTTATGTCTTCGGCATTCTCTTGCAGATCGTTTACGCCCTGATTCTTCAAAAAACCGCTTTCAAAGGGCAGTCCGTCCCCTTCGTCATGGAACTGCCCGCCTATCGCTTCCCCTCGGCAAAGTCGGTGCTTCTTAATATGTGGGACAAAGCCAAAGATTTCCTCGTCCGCGCTTTTACGATCATCCTGCTTGCCTCCGTCGTCGTCTGGTTCCTGCGCAGCTTCACCCCCACCTTCCACTTCACCCAAAACAGTGAGGACAGCATCCTTGCCGCCGTCGCCAAGCTGATCGCGCCCGTATTTGTTCCCCTCGGATTCGGCGACTGGCGCGCCGCAACCTCGGTCATCGTCGGCATCACCGCCAAAGAAGCCGTCGTCAGCACCCTGGCAGTCCTGATGGGCGTCACGCAAGCCGAGCTCGGCGGCGTTCTGTCGGCGTTGTTCTCCCCCGTGCAGGCGATGTCTTTCCTCGTATTCTGCTCCCTTTATATGCCCTGCGTCGCCGCCTTCGCCACCGCCCGCAAAGAACTCGGCTCCACCCGCGTCGCCGTCGCCGCCATGGCGCTCCAGACCCTGATCGCATACCTCGCCGCCGCCCTGATCTACGGCTTGGGGCTGCTGTTCACCCTCTGATGAACACCCCGACCGTCGTCGTTCTCGTCATCGTCGTCATCGTCGTCGCCCTCGCCGCGGCGGCAATGATCGTGCGCCGCAAAAAAGGATATCCCGCTTGCGGCTCTCACTGCAAAAACTGCCCCCGCCGCTCCGACTGCACCCGCGACAACCAATCTCCCCCCGAAGTTAAGGATTGATTTTTTCCGCCGGTCGGTTTATAATGAAAAAAAAGTCTGAGAGGTAGTTATGAATATTTGGCACGACGTTAGCATCACCCGCATTACGCCCGACGATTTCCTTGCCGTCATCGAGATCCCCCAAGGCTCCAAAAACAAATACGAGCTCGACAAATCGACGGGGCTTTTGATCCTTGACCGCGTCCTTTATACGTCCACCCATTATCCTGCCAATTACGGATTTATCCCGCGTACTTATTGCGAAGACAACGACCCCGTCGACGTCCTCGTGCTGTGTTCGGAATCCATCCAGCCCCTTGCAATGTGTCGGTGCTATCCCATCGGCATGGTCACGATGATGGACGACGGCTTTGTCGACAACAAGATTATCGCCATCCCCTTCCGCGACCCCAGCTGGAACTGCTATCACGACATCTCCGAACTGCCCCCGCACATAATGGACGAAATCTGTCACTTCTTTGCCGTCTACAAGTCCCTCGAAAACAAAGAAACGGCAATCATCAAAATCGAAAACAAAGACGTCGCCCGCGAAGTCATTGCCCGCGGCATCCAGTGGTACAAAGAAAAATTCCTGCCCGGCCGTTAATTCCGACCAATCCCGACACCGCGCCCGCAAGGCGCGGTTTTTTCGGCAAAAAATGCGCGTCTTTTTGACAGATTCCCCTCCGAAAGCGTTGAACCCGCGCGCGTACTATGCTATACTATTGAAAAGCAACCGAGGTATTGCAATGGAGAAAAAAGAAAAATTCGTCCTTTCGCTTGCGCGTTTTATCGTACTGATGGCAAAGCGTCTTCCCGACGACGTCGTCAGCGCGTTGACCGCGCTCCGCAATTCCGAAACTTCCCCCAGCGCGTCGGCGGTGTACGACTCGATGTTCCACAATCTCGAGGAGGCAAAACGCCTCGACCGCCCCATCTGTCAGGATACGGGGCTGATTCAGATTTTTGCAAAAGTCGGGACGTCCTTTCCGTTCATCGACGATCTCGAAGGGCTGCTGACCGAAGCGGTCAGGATCGCTTCGCTGACGGCACCCCTCCGTCCCAACGTCGTCGAACCGTTTGCCGAACGCAACACCGGCAACAACATCGGAACGCGCGCGCCTTGGATCGAATACGAACTCGAACCGCGTTCCAGCGGACTCGAACTGACCATCTACATGGCGGGCGGCGGATGTTCGCTCCCCGGAAGAGCCAAAGTTTTGACGCCCTCCGCGGGATACCGCGGCATGGCGGAATTCGTGTTGGAAACGGTTGCGACCCTCGGGGTCAACGCATGCCCCCCGCTGACGGTCGGCGTCGGCATCGGCACCTGCGCTCCGAGTGCGGCAAAGCTCAGCAAAAAAGCCGTTCTGCGCCCCGTCGGAAGCCGCAATCCCGATCCCGCCATCGCAAAGACCGAACAGATGCTCGAAGACGCGCTGAACCACATCGGCATCGGTCCGCAAGGACTGACCGGCGCAAAGAGCGTGACGGGCGTACAGATCGAAGCCGCCGCAAGACACCCCGCGGCATTTGCCGTCGGCGTATCGGTGGGATGCTGGGTGCATCGCCGCGGCATCGTCCGCTTCGACCGCTACATGGCGGCGAACTCGCCCACCCATTCGGAGGCTAAATTATGAAACGCATCTTGACCACCCCCATCGACCCCAAAGAAATTGCCGATCTCCGCGTCGGCGACGTCGTCTATCTGTCGGGGATCGTCGCAACGGCGCGCGACGCCGCCCACAAGCGAATCCTCGAACGCGGGTTGCCCGACGGTGCCGATCTCAACGGCGGCGCGATTTTTCACGCCGGTCCCATTATGGCAAAGGACGACGCCTCGAAGTGGCACACCGTCGCCATCGGTCCCACAACCAGCATGCGGATGGAGGACTACCAAAAAGAAGTGCTCGAACAGACGGGCGTCCGCCTGCTGATCGGCAAGGGCGGCATGGGAGAGCGCACCAAAGCCGCCTGCAAAAAATATAAGGCGATCCACACCGTATTCCCCGGCGGCTGCGCGGTACTTGCCGCTTCCGCCGTTGAAAAAGTCCTTGCCGCCGAGTGGCAGGATCTCGGTATGCCCGAGGCGTTCTGGGTGCTCAAAGTCAAAGAACTGGGTCCCTTGATCGTATCGATCGATACCAAAGGGAACAGCCTGTTCGAGAGCAACCGCGCCCTGTTTGCCAAACGCAAAGACGAAGCCCTCCAGGAGCTTCTCCCCCGACTCGACTTCGGACACTGAGGACAATTTATGGACACGCTGACTGCTATATTTACCCGTCATTCGACGCGCGCCTTCGGCGCAAAACGCGTATCGGACGCCGATCTCCGTCGCGTGCTCGCCGCGGGAATGAGCGCACCCGTCGGACGCTCGCGTTACGATACCCTGCACCTGAGCGTCATCCGCAATGCGGCGTTGATCGAAGATCTGCAGACCTACGCCAAAAGCGTACTGCCCCCGCAAAGCCGTCCCGACGCTCCCCTTTATAACTGCAATACGCTGATTCTGGTTTCGTCGGTGATGCAAAGCGACGCGCCCGCCATCGAGTACGCCAACGTCGGCGCGGTAATGACCAATATGGCGATTGCAAGCACGGCGCTCGGCATCGACAGCATCTGGCTGTGGGGCTTTCTGCGCGTCCTTTCGCCCGAGCTGATCGCCCGACTGGGTCTGCCTGCGGGACACATCCCGATTTCGGCACTCGGCATCGGCTATGCCGCCGATTCTCAGGGCGTTGCCGCAACCGAATTTTCAAAACCCCGTCACGCCATCGACGTGACCTATCTTGACTGAATATACTACGGAGGAACCTCTCACTATGCTGGATCTCAGATTCGTAACCGACAACATCGAACTGGTCGAACAAAAACTTGCCCGCCGCGGCAAACGGATTTCGCTGGACGAAGTCAAAGCCTTGGGGGAAGAACGCCGCCGCATCATCCGCGACGTCGAAGCGCTGAAAGCCAACAAAAACGCCGTCAGCGCCGAAATCGCGCTGAAAAAACGCAACAAAGAAAACGCCGACGATCTGATCGCCAAGATGAAAGAAGAAGTCGAAACGATCAAAACGCTGGACGCCCGTCTTGCCGAGATCGAAGCCCGTCTCGGCGAACTGATGTACGAAATCCCCAACCTGCTCGACGACAGCGTTCCCGACGGCAAGGACTCGGACGAAAACGTCGAAATCCGCCGATTCGGCACGCCGCGCACTTTCGACTTCGAAGCCAAAGCGCACTGGGATATCGGCGAATCCAAAAACATCCTTTCCCCCGGCGAAGGTGCCAAAATCACGGGGGCGCGGTTTACGGTTTATCGCGGACTTGCGGCAAGACTGGAGCGCGCCGTCATCAACTACATGCTCGACACCCACACCAAAAACGGGTATACCGAAATTTTCCCCCCCTTTATGGTCAACCGCGACAGCATGTACGGCACGGGACAGCTTCCCAAGTTTGCCGAGGATATGTATAAGATCGAAAACACCGACTTTTACCTGGTTCCGACGGCGGAAGTTCCCGTCACCAATCTGCACCGCGGCGACATTCTCAAAGCCGACCAGCTCCCCGTATGGTACTGCGCCTACACCGCCTGTTTCCGCGGCGAAGCGGGCAGCGCGGGACGCGATACGCGCGGACTGATCCGCCAGCATCAGTTCAACAAGGTCGAACTGGTCAAATTCGCTCACCCCGACCACAGCTGGGAGGAACTCGAATCGCTGACCAACGAAGCCGAGCAGATTCTGATCGGATTGGGACTGCCCTACCGCGTCGTATGTCTCTGCGCGGGCGACGTCGGATTTTCGAGCGCAAAGACCTACGACCTCGAAGTCTGGATGCCTTCCTACGGCAGATACGTCGAAATCAGCAGCTGCAGCAACTTTGTCGATTTCCAGGCGCGTCGGGCAAACATCAAGTTCCGCGACACCGACGGCAAAGTCAAACTCGTCCACACCCTTAACGGCAGCGGACTTGCCGTAGGAAGAACCGTCGCCGCCATCCTCGAAAATTATCAGAATGCCGACGGCTCCGTGACGATTCCCGAAGCACTGCGCCCCTATATGGGCGTCGATACCATCGACTGATATGGCGCACCGCGAAGGAGACACCGGGCGCAGAGTCGGCTCGGCGCTCAAAGCCTTCCAATGCTTTGTCAAAACGACGTTCGGCTTATTGCTGAAGGCGGTGTTCTTCTTCGGGCTGTGGGCGCCCGGCATTTACGCCTTGTTCGGGGTCGTCCTGTACTTAGCTTATGAATTCGATCCCTTTGACCGCTCGGTCGAAGGGATTTTGTATCTCGTCGGATTCGGCGCAAGCGTGCTGCTCGCGCTGATCCTGACGATGCGGCATCTCGTCCGACACCGCGCCTTTGCCGAAGTCGTCAAGGGGTATCGCAAACCCGTCTGGCAAAAAGAGACTCCGCCCAAATGTCCCTGTCGTCCCGACGACGAGGCACCCCCCGCCCCCCGCAAACGGCGCAAAAAGTCGCCCCCGCCCTCCGTCGATCCCCGCGACGATCCCTATTACGAAAAAGAGGAACCCCGCCGCACGTTTGAGCTTCCGAAGCCCGAAAACCCCGATATCTACCTCTCCGAACTCGAACCGGATACCCTGATCCACGAGTACGCCGACCGCTTCGAAGTCTATGACATCTCGGGCGGAAAACGCCGCCTTGCCAAAATCGAATATAAATATGCCGAAGATTCCGACAAAAAAGACCGTCCGTAACCGCGCCTGGGAAATCGACGCCCTCCGCGGAATTGCCATCCTGCTGGTCGTATTCGACCACTTGATGTACGACTGCGCCGTCCTGTTCGGCGAAGCGTGGTACGCAAGCGGAAATCAAGCCCTGATCGCGCTCAGCGACTTTGCCTACGACTTCCTGACTTCCGATCTCAAAATTTACGGCTGGATCGTCTTTGTCTTTTTGTTTTTCTTCCTCTCGGGCATCGCCACGGCATTCTCCCGCAACAACCTCAACCGCGGATTGCGCCTTGCCGCGGTGGCACTCGCGTTGTCCGCCGTCACTTACGGGATTTCCTGCATCCCCGGCTTCGAAGGGACGTTTATCCGATTCGGCGTTCTGCACTGCATCGCGCTGAATATTCTGATCTACGCCCTTTTGCGCCTGATCGTCGATCGCCTCCCCTTCGCAGCCCGCCGTATCGCCCTCGTCCTCGTTCCGCTGACCGTCGCGGGAGCTGCAATCGGCGTGCATCTCGTCCTGAACGTCCCGATCCTCGAAGTCGCAAAAAACTCCTTTGCCATACAGACCGACAACCCCGCCCTCGGCATTCTCGTCTATTGCGAAAACTGGTATTCGGCAGACTATTTTCCCCTCCTTCCTTATGCCGTTCCGTTCTTTGCGGGCGCAACCGTCGCCCCCCTCGTTTATCCCCGTCGGAAGTCCCTTCTCCCCGCATTGGATCGCGCCTGGCACCGTCCCCTTTCGTTTGCTGGACGGCATTCCCTTTGGTTCTATCTCGGGGGACAGGTCGTCGGAATCGGCATCTTTGCATTGATCACGCTTGCCGTGACGGGGAGCCCGTTTTGATCTGCAATCTTTGTCCCAATCGTTGTAACGTCGATCGCGCCACCCGCCTCGGCGCCTGTCTGACCCCCGCCGACCGCGTCGCGGTCAATCGCGCCGCGCCCCATTTTTACGAAGAGCCGCCGATCTCGGGACAACGCGGAAGCGGTACGATCTTTTTCGGCGGATGCACGATGCGCTGCCGTTACTGTCAGAACATTGCAATCAGCCGCGTCCCCCGCGGCAGAATGTGTACGGCGGCAGACCTTGTCGACCTGATCAAAGGGCTGGAGGATCAAGGGGTACACAACATCAACTTTGTCACCCCCACCCACGCTTCCCATCTGATCCGCGCCGCCCTCGACCGATATCGCCCCGCCGTACCCGTCGTTTACAACACTTCGGGCTACGAGTGCGTCGAAGTCGTCCAAGCGCTCGCGCCCTATGTCGATATCTGGCTCCCCGACTTCAAATACGCCGACCGCGCTCTTGCAGACAGTCTGTCGGGCCGCCCCGACTATCCCCGATTTGCCCTTGCCGCCATTGCCGAAATGCTACGGCAAAAACCCTGCCTCTATCGCGACGGACTGATGCGACAAGGCGTGCTGATCCGCCACCTCGTCCTGCCGGGACACGTCGACGCCTCGCGTCGCGCATTGGACGCCCTCCGCACCCTCGGCAAACCCGCATTGTCGCTGATGGCGCAGTTCACCCCCATGCCGCTCTGTCCCGAACTGAACCGCCCCGTCAAGCCCATCGAATACAAAGCCGTGCTGTCCTATGCCGAAAAACTGGGATTCGACGACATTTTCATCCAGGAACCCGAATCGACGGGAACGCAATATATCCCGCCGTTTGAGCTGTCAAACGAAGGAAATCGGAATCCCTAAACAAGAAATTGAAACATCCTCCGCGCAAAACCCTTTCGCCGATCGAGAAAAAACGTTCTCAACCGACCAAAACCGTGGTATACTAAAGATATGAAATGTTTGTTGCTGATCAACACCTCAAGCGGCAATGCCGCCCGCGTCGTCGACAACCCTCGCCTCAAAGAAACTTTGCTTGCGATGTACGACGCCGTCGACGAAATCCGCATCACCGAGCATGACCGCGATTTCGATCTGCCCGCCGCCCTCAAAGGGTACGGCGCGCTTGCCGTATGCGGCGGGGACGGAACGTTTCACAACACCTTAAACGCCGTGCGCGACCTCGACGTCGAGCTGATGTACGTCCCCTGCGGAACCTTCAACGACGCCGCCAAAACGCTCAAACTCGGCAAAGCCCTCAAAGCCGACAGCGACCGCCTCGTTCGTCGCATCGATCTCGGCGACATCAACGGCAGATTGTTCAGCTACGTCGCGGCGGCAGGCTCCTTTACGCCGATCGGCTATATCCCCAAAACCAAATACAAAAAACTGTTCAAGCGGTTTGTCTACTATTTTTACGCGTTCAAAGAGTTCCGCATCCACCGCATCCCCGCGCGGATTCGCACCGACAGCGGCTTGGCGGTCGACAAAACCTTTTCGCTGATCATGGCGATCAACTCCAAATATTGCTTCGGATTTCCCTTCAACCGCCGCTTCTCCCATAACAACGGCAAAGCTCAACTTTTGCTGATCGAAGCCCCCGAAGGATGTTTGCGTTATGTCCGATTCTTCTTGCGCTTCTTCCGCGCATTCTTCATCGGATTCCACAAAGAGTACCGCGGCAAACACGTCACCTTCGTCGACTTCACCGCGGCTACCGTCGACCTCGACGCCCCCGTCGAATTCTGCGTCGACGGCGAACGTTTTGTGTCCGAAACCCACAACACCTTCTTCGTTCATAAACGCAAAGGCAAGCTCTTCTTGCTGTAACCTTCTTCCTTTTCCATCGTTTTTGCCGATTTCGGGGACAAACCCTGTTTTTTTGCTTTACAAACCGTCCCGCTTCCTGTATAATAACTTTGTTTCGCGCCCGCATGGGCGTTCCTTGCTCCCCCGGGAGCCATCAGTCCAAAAGGAGGTAAGACAGTATGAACCAGTACCAAATGCTTTTCATCATTGACAGCAGTGTCCAAGACGAGGCAAAAGAAGCTCTGATCCAAAAATTCAGCGACCTCATCACCGGCCTCAACGGAAGCATCAACACGGTAGAAAAGATCGGTCCGCGTAAACTCGCCTACGAGATCAACCATAAGTCCGAAGGCTATTACGTTATGATCGAATTTGCCGCAGACGCAACCGTTCCTGCCGAAGTCGACAGACAAATGCGCATCAATGACGGTATTATGCGTCACCTGATCGTCAGCAAGAACGCGTAAGGAGGACGTCATGAACAAAGTATTTCTGATCGGCAACCTGACCAAAGACCCCGAAACGTCTACGACAACCAGCGGGATCAAAGTCTGCAAATTCACCGTTGCCGTCAACCGCAATTACAGCAGCCCCGACGGCTCCCGCCAGACCGATTTTCTTCCGGTCATCTGCTGGAGAAGCCAAGCCGAAAACTGCGGCCGCTACCTCAAAAAAGGTCGCAAAGTGGGACTGTGCGGATCGATTCAGACCAGAAGCTACGACGCCAACGACGGGACCAAGCGTTACGTCACCGAGATCGTAGCGGACGAAGTGCAATTTTTGAGCACGCGCAACGACTCCGAAGAAGAGTTTGTTGCCGAAGGCGCCGACAAAAAGAAGATCGAAGGACTTAAAGCGATCGACGACGGCGACCTTCCCTTCTAATCAAGTCAAGGAGATAATGTATGATCAATAAGGAAAAACGGACCGGCAAACGGATGAACAGACGCAAAGTTTGCACGTTCTGCGTCAACAAAGTAGAAGAGATCGACTACATCGCCCTGGTGAAGGAGATCGAAAAAAACGACAAAGGCTTTGACAAAAACGGCGAAAAACGCCCCCGCTACATCACCGAAAAAGGAAAGATCATTCCCCGTCGGATGAGCGGCGTCTGCGTCAAGCACCAAAAAGCGCTGGCACAAGCCATCAAACGCGCAAGATTCATGGCGCTTCTGCCCTACAAGGGAGAATAACCCATCTGATCCTATCAGACAAAAAGCTGTCCGCGGACAGCTTTTTTTCGTGCCGAAAAAAGGGACCCGTTCGGTCCCTTTTTCGATCTCGGTTTTTTATACGCTCAGTCGTCGTACATCTCGTAGCAGATCCCGTCGCGGTACTGATACCGTCTGACTTCGCGTTCGCCGTCTTTGTCAACGTGAATCGTGAAGCGCACGACTCTGCCGTTTTCGTAGCATTCCGCTTCGATCACCGATCCGCCCGCAAGACGCTCGCGTTGCTCGAAGTCGATGACAATGGCGTTGCCGTTTTTGTCAAAGCTCTCGATTTCCACTTCGACCGTGCCCGCTTTTTGCTCGATTCCCAGTTCGAATTCTTCCACAACCCTGCCGTTTTCGACAATCTTGTAGCCGAATTCTTCTTCCCCGTTTTCGGTCTTCCGTTCGATTTCGACATAGTTTTGCCGATCGAGATAGGCGCGGAATTCCAGTTCTGCTTCGTCACGCTCGGTTTCCCGTTCGCCGATGACGGTGTATTCGCGTTCGCCCGAAATCATGATGCCTTCGAGTACCGTTTTGACTTCGTCTTTGTCGTCATCGTCCCAATCGACGGCTCCCTGCCGCTCGTTGAAGTAAATCACAAAGTTTTGCGTGTTGCCGTAAAGATCGATCGACGAAATTTCCAGCTTCTTCGCGTATCCTTCCCGATCGGAGGCGCTTTCGTTGACCACAATACCGCTATCGGTCATCATACGGTCGACAATCTGCAAATAACGGTCGATCGTCGCGGTTTGCTCTTGGGTCAGGCTTTCGCCTTGCCCGCTCCCTTGTCCGTTCCCTTGTCCGCTTCCGCCTTGTCCGGGCGTGGTATCGGGAACTTCGGGTGTGGTGTCGGGCGCTTCGGTGCCGGGTTCTTCGGGTGTGGGACCGGGCACTTCGGTATCAGCCGCATTCATCCGGTCAAGTACCGCTCCCGATCCTACCGCCGTCAATCCCATCATTTTGTCTGCGGCGTCGGCATTGCCGCCCACCGTGTTCCAGGCGCCGCCCTTTGACCCGCCCGCACATCCTGCCAATACAAGACTTGCCGTGACGATTGCGACTGCCGCAACAATCAAGATCGATACGATTTTCTTTTTCATAGTCATGCCTCCTTGGGAGTGTTTTCACTTTTATAACAAATAAGAAAACCGTTTTGCCAACGGTTTTCAAAATTTTTTCAAAAAATTTTTCAGCGATCAGTCGTCCCGATCCCAATCGTCGTCCCAGTCCCCGTCGTCATCGTCAAACAGATCGTCTTTATCGCGGATAATTTCCTGCTCGCCGATCGTATATTCGTATTGCTCTTCGCCCGTCGACGGATTGCGCCGCACCGTAACGACAAAATCCCGTTGTACTCCGTTTTGGGCAATCGTTCCGACAATCGTTCGGACTCCGCCCCGTTCTTCTTCGTAAAAACGGATCCCCGTCGCCCTGTCCGCTCCCAGCAACAGTTCTACTTCCGTCCGCCCTCTTTCCTGCTCGGCTTCGATGCTGAAGCTGTCAATCACATCTCCGCGCGCATTATATATTGTATAAGAATATTCCTGCTCCCCCGCTTCGGTCTCCAGTTCGACTTCTACCCGCGTGCCGTCCGCACTCCGCGCGACAAACTCCAGTTCTTCTTCCGATTCGCCGTCCTCCGTCTCTACACTGCGCACGCCGCTGACGGTATATTCCGTCCCGTCCAGTTCCATCACGCCTTCCAGACGATATTCGCGCTCCTCTTTGTCCTGCTCATACAACCGCTCGTTATAGTATAGCGTCATCACCGATTGCCGCCCTTCGAGATCGCGAAGCTCCGTCTTCAGCATCATCTGATAACCCGCTCGGTCGCTTTCCGCCGCCGTTACCTGCATGCCGCCCCCGGCAAGAATACTTTCGACCAACTCCATATATCCGTCGATCCGCTCGATCAACGCTCGGTCTTCTTCGGGCGTAACCGCAGACGGCAACGTCGACTGTACCGCCCCCGACGCAAGACGCGCGCCGCTCTCCACCGAAGCTACCGTCGCCTCCTGCGTACCGCGATCATGCTTAAGAAGCACCATCCCCGACGACATCGCGCTGAATCCGTATGCTTCGGCATAGGCAACCGTTACGCCCTGACCGCCGCCGTCCGGTACCGTCGGATCACCGCCCGGACCGACGGGGTCGCCCCCTTTCGGCGGAAGCCATACCAAAACCGCCGTCACCACGATCGCCACAATCACGGCGGCAGCCACCGCGCCGATTGCGCGATGCCATGTCGAACGCCGCATCCCGTACGATTTTACCGTATGTTGCTCGGACTCGGTATCCACTCCGAACAGTGCGCGTTTGGTTTCGCTCCGGACGCGCTCGCTCGGCTGCACCTGCTGCCAATCTTCTTTCAGAATCTTTTTTACGTCCCGTCTGTTCATTGCCTTCTCTCCTTTTCGAGATAGTCCTTCAACGTTTCCAGCCCTTTTTTGTACTTCCAACTGACCGTCGAAATCGGTAGTCCCGTCATTTTGGAAATTTCCCGCCGCTTGTACCCGCCGATCACCGCCATCATCACGATCTGATAGGTCTCGGCGTCCAGAACTTCGGCGGCTTCCGCAATCAGCGTTTCGTGTCGGTCGTGCCGCTGCAGTTTGGGTTCCAGCCCGCTTTCGGCAGAAAAATCGCTTGCATCCTCGCGTTTGCGACGGTGGTACTCGTTGATCGCAAGCCGCCTCGCTATCGTCGTCAGCCAGCCGCCGACGTTGCTTCCTTCGGACAAACGCTCCATGCCGCGGAATGCCGCAAGATAAGTTTCCTGCGTGATATCCTCGGCAAGCATTTTGTCCTTCAGCACTCCGAATGCAGTCAGAAACACCGCTTTATGCGTCAAAGCGTACAACTCGTCGAACGCAGATCTGTTTCCGCGGTTTACTTCCGCCGCCAATCGGTACAGCCGATCCAAGCGCTTCCTCCTTGCAGGTCCTTCTACCTTAATAACAATCGACAAAGGCGTTTTGCCAATGAACGATAAATATTTTGCCATAAAATTTAAAAAATTGCAACCGCACCGACAGGTTCCGAAACAGTGGGGCTACGGCGCTTTTTCAAAACCCCTCTTGCGCCCGCAAAGATTCGGGCGTATAATATAAATATCCAAACCGCATACCGCGCCCCGGTATCGCATAATCTGAACAAAGGAGGCATGCCATGAAACATACCGTCATCACCATCGGACGTCAGAACGGAAGCGGCGGCAGAGAAATCGGCGAAAAGCTCGCAAAAGTCCTCAACATCCCGTTTTACGACAAACTTCTCTTACAAAAAACGGCGGAACAAAGCGGCTTTGCGCCCCACTTTGTCGAACAGAACGACGAAAAAAAGCCGGGATTTTTCTGGGGAATGGGTACGGCAACCTGGCCCTATGACCAACCGATCTCCTTCCGCCTCTACCTCGAACAATCCAAAATCATCACCGAGCTTGCTCAGAAAGAATCCTGCGTCATCGTCGGCAGATGCGCCGACTTTGTGTTAGCCGGCAATCCCGACGTATTCAGCGTCTTTATACACGCCCCGCTCGAACATCGCATAGAACGCGTTGCCGCGCGCGAAAACATCAGCGCCGCCAAAGCCAAAACCTTGATCGCGCGCCGCGATAAGTCGAGAGCGGCATACTACAACTACTTTACCGACCACGTCTGGGGCGCGGCGGACTGCTGTCAGCTGTCGATCGACTCCTCGATGCTGGGCGTGGACGGAACGGTCGAACTGCTGCTCGATATTCTTCGTCGCCGCAACGGCAACTGAACACGTTTTTTGCTTAAAACAACGACCGCTTTCGAGCGGTCATTTGTTTTACACGTCGATCGGCAATTCTCCGACTCGAATTATGCAAAATACTGCACGCCCCCTTCGTAACGCGTTGCGTTGGCAAAGCGCACGGTGTCGGTCGAATTTCGGTTGTTGCTCATCCGTACGCCGACGGGGACAGCGTCGTCGGGCAGGCGAATTCGGTAGCGAACCGTTTCCCCGGTGGTCAGCGCTTCCTTACAATAAGCTGCGATCTCCACTTCTTTCCTTACGCCGTTTTCTTCCACGACAAGACCGAAGTAATTCATTTTAAGGGGTGCCGCAAATCCGTAATTGGTTACCGAAAACGACAAAACATTTCTGTCCACCCGATAGTCCGAGAGCATCAGCTGATACCCGAGATGATAGCGCAATACATCGTAGATCGACATCGTCCCGCCCATTGCCGCGATCAATGCGGGATTGACCGACACGCCGATCAAAGCCATTTCGCTTGCCGTCGTCATCTCCGTGCGCCAACGGTACATGCTGTATTCCGCACCTTCCTTTTCGCGATAATTATGCTCTAACGAGAACGTCGTCATGCTGTTTTGCGCGATGCGTTGCAGAATCGTTTTCCCGTCCATCGCGTCAAGACTTCTGCCGTCTTCGGTATCGCCGAGATTGGTTCCGCCCCAAGGCATTTCGCCGTCGTTCAGCGTCAGCCGGAACTTCTCCGTCATCGCTTGATATCGCCTGTCGTCTGCCGGCAAAAACGCCCACTTGTCATTCAGATCGTCTATGATATAATCGTCGTGCATCCCCACCCGATCGCGGTATCGGAGCGGCACATAATGATAAATATCCATCGTCCGCACCTGAAGATACATGTCCTCATCCAGGAGCTTTAAGACCGTATTCAGCAATGCGCGTCCCTGCAAAAACCAAATGAATTTATCGTCCGAGTGCCCCTCTCCCCACAATCCGACCAGACCGAGCTGCCAACAATAAATGCTTTCCCGCGCCAAATCCGAGTTCCGACTCATAAAATCCGCAATCTGCTCGAGATGCCCTTTGATGACCCGATAAGACGCGCCTTTGTGTTTTTCTGCCATATAAGCAAAACGGAGCAGAATTTTGACGTCTGCCGCCCGAAAAAGCTCCAACATCTCTTTCAGCTGTCCGAACGCCGCTTCGTCAAGGTCGCGCCCGTTATAATTGGACAAGTATACATAAAGCTGACACACCGTGGGCGAATCGGAACGATACTTTTCGATCATTCGCCGCGCGCGATCAAAGGGATTTTCGTCATCGCCCGGATAGGATTGAAGGGGAGAACCCAACGTGATGTAAGTTTCCATCCGAAGCCCCCGATCGGGATTTTTAAGCAGTTCCTCCGCCTGCTCCGCCGTAATGGGCGCAATCGACTGATCGGGCGTTGCCGCAACGGCTTCGGCAAGAGAGGCATACGGCGCATCGCCCAAGGTCTTGACCTCGTCTTCGCAAGCTGCAAGCGAAACAACGCCGAGCATCAGCGCGGCAGAAGACAAAAGAGCGACAGTCTTACGAAAAAAGCGTTTCATCGAAATCTCCTTCGGAATCCCGTCCTTAAAAAAGGGATTGATCCAAAGTATTTTAACAAAAAACGCTCAACGCGTCAATCCCGACAAGGCGAAACCGAGCAAAACGCCAAAATCCCCCGACGACAGCGCAAAATCCGATCACAAAGCATTGACAAACCCGCCCCGATATGATATGATCTAACAACGTGGAGAAGTACCCAAGAGGCCGAAGGGGCTCCCCTGCTAAGGGAGTAGTACTGTGAAAGGTAGCAAGGGTTCAAATCCCTTCTTCTCCGCCATGTGATACACCTATTGCAATCCGAACCCCTGTGGTTGGACAGCAATAGGTGTTTTTCTGTTTTTGCAATAAAACGAAAAAATAGTATCAATTATCAATAGTGACAGAGGCAGCATTTTTATCCACTAATCCCAAACTGAGGATAAGGGCGCATCTTGCGCCCTTTCTTCGTGTCTCGGACTCGGTTACATACGCCGTTGTATGCGCCCGTCGCCCTCGCACTTGCAAGAACACACTCTGCGCCCTTCTTCTCGGTTTGGTTCCTAATTCAAGAGGGACGAGAACGGGTCGAACAACCAACCCCTATCCCCAATCCCTCTTCGCTCTCATTTTCCGCTCAGCTTTTCGGTTTATGTTACGTCTTGCGCTTGCCCGGCGGAGTGAAGCGACGCCACTTGTCATAGACAAGCACACGCCGTAGTGCCAAAAAAATATTTACAATAAATACATGAGGTGTAAGCTAAACTAATAAGTTGACATGCTCAAATAAAAAGTTTATAATATGTAAAAAGAATATCGGAGTGATACAATGACTATAAGTGATGAAATACGTGTTCTATGCGCAAGGCTTAATATAAGTACCGCAGAATTAGCTCGCAGACTAGGATGTTCTCCTCAAAATTTAAGTTCAAAATTGAGCAGACAAAGTTTCTCCATTCGAGATTTGGAGCAAATTGCAGATGTCACAGGAACTTCTTTTGTTAGAAAATTTGTTCTTTTGAACGGCGAAGAGATTTAATGGGAGCAATCAAACATGACACAGTTTAAAATGGGAGAGTTGTTTTGTGGACCTGGTGGTATCGCTTATGGCGCGATTACGGCTAAAATTGCTAATCCTGATTATAAAATAATACACCAATGGGCAACAGACTATGATAGGGATACTTGCAATACTTATATCCGAAATATCTGTCCGGATGCCCCGGATACTGTTATCCATGAGGATATCCGAAAGTTAGACTTGACATCTCTCAAGCCAATAGATGCATTGGCTTTTGGCTTTCCATGCAATGATTATAGTGTAGTTGGTGAGCAAAAAGGCATGGATGGCGTTTATGGTCCATTATATGCTTTTGGCATTAAAGTGTTAAAACTGTACCAACCAAAGTGGTTTTTAGCCGAAAATGTCGGTGGGCTTAAAAATGCTGACGCTGGTCGTACCTTTATAAAAATCATTGACGAAATGCGAGAAGCTGGGTATGTAGTAACCCCTCATTTATATAAATTTGAAGATTATGGAGTTCCTCAATCTAGACATCGTATCATCATTATAGGAATTCGTAATGATCTGCATGTGACATTCAGAGTTCCGTCTCCGGCTCCTTTTGCGGGAATAGATAATTCATGCAGAACAGCTCTTGAGAATCCCGCTATACCTACGGATGCG
>DVOH01000015.1 GCA_018713745.1 Candidatus Stercoripulliclostridium merdipullorum | reverse complement strand
TGTAAATTTACCGATCGTCCATCGAGTTCTTTTATCCATGCGCTGCCTGCCGCTTCTCGGGTATATCGGTACCAACCGTCTTCGGTTCGATCGTAACTGCGGTATGATTCGCTTGGATCGGTATTCGCTCCTTCGATATAAGATTCGTATAAATCGCCGTTGTCAAGCTTTTTGATCGAATAAGAAACCGAACTTTCGTTGTTTTCCAAAAAATTCATCTCGGATTCAACCGTGAAATTGACCGTATATGCAAGGGCAAAGATTGTCTGATCGAAAACTTCATTCCATTCCGCTTCGCTGACTTGATCGGAAATTGTGTTGTCAATCTCTGCCCGCATTGCGGCATTGCCAAACTCCGACTCTCCGTCGTCGGAATTATCGTCGTCGTCAATCGTCGGGAGCGTAACCTCGGTGGCGCCGTAGTCGTAAAATTGAAATTGCAACGTGCTGACGAGATCCGTTTTCCCTGCTTCCGACACCTTTCCGTCTATCCAAACAAGGTTGCCGCCTTTTAATTTGACAACCAAATCATATTTGTAATCCTCTATAATCAGACTTCTCTCGTAACATCCTTGCGCAGAGTTATATGTATAATCGGCGTAAGTTTCGAAATCCGAAATTAACAAAATAAATCCGCATAAGTCTTCCACCGTAATGTCAACATCTTTGTCATCAACGGATTTTTCCCAATCGCCGCTTTTGTCTCGCTTATAGCAATACCAGCTGTCCGTTTCATCGTCATATTCATAATAGTATTCGTAGGAATCGGAAACCGAATTCTCTCCATAAAACTCTTTGCCGTAAACACGTCCGTCGCCGAACATACACTTTATTCCATATTCATCGGATTGTTCGCTATCCGATTCAACGATTTTCGCCGCGATCGAAAAGTCTGCCGTTCGAGCGCAACTCTTCAGTACCTTATTCCACGCCGCGTTCCACTCGGCTTCGCTGACACGGTCAGAGATCAACGAGTCCATCTCCTCTTCCGTCAAGCCGCCCGTTCCGCTCGGATCTTTGTCGTCGTCCGACGTACCGAATCCGCACGCCGACAACGTCAGCACCGCCAGCGCGACCAGAACAGCGATCAGCAAGGTGATCCATGCTCTTCCGCTTTGTTTCATAATCGTTCCTCCTAAGGTTAGAATCAATATAAGAAAGACCTTAACCGCAACATGCGGTCGGCAATAACAATATTGAATTTGGGGTGAAACTATAACCCTATTTTTTCCGCGTATCCATACACCCAGTATTATGGAATTAGTATATCACAAAATACGTCAAAGTCAATTATTATTTCAAATATTGCGTCGAGGGTGTTCCGATAGACAACCTTTAGTTTAGAGTCTTGCAAAAATGTATTTTCTGTGTTATAAAATTTGCAATGAGGATACTATGAAACGAATACTATTTTTTCTTTTTATTTTTATGTTATGTGCTCTTCTGCTGTTTCCGACGGGATGCGGAACGAGCGGTGTTGCGCTCCCGGACGAAGCGACGCTGAGCGGCGTACTGGCGCGGGAAGGCTATCGGATCGTCTGGTCGGACGAATTTGACGGCAATACGCTCGACACTTCGAAATGGCGTGCGGGATACGACGGCAACGTCCGACGCGCGGGATATTACGAAACCACTCCGGATACGTTGTTTTTGCAAGACGGAAACCTCGTCATTCGCACGCATTACAAAGAAAACGGTGCCTACGGCGCAGGCTGGTACACCTCTTGGGTAGAATCGGCAATCAACAAAGGACACGCTCCGAAAACAGAAGATTATCAGGGATTCAATGCAAAATACGGCTACTTTGAAGTGCGTTGCAAAGTCCCCGCTTCGATCGGGATCTGGTCGGCATTTTGGCTGATGCCCGACGAAGGGGTCGGAATGACTGCCGACGATCTGCCGGGAACGGGATCGGACGGCGTCGAAATCGACGTGATGGAGTCCCCTTGGTTCTACCAAAAAGGCAAAGACAAGCAAGAACTGAACGTTCACGTCTTGCACGCCGACGGCTATCAAAACACCAAAAGCGATCGTTCCGCGACCTACCGCGTACCCGATATGGCAACGGAATTTCATACCTACGGCGTGATGTGGACGGAAACCGAATATGTTTTTTATGTCGACGGAAAAGAAACATGGCGCAGCGTCCACACCGTTGACGGAAAAAATTTAGGGGTGTCGCAAGTCAAAGAATATTTGCTGCTGACCGTCGAGGTTGCAGGACAAGATCCTGAGAATCCCGGGCGCGTACGCAATCAAAACGGCGAGTGGGAAGATTTCTGGTGCGGCAATCCCGATCGAAACGACAAATCGAAAGTTTACGATTTTGTCATCGATTATGTTCGGGTTTATCAAAAAGGATAATTGAAAAACGCGGGATTCCCGCGTTTTTCGTTTGATTATTTGCCGTTTGATTATAAAAACCAGTTTTGCAACACCTTACCCAGTGCGTCTTCGAAGCGCATGGGATCGATATCCTGCATCGCGACGATGTTCGCTTTGCCTACCAATTCCCCCGCTTTGGTTTTGACCGTCAGGGTTCCCACGGTTTCCCCTTTTCGAATCGGGGCTTTGAGTTCGGAGGAAAGTTCGGTAATGATTTCGCAGTCCGGATTTTGTCCTTTTTTCAAAAGCATGCGGATATCCCGATCGGCAGCAAGCGTAACGGTTTCGGTTCTGCCGCCTTTCACGCCGACCTCCTGTCCTACCGGTTTTCCGCCCTCGACAACGGCTACGCTCGCATAGTTGGCAAAGCCGTAATTAAACAAAGCACTGACTTCGGCAAATCGCGCTTTGCTGTTTTCGGCACCGACAACCGTGGCGATAACACGCATACCGCCGCGCTTTGCCGAAGCCGACAGACAAAACATTGCGTCGTTGGTAAATCCCGTTTTGCCGGCGTCGCAACCCTTATAGAATCGGATCAGCTTGTTGGTATTCACCAGTTCGGTGATCCGTCCGTCGGGATGGCGATAATCTTCCATATAAATTCCGCTGAATCGGTAGTACTCGGGGTTTTGCAACAATACGCGCATCATGGTCGTAACATCGCGCGCGGTGCTGTATTGCCCCTCGGCAGGAAGCCCCGTTACGTTGACAAACACGGTATCGTTCATACCGAGTTTGCGAGCGGTTTCGTTCATTCTGTCGATAAACGCCTCCACCGACCCGCTGATCGTTTCGGCAAGTGCAACCGAAGCATCGTTTGCGCTGACGACGGTCACCCCTTTGATCAGATCGGAAACGCTGTAATTCTGATTGGCGTCAAGAAACATCTGCGATCCGCCCATCCCTGCGGCGGTTTCGCTTACGGTAATCTGATCGTCAAATTTCAGATTTCCGGCTTTGATCTCGTCAAAGGTAATGACGAGGGTCATAATTTTGACCATACTTGCTATAGGCAATCTGTGATCGGCATCTCTTTCATACAGTACGGTACCCGTGTCGAAATCGACAAGATACGCCCCTTTTGCGCCGGTCGGAATGTTGACGTCCTTGACAGGAGCCGCCCACGCCGCGCCGGTCGTCAGGAAAATTGTCGAGACGGCAATCACGATCCCGATACATAACAACCATTTTTTCATAAATCACCTCTCGGTGTTAGCTTATGAAAACGTCGAATTTTTATCCTAACACAATCTGCAAATCAGATAAATCGTCAACCACAGTACATAATGGAAGAGCATCAGGAACAAAAAAGCGCGAAGATAGCGGAAAAATGTAGCCTTAAGCCGTCCGGTCAATCGAAACAGATGGGTTCGACACAAACGAAAGGAAGCGCATTGATAAATTTCTGCCGTCAACAATACGAAGAACAAAAAATCAACGATCAGCAACGGAAGCACGAATATAAAGAAAAACAAAAATCCGAGCGCTCCGTCGCAGGCAATCGCCCAAAACGCAGTGCGAAATCCGTAGAATGCCAAGAAGTACAGTGCAAGATATCCGCCGAAATAGCCGATCAGATTGACCGAGGTCAGAAGAATTGCCGCATAAAACAAAAGTCCGAAGCACGCGATTTTGAAAAACGTGCCGACGGGTCGGTACGAACCGTTCAGCGTTGCCGCGATAAAATTGGGGGATACGCTTTGATCGTCGTATCCTTCCGTCAATGCGATTAAAAAAGCCAATGCAACCAAGCCGACACAAATGAAAAAATGCACTTTGCATCGCTGAAGTGCAATTTTCAAACCGACGACACGATCGGTTAAGGTTGTTTTCAAACGATTCAGCATAGTAAAATCTATGCCGAAATTTGTCTTTTATGCCCCGATCTGATCCAGCATCCAATCGATATAGATGCCGTAGCCGCGTGTGGGATCATTGATGAAAACGTGGGTGACGGCACCGATGATTTTATCGTTTTGGACAATCGGCGATCCGCTCATTCCCTGAACGATACCGCCGGTCAACGCCAGCAATTCGGGATCCGTGACATGCAATACCATACTTTGCGGGGCAGCATCGTTTTGTTTGACCGCTTTTACGATTTCGATTTCGTATCGCTTCGGCTCGACACCTTCGGTTGTCGTGTAAATATATGCTTTGCCGGGGCGAACCTCACTGCGTCCGGCGACCGATATTTTGCTCCTGCCGAGAGAAAGCTCTTTTTGTGCCGTTCCGAAGATTCCCGCAAAATTATTGTGCTCCAACGTCCCGACCGAATGTTTGCCTTTGACAAAGGTTCCCCTTAATTCTCCGGGCTTTCCGACTTCTCCCTTTACCGTCCCGATGATACGACAGGGATAAATCGATCCTTTCTGATAAACTGACGAATTGGATGCCCCTGCATCGTTGATCGGATGCCCGAGTCCGCCAAAACTTTTTCCGTCCTCGGTTACAAAAGTCAAAGTTCCGACGCCTGCAATATCGGTTTTGACCTGAAGTCCGAGCTTGTAAGCTCCGCTGATTTTGTCAAATGCCGGCTTAAGTTTGACATAAAATATACGGTCTTCCCGCTTCAGCTTAAGCGTCACCTCTTTCCCGTCCTTGACTGCGTCTGCAATATCGCTCTGCGCAACGGGCGCTTTTCCGTTGATTTCTATAATCGCATCTCCGACCGATATCCCCTTCCCTTCTGCGGGGTTTGCCATACCTTCTTCGGTCATAACGCCGATAAATCCCTGCACTACGACCCCGTCGCTTTCGGCAACGACTCCGATCGGCGTTCCGCCGAGATAGACGATTTCCGCGGTTGCCGCTTCCGCGACTGCCAATCCGCTGCCGGCTCCGATCAGCGTTGTGATGAGTACGAGTAAAATGATAAATTGTAATTTCCGTTTCATAAAAAATCCGCCTTTCAATCTTTAGTTTGATGAAAAGGCGGAAAGCTATGAATCTGCAACCCTTCTAATTTTTGGAAGTTTCGCGTTTGAAGCGATCGGCATCCTCTTTCATTTCGACCGCGTTTTGATATCCGCTCGCACTGTCCTCGGCGCTACCCGACAAACGCATGATTTCGCGGAGGGAAGCCTCTCGGTCCAGTCTTATCACATTGGTCAGCGTCTTACCGTCCCCTTCCGTCTTACGGATCAGATAATGATTGTCCGCCATCGATGCAAGCTGCGGCAAATGCGTCACCGCCAATACCTGGCGCGTATCGGCAATTCGGTACAGCTTATGCGCTACGACCTTGGCGATTGCACCGCTGATCCCGGTATCGATTTCGTCAAACACCAAGGTATCGATCCCTTCGAGTTCTGCGGTAATACTTTTTAGCCCCAACATAAACCGACTCATTTCGCCGCCCGAAGCGATTTTGGCAAGCGGTTTTAACGGTTCGCCCAAATTGGGACTGATCATAAAACGCACCTCGTCCGCTCCGTTCGGACCGCATGCCGCAAGCAAATCGCTTTCGGCATCGGGAAATACAATTTCCGCGGCAAAGCGGCTGTTCTTCATCCCGAGCTCTTTCAGATTCCGGCCGATCGACTCGGCAAGGATTTGAGCTGCCTGCAATCGGGCAACATGCAACGATTTTGCACAATCGGTCAACATTTTTTGTGCTTCGTCGCGCTCTTTTTCCAATGCTTCGATATGATCGGCGGCTTGTTGCAAACGCTCCAGTTCTTCCTGCGCGCGCATTCCGAAGGCAAGGACCTCTTTGACCGTCGAGCCGTACCGCTTTTTGAGTTTGCGGATCAGTTCGATCCGCTCTTCGACTTGTCTCTGTTCGGCGGGGTCGAGATCGACGCGATCCAACTCTGCCTGCACGGTATCGGCGATATCTCCGAGTTCGATGCGGCAACTGTCCAAACGTTCTGCAAGTTCGGCGTAAGCGGAATCGTAGCGGTCGATTGCTTGCAGTTCTTTCCGTGCGGCATAGACGCTTTGAAGGGCGGCAAACGCCCCCTCTCCGCTCAGCAGCGATAACGCCGCGCTGAGTCCTTCCCCGATCTTTTGCGCATTCTGAAACTTTGCCCGAAGGCGCAACAGTTCTTCCTCTTCCTCCTCGCCGATTGCCGCCTGTTCGATCTCGCCGATCTGATAGGACAATGTGTCGATCAGGCGCAAGCGCGACTCCGGATCGGGATATCGGGACAGCTGACGTTCGATCTCCTGCAGGCGATCGTATACCGCGCGATAGGCTTGTTTTGCCGAAACAATCGCGCCGTCATAACGATCGAGAATCCCGATATGGTTTCCTTCATTCAACAGTGATTGATGCTCGTGCTGTGAATGCACGTCGACCAAACGTTCGACTACCGCTTTCAGGGTTGACAAATTGACGATAATCCCGTTGATGCGGCAATCGCTTCGTCCCGCCTCGGACATCGTACGCCTCACAATTACGACGTCGTCAAGCGGAATGCCGTATTGCTCCAAAAGCGGCGCAATGGCTTCGGTCCCTTCGAATACGACCTGTACTTCGGCAGAACGCTCGCCGCGGCGGATCAGACTGCGATCGGCACGATCTCCCAACACAAAATTGAGGCTGTCGATAATGATCGACTTTCCCGCTCCCGTTTCGCCCGACAAAATATTGAGCCCGCGGTCAAATTCAAGCGACAGCGAATCGATCAAAGCTATGTTTTTGATGGAAAGAGATAGGATCATATCCGCACCTATTCACGCAGATCGGAAAATTTTTTAATCACTTTTTTGACAAATTTTTCGTTGCGAACGACAATCAGGATGGTATCGTCGCCGGCTACCGATCCCATGATTTCGGGCAGATCGAGGGAGTCGATCAAGGAGCATGCAGAGCTTGCGCCCGCATTGATGGTCTTGATTACGATCAGATTGTTAACGGACTCGATGCTGATCACCGACTGGTGAAAAAGACTTTTCAGCTTGACAAGTTTTGGGTCGAGCGGTTTCATATAGCAGGACTTTCCGCCTGCCTTGGAGGATTTGACCAGACCGAGCTCCTGAATATCGCGCGAAACCGTTGCTTGCGTCACGTCAAACCCTGCCGCACGCAGCGCTTCGGTCAATGCCTGTTGCGTTTCGACGGCTTGTTCGGAAATAATTTCAAGCAGTTTTTCCTGGCGCTTTTGTCTGGACATCGTTCCTCCTTGCGTTACTTGTCGAATGAACTCCAGTAACGCATTTTCTGCAATAATTTTTCGTAATAATTGTATTTTTTCAGTCGTATAAAGCTGACGCTGTATTCCGATTTGGTCACAAGGAAAATATCGCCCGACTGCAATTTCTGCACGTCGTCTCCGTCGATATTCAGGTAGGCATACGTTTCGGCGCGCAACAATTTGATCCAGATGGTGTTGTCGCTGTTGATCACCATCGGGCGGGAGTGCAGAGAATGCGCGCAGATCGGCGTAATCAATACGGCGTTGACGTCGGGCGCGATGATGGGGCCGCCGGCAGACAAAGAATACGCCGTAGAACCCGTCGGCGTACTGACGATCACGCCGTCCGAAGCGTATTTGTCGGCAAGCGCGCCGTTGACCCGGACTTCCGTCTTAAGCATTTTGGTCTGCGCACCGCGCGCAATGACAGCTTCGTTCAGCGCAAGATAAGTGTTTTCGCCCGCCGTGACGTTGATCAGATTGCGGGTATCGAGAACGTAATTGCCGCTTGCAATATCATTAAAAATATTGGACAGCTCGACATATTCGACTGCGGCGAGAAAACCGCGATGCCCGAGATTGACCGCAAAAATTTTGGCGTTGGTACGGGCGCATTCTTTGGCAATTCTGAGAATCGTTCCGTCTCCGCCGAACACGACGACGATATCGCATGCCGCAAGCGTTGCGTTGTCGCAATACCGTACCGGCAACTGCAGACACTCCAGCTGTTCCGAAACGTAGACTTCGAAGTTGCGCGGCAACAAAAATTCGACCAGAGCCGTCGTCGCACGCCCTTCCAGATCTTTATCGAGGTTGGCAAAGATTCCGATTTTCATAGTTCTCCTTTGAATATTATACACGCATTTGTGCATAAATTCAAGTATATCATTGGTTTAATCCGAATTTATTCAAAATTGTTTGTGCCGCCTTCTTACCCGCGCCCATTGCGAGGATGACCGTCGCGGCACCCGTAACGGCATCGCCGCCCGCATACACGCGATCAAGCGACGTCATGTGATCTTCGTCAATCACAATGGTGCCTTTGGGCGTCGTCTTAAGTCCTTCGGTCGCGTTTTTAATCAACGGATTGGGACTTGTGCCGATTGCCATAATGACCAAGTCGCACGGGAGATCGAATTCCGATCCTTCGATTTCGCGGATCGTGCGGCGTCCGTTTTCATCCACGGAGTCGATTTCGGTGCGGATACAACGGATCCCTTCCACTTGTTTTTCGCCGAAAATCGCAACGGGAGAGGACAAAAAGTGCATCTTTACCCCTTCCTGTTCGGCATGCTCGACTTCTTCGTATCGGGCGGGGACATCTTCGCGCGCGCGGCGGTAAACGATAAACACTTCTTTGCTCCCCATGCGCAAAGCGGTCCGCGCCGCGTCCATGGCGACATTGCCCGCACCGACGACAACAACGCGATCGGCGCGTTTGATGGGAGTCGCATAGTCGTCACGATACGCTTTCATCAAATTGATACGAGTCAGATATTCGTTGGCACTGTACACGCCGTTGAGCCCTTCGCCGGGAAGCCCCATAAAACTCGGCAATCCCGCGCCGCTCCCGATGAATACGGCGTCGTACTCGGCAAGAAGCTCCTCGATCAGCAGACTTTTGCCGATCACGACATTGGTTTTGATTTCGACGCCGAGCTCTTTCAGCTGATCGATCTCGGCTTCCACCAAACGTTTGGGCAGGCGAAACTCGGGGATCCCGTACACCAATACCCCTCCCGCTTTGTGAAACGCTTCAAAAATCGTTACCTGCACCCCTTTGCGCGCCAGCTCGCCCGCACAGGCAAGCGACGACGGTCCCGAACCCGCAATCGCCACCTTGTAAGGCAATACGGGCGGTTTTTGTTGAGGAACGCGATTGTTTTGCAAGGCATAGTCGGCGGCATACCGCTCCAGAAGTCCGATTGCCACCGCACCGCCGCTTTTCTGACGGACGCAATATTTTTCGCATTGTACTTCCTGCGGGCATACGCGACCGCAAACGGCGGGAAGCGCGTTATAGCGTTTGATCGTGTCGATCGCCCCTTGCATATCTTCTTTTTTCAGCAAGTCGATAAACCCGGGGATATCGACGCCCACGGGGCAACCTTTTCGGCACGGAGCCGCTTTGCAATGCAGACAACGATCGGCTTCTGCAAGCATGGCTTCGTGCGTGAAGCCTTGGCATACTTCTTCAAAATTATTACGTCGTACGGCGGGATCCTGTTCGACGGGATGATTGCGCGGATTCTTATTCATCTTATCTTACACTTATGGGTATTTTCTTCATTGATGGATTTATACATGTTCAGGCGGTTGATCGCTTCGTCAAAGTCAACTTCGAAGCCGTCAAATTCGGGACCGTCGACGCAGGCATAGCGCGTTGCACCCCCTACCTTGACGCGACAACACCCGCACATCCCCGTGCCGTCCACCATAATCGCATTCAGCGATACTATGGTCGGGATGCCCATCGGGCGGGTCAGGTTGACGACCGCTTTCATCATCGGCATCGGTCCGACGGCAAACACGCAGTCATAATGTTCGGACTCCAGAAGTTGCAGCAACTTGTTGGTCACAAAGCCCTGTTCCCCCGCCGATCCGTTGTCGGTCATCACATAGACATGATCGGCGTGATTGCGAAATTCGGATTCGTACATAATCAAAGAAGCGTCTCTTGCTCCGAGAATAACGTCGACTTCGGCTCCGCGACTTTTCAGATGCTTGGCTTGGGGATAAATGACGGCGGCGCCGATTCCGCCACCGATCAGGCAAACCCTGCGATAAGCATTGAGATCGGTGGGATTGCCGAGGGGACCGACAAAAGCAAATACCGAATCGCCTTCCTGCAAGCGGGAAAGGCATTTGGTCGAGAAGCCTACGCTTTGCACCAAAATCGTAACACTTCCTGCCTTGCGGTCATAATCGCAGATCGTAAAGGGTACGCGTTCGCCCTGCTCGTCCACGATCAGAATGACGAACTGTCCCGGTTTTGCCCGCCCGGCGACATAAGGCGCGTCGAACACATACTCGAAGACGGATTCGGCAAGCTGGCGTTTTTTCAAAATACGATACATAATAAATTAAACTCTCTCTAAACGTTAAAGTTCTGTTTATCTATTATTACAGAAATTAAAGGATAATGCAAATATTATCGACTAATATAAAATTAAAGTCCGTATATTTATGGTAAAATCTTCGGTCTTATTCTTCCCGAACGGCAAAAACAAGGTACTCCTGATTTTTTTCTTT
>DVOH01000014.1 GCA_018713745.1 Candidatus Stercoripulliclostridium merdipullorum | reverse complement strand
TGAACTCTTTGAGACGCAGGATCAAAGCCTGCCGCAGTCCCGACATCAGCGTATCGAAGTCATACGCACAAGTCGCCGTTCGGGTCGAGCCGTCCTCTCCGGTTGCTTTCAAACGCAAGGTCAGATCGCGATAATCGATTTCGTACAAAGTTTTTCCGCTGTCGCGCTGATAAATCGCAAGCAACATTTCATCGTTCTTTTGGGTCAGTCCGTCAAACTGCACGGTCGCTTTGACGCCGAAATCTCCTTCGCTCCCTTTCAGATTGGCATCCCAATCAAACCGATATCCTCTGTTGCTGTAATACTCATATCCTTTGAGATCGGAAGGTTTGTACACCTTCATCCCCGTCGTTTCGGACGCCTTGGTATTGACGATCGTAAATGTCGTCAGATTCAGCGTCATTTCGTATTGCTGACCTGCAAAGACGGTATTTTTGTTTTCGCTTTCTTCTACATTGAAATTCAATGTGAATTTGGTCAGATCTCCGTACCCGAACGCAGTCTGACGTCCGCCGACCGTTGTGAATTCTCCGACGATTTCGCACTCGGGGAAGTTGCCGTTCTTGAGGTCATCCTCGGTTACGCCGAACAAATATTCTACGAGCTTATCGAAATTGCTGAACCCGTACTGCCCGAACAGCGACGACAACGAATACAGGCTGCTCAAAGAATCCTTAAAATTGAGCGAAAACCGATAGTGCCGTTCGCGTGCGTTGGCGACGTCTTTATATTCGTACTGAATAGAATCCTTGAGCTTAATAAACGCCTTAAATACGGTTTCCAGCCCTTCGAATGTTTTTTCTTCGAACTTCAACGGAAAAACAGGCATCTCGATCCCGTCCATCGGGAAAATCACTTGAGTTTCGCCCAGTTTGACATAAAGTTCGGGATTGCCGCTTGCATTATGCGCCGATCCGAAAAAATGAAATGCAATGATTGTGTTGTCCTGATTGTCGATTTTCAGCGTATAAATCAGACGATCGGGGTTTTTGTGGTCGTAATCGGCGGTCATTTCGCCCTTCAACAGCAAATCGTTGACTTGGATATCAAATCGGATCAATGCCGCGGCATAGGGTTTAGAGGCGCCCACCGTAGCATAGCTGCCCCGCTTGAGACCGTTGGAAATACTGCGGATCAGATCTGACGCCATGTCTTCCTTGCTGACCGATGCGCGCGTATAGCCCGGCGTTCCGAAGTCGTCCTCCGGCGTGTTTTGGTCGGGAGGCGTTGTGTCGGGCGGCGTCGTCGGCTGTCCGCCTCCGCCGTCGCAGCCGACCATTGCCACGGTCAAAGCCGAAAGCAATAATACGATGAACAGGAAATAACCGACTCTTTTGTTTCTCATAACTTCCCCTTCCTATTACATTTTTTCCCGGATAATCGTCCGGATCGCATCGATGCAACCGTCATAGGCGACGCTTGTCTTGACGTCACCGTCACGCGTTTGCAATTCGACTTCGCCGCGCTCCAAGGACCTGGGGCTGATCACGACACGGATGGGAATCCCCATCAGATCGCAATCCGAAAATTTGAATCCCGGAGAGGCTTCGCGGTCGTCGAAAATCACTTCGATTCCCGCTTCTTTCATCGTTTGGTACAAGGTATACGCCTTTTCTTTGACTTCGGCATTGTCGATCCGCAACGCGCACAGATATACTTGCCACGGTGCGATTGCCATCGGCCAGTTAAGTCCTTTGTCGTCGGCGCGTTCCTCTGCGACCGATGCGATGGCGCGTCCCACGCCGATCCCGTAGCACCCCATGATGGGATGAACGGCTTTGCCCTCTTTGTTGAGAACCGTCATATTCATGCTCTTGGTGTACTTGACCCCGAGCTGGAAAATGTTGCCGATCTCAATCCCGTTGGAAACCGTCAAAGACTGTCCGCATACGGGGCAAAGATCCCCCGCTCTGACCTTGGCGATATCGACGTATTCCTTGATATCGACGTCACGGTCAAGTGACACGTTTTTGATATGATACAAGGGCTTATTGGCGCCCACAACCATATTTACGGCACCCTGAAGCGACTTGTCGTAAACGATCACGGCGTTTTTCAACTTCAACCCGATCGGTCCGATATTGCCCGCGACCAACTCCTCCGAATCGGCAAGATTGCTCGGGACGATATCTTTTTTGACCACGCGCTTGAGCTTGGCTTCGTTGACTTCGAGGTCGCCGCGCAAAAAGCACAGTACCAACGTATCTTCGCCGCGAACATTAAAGCTGACGGCTTTGACGGTCTTAGACGCATCGATCCCCAGCAACGCGCAGACTTCGGCGATTTCTTTGGCGTCGCCCGTATAAACTTCTTCGGCGGCAAGGGCGTCCTCCGCGGGAAGCGGCAACAAGCGGCTTTCGGCGACTTCCATGTTTGCTTTCAGTCCGCAGTGCGGGCAAATCACGATGGTATCTTCGCCGACGTCGGTCAAAAGCATATATTCGTGCGCGACACTGCCGCCCATCATACCGGTATCCGACTTGACGGCGACAAAGTTCTGCATTCCGATCCGTTTGAAAATCCGATTGTAAGCGTCATAAACACGACCGTAATACTGCTCGAGATCTTCTTGCGAAATATGAAAACTGTACGCGTCTTTCATCGTGAATTCGCGCACGCGGATCAAACCCCCTCTTGCCCGCGCTTCGTCACGGAATTTGGTCTGAATCTGATAGATCATAAACGGCAGCTGTTGATAGCTGTTGACGGCGTCGCGCGCAAAATGCACGGCGGCTTCTTCGTGCGTCATGCCGAGAACAAGACCGCGGTTGTTGCGATCGGTAAAACGTACCATTTCGTCCCCGATCGAAGTGTAGCGACCCGATTCTTCCCAAAGTTCGCGGGGCATCACGACGGGGAAAGAGCATTCCTGCCCGTCGATGGCGTCCATTTCTTCCCGGATAATGCGCTCGATCTTGGATGCGATCCGCTTTGCGGGCATGGCGAGCGACCAGATTCCGTTGGCGACAAGTTTGATGTAACCGGCGCGGATCATCAGCGCGTGACTTTTGATTACGGCGTCGGAAGGACTGGTTTTGGTCCGTTCTCCGACAAGTTTTGACATTAACATAGCAGGAATCCTCTCGGCGTAATCTTATGCTTCGACTTCAAATTTAAGTTCGGTGGTGAAATCCGAAAACGAAATTTTCAGGGTGACTTCTCCCGCTTTGGAATACTTACCGTCCACCAAAGACAGACCGGATTTATCGTATGCCAATGCGGCGGTTGTCGTAACTTCTTTGACGGAATCGTCACTCAAGGTCGCTTTGACGACAAACAGTTCGGCGTCAAAGGCGTCTCCGACTTTGAAGGTTGCGCCTTCTGCGACTTCGGCGGTGATTGCGGTAACGTGCAATTCTTCTTGATCGGCACAGGCGACCAGCGCGACGCCCATCGTCAGCGTCAGCACAAGCACCAGTACGGTCAGCAATGCTTTTTTCATATCGAAATGCTCCTTTGCTTGCAAAATAATAAAGCATTTTTATTATATATAATAGCAAATACGTTTGTCAACTTAAAAAAACAAAACTCCCCCGTTTCGCACAAAAATCGAGACGGGGGAAGCCTTTCAAAAATGTGTGCGCCCGCTCCGACGTGCGCTACCGAATCGACACAACTACAGGTAACTCCCCTAAAGCTACCTCGTGGCACACTCCGAAAATTGCTTAGTGCTGCTGCGGTCAAGCTCTGACACGGTTCACAACACGAAATTGCACGAGACCTTAAGATCAACATCCCTTATAGTTGCCGGCTTTCCATAACACGCGCCTCGGCGGGTGGTCAACCCTGCTGTAGCGGATTGCAGGTCACAGGGCACCGCTAGCTCCCCGTTTAGCACGAGAATCATTATAACCGATTCCGCAAAAAAAAGCAACCGTAAATTTCAGTTGCTTTTTGCAAAATATTTGCGATCGGAGCCAAATCTAAAAAAGCATTTCGGCGATCTTATCTTTCAGACGATCGATTCCTTCTCCCGTACGGGCGCTGATCGTGACGATATGGCTTGCGTCCGGCAGGCAAACGGGATCGCCGAGATCGCATTTGTTCAGCACGACGAGAATCGGAGTGTCCTTGACGCCGATCTCGGAAAAAACAGAATTGACGACGTCGTAATGCCCGATCAGATCGGGGTCACTTGCGTCGACGACATGCAGGATCAGATCGGAATAAACGACTTCTTCCAGCGTAGAACGGAACGCCTGCACAAACGCATGCGGCAAACGGCTGATAAACCCTACGGTATCGACCAGCAAAAATTCGCGCCCGGGTGCCAGCCAAAGCTTTCTGCCGACGGGATCGAGGGTTGCAAACAGTTTGTCCTCTTCCAACACGTCCGCTTTGGTCAAAGCATTCATCAGGGTCGATTTGCCGGCGTTGGTGTAGCCCGCGATCGAGACGACTTTCACGTCGTTTTTTACGCGCTTTTCACGACGCAGACGCCGCTCTTCTCCGAGCTTTTCGATTTTTTGCTCCAGCTCGCGGATTTCCCGCCGAATCGTGCGTTTGTCGAGTTCGAGTTGCTGCTCGCCCCCGCCGCGTCGGGCGCCGCCGCC
>DVOH01000013.1 GCA_018713745.1 Candidatus Stercoripulliclostridium merdipullorum | reverse complement strand
CCATTCGTTGTCGTACCAGGAGACCAGTTTCATGAAGTTGCCGTTCAGCGCGATTCCTGCCGAAGCGTCAAAGACCGAGGTGCGGACTTCGTGTACGAAGTCGGTGGAAACAACGGCGTCTTCGGTGTAGCCGAGGATGCCTTTCATCGTGGTTTCGCTTGCCTTCTTGACGGCGGCTTTGACTTCGTCGTAGGTCGCTTCTTTTTCGAGGCGGACGGTCAGGTCGACAACCGATACGTCAAGGGTGGGTACGCGGAACGCCATACCGGTCAGTTTGCCGTTGAGCTTGGGGATGACTTTGCCGACTGCTTTGGCAGCGCCCGTGCTCGAGGGGATGATGTTGCCCGCTGCAGCGCGGCCGCCTCTCCAGTCTTTTTTGCTGGGGCCGTCAACCGTCTTTTGGGTTGCGGTCGTCGCGTGTACCGTCGTCATAAGACCTTCGATGATGCCGAAGTTGTCATCGATGACTTTGGCAAGAGGTGCAAGGCAGTTGGTCGTGCAGGATGCGTTGCTGACGATGTCCATGTCTTTTTGGTAGCTCTCGTGGTTGACACCCATAACAAACATAGGAGCGTCTTTGGAGGGAGCGGTGATAACGACTTTTTTGGCGCCGCCGACAAAGTGGGCTTTTGCGCCTTCCATCGTCGTGAAGACACCGGTTGCTTCGGCGATGTATTCGGCGCCGCAGCTCTTCCAGTTGATGTTGGCAGGGTCTTTTTCGGCGAAAACGGTGATTTCGTTGCCGTTGACAACCAGTTTGCCGTCTTTGACTTCGATAGAACCGTCAAATTTGCCGTGTACGCTGTCGTACTTGAGCATATAGGTCATATAGTCAACGTCGATGAAAGGATCATTGATGCCGACAACTTGCACGTCGTCGCGGGCGCAGCAGGCGCGGAAGACGAGACGGCCGATCCGTCCGAAACCGTTGATACCGATTTTGATTTTTGCCATTAGAAAATCCTCCGAAATTTTTTTCTCGCAAAGCGAGGTATTTTTTCTATGTATAATCATACCTTTCCCCGTAAATTTTTGCAACTGATTTTTGGAAGTTTCTCCCATTTTACCCAATTTTTACCTTGCTATTCACGCGTTTTCCCCGTATTGTTCACCTGAAAACGGATTGACCGCGCCGTTATTTTTATGTATAATACATAATGTATGAAAACAAAAAACCTCTTTCAGTCGATTTTACCCGCGCTGATCGTCGTTGTTCTGATCGTTTCGATCGTGACGGCGACGGTTTTGCTGTCCCGATCGGGGTTGCCCGACGTGAAAGGGGAGGTCAATGCCGACGAACTGTTCGGGAACGGCAAAGTTTTTTACAGTCTCGAAACCGTTCAGCAGTTCGATATTTATATCGAGCGGTTTATCAAAAATCTCCTCAATTCTTTTGACGATTTCGACGTCGCTTCGCTTTTGCCCGAGCTCAGCGTCGGTGCGCTGGGCGAACAGCTGCGGCTTCCCTTCAAAAACGCCGGCATCGCAAGCGACAAAGTCCTTGCCTTCGGCAGGTATCTGTCCGAAATCGATCCGCAGTTCAGCCTGACCGCCGTGCTGATCGTCTTTTGCGACAAGGTCGAAAACCCCGATTACGATCCCGAAGTCGATCCGCCCGAAGCGCAATACAAATACGAATACAACCCCAACAAAGACATCGGCGGAGAATTGTTCGATCTCGACTACGTCGGCGCCGTCCGCAGCGTGATCGAAGCGACCGCCTTGACGACGGAAGAAATCGCACGGATTTTTTATGAGTGGTTTGCCGCCGATCCTACGGGTCCCGTCGCGTCGTCGATGACAAGGGAGCAGTTTGTCGTATTTTTCGGCGGTCTGTTCGATCTGTATGCGGCGGTCGAGTCGTTTGTTTCGGGTACGCCTTCTTATGTCACGGCACGCGCGACGTCCGAGTTGATTTATGAGCAGGGCATGCGGATGCGTTCGATCATCGATGAGGTCGGGATCGATGCCGTTGTCAACGGAATCGGTCTCGGGAGTCCCGTCACGCTGCCCGATCTGCCCGAAAACGTCGAGGAGTCGCCCGACGCCGCGATCGCCTCTGCCAATCTTGTCAATACGCTGATCGAAACCGACCTGGCAGCACCCGCGATCGAAACGCTGACTGACTTTATGACCATGATTCCGACGTCGGCGTTCGAAAGTTACGTCCGTTACAAAAACAGCGGCGACCCCGCCGAATCTCAATACATTGCCGTCACCCTTGCCGGGAAGATGAAAGCCGCCCTCGATCGACACGACGGATTGATGTTGCCGGCAAGCAAACTCGACGCGCTCGCTATTGCGGCGACGTACTATTTCGAACGCGGCGGCAAATTGCCCGCCGATCAATTTGAAGCAATCAAAGCGCGGCAAAAAATCGAGATGATCAAGGTCGCGCAATCGTTTTCGGTACTCTGTTCTTACACTGCGGGATCCCCGTCGGATATTTCGGCATTGCCCGCGCAAGACCGCAAAGCGATTGACGACAACGCGCAAATGCTGATTGACGCTGCAAAGCGCACCGAAGGAGCGATCGCGATGATCGTGTCGATGCAGGTATATCGCCTGCTGATCGGCAATGCGGCAAACGGAGGAAACTGATGGCGTTATTGGAAGCGAAGGGCATCGTGAAAAAATTCGGCGATCTCGAAGTGCTAAAAGGGATCGACTTCAGCGTCGAACGGGGAGAGTTCATCTCCATTGTCGGAGCGTCGGGCTCCGGGAAGTCGACGCTTTTGACCATTCTCGGCGGGATCGACAAACCGACCGAAGGCACCGTAACGCTGGACGGAGAATTGATTTCTTCCTATTCCGAACGGCAACTTGCCGTTTTGCGACGTACCAAGCTGGGGTTTGTGTTTCAGTTTTTCAATCTTGCCCCGTATCTGACGGTGTCCGAAAACATTATGCTCCCCATCGTACTTTCGGCAAAATCCGTCCGCGACTATGCCGACAAGGCGCGAGAGCTGACCGACTATCTCGGAATCACGCCCCTCGGCAACAAAATGCCCTCCCAACTTTCGGGCGGCGAACAGCAACGCGCCGCCATTGCAAGAGGGCTGATTTTCGATCCCGAACTGATTCTGCTCGATGAGCCGACCGGCAACCTCGACAGCAAGGCAAGCAGAGAGATTATGGAGCTGTTGCGCGACATCAACGCCCGTCGCGGCACAACAATCATACAAGTAACGCACAGCGAAATGAACGCCGCTTATGCCGGCAGAATCATTACGATGAAAGACGGACGAATCACGGAATCGACGGACGGGACGGACGGAGAGTCCTCCCAAGCGGAGGAAGGGCAGGCGTAATGGGAATTCTACTGCGCCATACACTGCGGAGTCTCGGCAGAAACAAAGGACAGACCGCCGTCATTCTCGTGACGGTAATCGTCGTTACCGTGATGATTTTTGCGTCGCTGTCGATGTACGATATGTTCTATAACATCAGCGCCGCCGAATACCGGCGCGCCGCGGGGGACGCCGATATTCTTGTCGGCAGTCACAACGAGACCAACGTAACGTTTTCGGTGTCGAGAATCCGCAATTTCGTCCGGTATTCGGGCGACCGTTTTTCGCACGCCGAATATTTTGTCCGCTTCGGCTCTATTCTCAAGACCGATCGTACCACCCGTACCGTTCTGGTCGAAGCGACCGATCTCGACACCTATCTCCAAAATCATACCTTGCGCTATGTCGAAAAATATCAGCCCGATCCGTTCGATACCGACGTGATGGCGTATGCGCCCGCAATCATCGGCGAACGGTTTGCCGCCGATGCGGGACTCGGAGCGGGGGACTTTGTCGAAATTTATCTGCCGACTTACAATATGTATGTCAAGATGCATATCCGATATGTTGTTGCGGACGAAGGACTGTTTGCTTCGAGCGCGGCAATCAATCTTCTGACCGACTTTGACGCGGTCGGCAACCAGGGGCAGATTACCGCGGCTTATCTGACGCTCAAAGATCCTGCCGATTACGATGCCGCAGTCAGGGATCTTGAAGCGGAATTTCCGGGCGTCGGCGTCGGAGAAGGCAACGGCGAAACCGCGGCGCGCGAGATTGCCCGCAACAATACCACGCTTTTGGTCGTCGGATTGATGTTCGTCGTCGCGATGATGGCGCTGATCCTTTTGACCTCTTATATGATTGTCGTGCGCAACCGTTCGGCGGAGATGGAAGTATTCAAAGCCGCAGGCGCTACCCCCGGGCAGACGGTAACGATTCTGTTGCTGGAAGTCGTTTGCTACGGTCTGGTCGGCGGATTGATCGGCGTCGCGCTGGGACGACTGATCATGGAGGTTGCCGTCATCAGCCTGTTGCCCACCGCGCGGCATGCCGTGACCTATGCGGTATGGAAATATTTTGTTGCCGTAATCGTTGCGGTTGCGGTAACCGTATTGTCCGCTTTGGGTCCCGCAATTTCTCTTAGTCGCAAAACCATTCGTGCCGCCGCAAGCCAAGGCGCAAAGCAGGCGCGGCGCAATCGTCCCGTATTGTTTGCAGTGGCGACGCTCGCTTTGATCGGCGTTTCCGTAGCCGTTTCGTTTTTGGACGGGACGGCGTTGATTCCGCTTGCCGCGCTCCTTATGATTGCCGCCGCCCTTTGGATTGCCGCGTCGACGGGGTATGCGGTCAAAGCCGTATCGTGGCTGATCGCAAAACTTCGTTCGACGGGTCCCGCCCGCGTCGCGGCAATGCAGGTCGGGCGCGCCCGTTCGTTGCGTACGATTACGGTGTTGCTTTCGGTCATCATGGCGTTTGCCTTTGTCGTCGTCGAGACCGTAACGATGGTTCGCGTCGCCGTTACGCCCTTCCGTACCCGCTATTCCGCCGATTATATCGTCAACGTCGGCGTTCATCTTCCGCAAAACGAACTTGACGATTTTGCCGCCGACCTGAAGGATTTGCCCGGGATCGGCACGGTGGGATATTACCATTCGGCGGATTTCTATATCGATGAGATCGACGGCAAAGCGTTTACGATTTACGGCGTCAGCGATCCCGATTGTCTTGTCGCCTGCTGCGCGGGCGGATTGTCCGACGGAACGCTCGAACGCTATCGTTCGGTGACCGATCCCATCGTTTTGTCGCGCGATATGGCATTGAGGCTCGGTGCTTCGGTAGGCGATCGCGTATCGTTTATCATCGTCGATGAAGATTATCGCAACGTGGAGTTCTCTTTTACCGTAGCCGGGTTCGACGAGACCGTTTCGGAGTACGACCGCGTCGCTTACTGTCCTTACGGTCGGCTCGAGCTTCTCAACAAAACCGCTATTATGCTTGTTTCGGAACGGGACGGGCTGCCCGCAGGCACCGAGGGCGACGTGTTTGTCACGCTGCGCGACGCCGTAGAAGCCCGCCGTATGACTACGACGTTTGCCCTTCCGTATGCCGAATGGGTGGGGGCAACGCGCGATTTGATGTCGGGCGTCTCGACATTGTTACTGTTGCTGGAAATTGCCGTATGCCTTGTCGCGTTGATGGGGGTTGTCAATATCTCGGTCGTCACCCGATATGACCGGAAACGGGAGTTGTCGGTATTCCGTCTGTCGGGGATGAGCCGAAGCGATTATCTCGGCTTTACCGCCGCCGAAGGCGGAATTCTTGCCCTCGCCGCCGCCGTCATCGGGCTCGGAACCGCGCTTGCGGTCAACCGTTTGTTGCCGCTGATGGGTGCCGTTGTCGATAAATATATGGTATTTGCAGCCTTTCCGTTGTCCTCGGTTCTGTCGGGCTTGATCGGCGCGTTTGCCTTTGTCGGGATCTGGCTCGCGATTGCGCTTGCCCGTCCGCCCGAAGAAGGACACAAGTTCGATATGCTCGCTTAAAAGCGAAATTTCTTCAGATTCAGGCAATCGGCGTCGTCCGATTGCTTTTTTATTTGCGCTGTGCTATGATTATGGTTAATAAATACGCGTGGCGTACGCGCGCTACGCGCAAAAAGGAGTTGCTATGGATTACCGTTTCAGCGACAGAATGCAAAATCTCAAAGGCAATGCCATCCGTATGATTTTCAAATTGCTCGCACAGCCCGATATGATTTCGTTTGCGGGCGGTATGCCCGCAGGACAGGCGTTGCCTGCCGCCGAAATCGCCGATATCGCCGATGAATTGCTGCACGGCAAAGACGCCTTGAAGATTCTGCAATACGGCGGAACCGAAGGATACCTGCCGTATCTGCAAAGCGGACTGAAGTATCTTGCCCGCAAAGGCATTACCGACGTAACCCTCGACAACGTGCTTGCCGTCAGCGGCGGACAGCAGGGGATCGACCTGACTTGCAAGGCGTTTATCAACAAGGGTGACGTCGTGCTGGTCGAAGACCCCACTTATCTTGCGGTTCTGCATATTCTTAAGACCTACGAAGGCGTTCCCGTCGGCGTCAAAAGCAACGACGACGGCATCGATCCCGACGATCTCGAAGCCAAAATCATTCGATATCATCCGAAGTTTGTCTATCTTGTTCCCAACTTCTCCAATCCGACCGGAAAGACCGTTCCCCTCGAAAACCGCAAGCGCATTGCCGAAATTACGGCAAAACACGGCGTTATGCTGGTGGAGGACGATCCGTACGGCGAACTGCGTTGGGAGGGCGAACAACTGCCTTCGATCAAATCGATGGATCGGACGGGAAACGTCATTTATCTGACGTCGTTTTCCAAAGTGATTTCGCCCGGCATGCGCGTCGGGCTTGCCGTCGCCGATCCTGCGGTGATCGCCAAGCTGACCATCGGGAAGCAGGCGACCGACGTACATACCGCGACGCTCAATCAAGCAATCGTGTCGGAGTATCTTGACCGGGGTTTGCTCGATCCTTCGCTCGCCCGCAACATTCCTCTTTACAAGCAGAAAAAAGACGCGATGATCGCCGCAATCCGGCGGTATTTCCCCGCAAGCGTTCGTTATACCGACCCGCAGGGCGGCTTGTTTATCTGGGTCGAACTTCCCGAAGGCGTCAGCGCAAAAGATCTTTTCCTGAAAGCCGTCGAACGCAAGGTCGCCTATGTTTGCGGCAGTGATTTCTACGCCGACGGTTCGGGCGAAAACACCCTCCGCCTCAATTTTTCCAACGCAACCCTCGAGCAGATCGACACCGGCATCGCCCGTCTCGGCGAACTGCTCCGCCAAATTATTTAATACGACACTTCCGTTTAAGAGGTACGATTTATGGAAAACATTATGGACACCCTCCGCGCGCGCGGGTTTATCAAGCAGACTGTGTACGAGGACGAACTTTATGAGCTCCTCGGCAAAGAGAGCGTTCCGTTTTACGTCGGGTTCGATCCCACGGCAGACTCTTTGCATGTCGGACATTTTCTCGTTTTGATGGCGATGAGCCACATGCAGAAAGCGGGACATCGTCCCATCGTTCTGCTGGGCGGCGGTACGGGCATGGTCGGCGATCCTTCGGGCAGAACCGATATGCGCAAAATGATGACGCCCGAAGTCATCCGCCACAACGTCGAAATGTTCAAAAAGCAAATGTCGCGCTTCTTTTCCTTCGAAGGGGAGAACGCCGCCATTATGGTCGACAATGCAGAGTGGCTGCTCGGACTCAATTATATCGACTTTCTGCGCGAAGTCGGGGCACACTTCTCGGTCAACCGCATGCTGACGGCGGAGTGCTTCAAGACGCGGATGGAAAAAGGGTTGTCTTTTCTCGAATTCAACTATATGCTGATGCAGGCATACGACTTCCTGGTGCTGTTCCGCAAATACGGTTGCCGTCTGGAATGCGGCGGCGACGACCAGTGGTCCAACATTCTGGCGGGGGCAGACCTGATCCGCCGCAAAGAAGGGGAAGCCGCGTTTGCCATGACGTTTTCGTTGTTGCTGACGTCCGAAGGCACCAAGATGGGCAAGACCGCAAAAGGTGCCTTATGGCTCGATAAAGACAAAACGCCGCCTTACGAATTCTATCAGTATTTCCGCAACGTAGCCGACGCCGACGTCGAAAACTGCCTGAAATATCTGACGTTTTTGCCGCTGGACGAAATTGCCGCGCTGACGGCGGAGCAGGGAGCCGCGCTGAATGCGGCAAAGGAGCGTCTTGCCTACGAAGTGACCAAGATCGTGCACGGCGAAGCCGAAGCGGATAAGGCAAGAAGCGAAGCGCGTGCGGCGTTCGGAGGCGGGGGAGGCGAACTGCCGACCAAGCAGGTTGACGCGTCCGTTGTCAAGGTGGTCGATCTTTTGGTCGCCCTCAAACTGGCACCCTCTAAAGGGGAAGCCCGCCGACTGATCGAGGGAGGCGGAATCCGCATCGACGACGCCAAAGTCGAGGATATCGGCGCCGAGGTAACGGCGGAGCAACGCGCCGCGGGATTTGTCCTGCACAAGGGCAAAAAAGTTCACGTTCGCGTGGTTGCGGATGACTGAATACCGTACGATTGCGGGCAGAACGCGGAGTGAATATATCGTCAAAAAATCGCGGTTTATCACAACGCTGCAGCCCGTCGACAGCCTGGAAGAGGGGCTGAAAATCGTCGCCGAAGTGCGCAAGGAGTTTTCGGACGCCACGCACAACTGTTACGCGATCGTGGGACTTCCGGAAAGCAACGAGCAAAAATGTTCGGACGACGGAGAGCCGGGCGGCACGGCGGGACAGCCGATGTTTCAGGTTTTGCGAAAGAACGGATTGTTCGGCGTAGTCGCCGTCGTGACACGCTATTTCGGCGGGATCAAACTGGGCGCGGGCGGACTGGTCAGCGCCTATGCCAAAGCGGTAACCGAGGGGCTGATGCAAGCGGAATCCGTAACCATGCGCGACTCCGTCGTGCTGGAAGCGGAACTCGGTTATGACGCATATCAAAACCTGATGCGATACGTATCGGCAAACAAACTGAAAGTTTTGGACACCCGATACGGCGATTCCGTTGCGTTGACGCTGGCGGTTCCCGTCGAACACCGCTTGCGGACGGAGGGCGCGATTGCCGAGCTGACGGCAGGAGAAGCGTGCATACGCTTCTTGAAACAGACATATATCCAATACAGAGAGGTATGATATGAAAATCACCAAAACACAGCACCCCAAGCAAAAACCCGATTTTTCCAAATTGGGATTCGGGAAGTATTTTACCGACCACATGTTGGTGATGGACTATGAGAACGGCGCATGGAAAGAGCCCGAAATCGTGCCGTACGCACCGTTTGAAATGGATCCTTCCACAACGGTTCTGCACTACGGGCAAGGGATCTTCGAAGGGCTGAAGGCGTACAAGAATGCCGAAGGCAAAATTACGTTGTTCCGTCCCCGCGACAATCTGATCCGTATGAACAATTCGGCGCGTCGTCTTTGTATGCCCGAGCTTGACGTCGACTCGATGCTTCAGGCGATGAAAGAGCTTGTTCTTCTCGAACAAGACTGGATCCCCACCGAACCCGGAACCGCGCTTTATCTGCGTCCCACGATGGTCGGTACGGCGGCGGAACTCGGCGTGCATCCTTCGTCGAAATATCGCTTTTATATTATTCTCAGCCCGGTAGGCGCATATTACGCAACGGGTCTGAAGCCCACCCGTATTCTTATCGAAGAGCATTTTGTCCGCGCACCGCTCGGCGGCACGGGCGAAGCCAAATGCATGGGCAACTATGCCGCCTCCTTGCTGGCAGGCAACGTCGCCAAAGAAAAGGGCTATGAGCAGGTTCTGTGGTTGGACGCCAAAGAGCATAAATATGTCGAAGAAGTGGGCGCGATGAATATGTTTTTCGTCATCGACGGCGTGGTCAAAACGCCCGCCTTGGTTGGTAGCATTCTGCCCGGCATCACCCGCAACAGCGTTCTGCAGATTCTGCGGAAAGAAGGGATGCCCTGCGAAGAGACCCGCGTATCGGTTGACGAAATCGTCAAAGCATACGAGGAAGGTCGGTTGACCGAAGCCTTTGGCAGCGGTACCGCCGCAGTGATTTCGCCGGTCGGCGTACTGGGCTATCAGGGCAAAGATCTGGTCATCAACGGCAACGAAATGGGACCGATCACATCGTATCTGTACGACAAACTGACGGGAATTCAGTACGGGCGCGAAAAAGACGAATACGGCTGGATTGTCGCGTTAAACTGATTGTCTTTCGTGAAGATCGAGTCGATCAGGATCGGCAAAAGGAAAGTCGATATTATAGCGGACGGCGAAAGCTATCGGGGAATTCACCCCGAAGCTGCCGTGCGGTATCGCTTGGAGAAAGGCGAAATCGAGCGGGAACGCTTTGACGCGCTGCGGGAGCTCAGCGCGAAGCTGAACGCGAAAGAATATCTGCTCAATCTGATTGCGCGCGGCCCGCGTACCGAGCGGGAAGCGCGCAACAAGCTGCGCGAAAAAGGTTATCCCCAATCGGCAGTCGATTATGCAGTCGAATTCTGTCTGCAGTATCGGTATCTTTCGGACGAGGCGTATGCCTCGTTTTATTATGAAGCCAACGCATCGATCAAAGGGACCTATCGCATCCGTCGCGAACTGCAACAAAAGGGGATTGCGGACGCGCTGATCGACGCCGCGACGGCGGGAAGCGAGGAAGACGAGCAGGAAGCCTGCAACGCCGTATTCCGTAAGTATTGCCGCGGAAAAGATCGCTCCGACCCGAAGTTTCGGGAAAAGGCAATCAGACATCTTGCCGCGCGCGGGTTTTCGTACGAAGCCGCCAAAGAGGCGATCGGCATGGGAGATGAGGATGAACCGTACTGCGATTGAACACATGCTCCGCGAGATCGGACTGCGTTGCGTCATCATCGAACCGGGCAGCACACAAAGCTACGCAAGGGCAAATCCTGTAGCTATAGATACCGTTTTTGTTGCAGAATCGCAACCGAACGGGCGCGGACGCGGCACAAAACATTTTGTCAGCAACCCGGGCGGCGCGTACTGCTCGATCGTGTTGAAGCGAAGCGGAACTCCGCGGGAAATGATGCGCTACGCCTTGCTCGGCGCCCTTGCCGTCATCGACGTTCTGGATGGCTACGGGATAGCGGGCGGCATCAAGTGGCCTAACGATATCAAAGTAGGGGACAAAAAAATCAGCGGAATGCTGACCGAATACGACGCGTCGGCAAACAGCGTGATCCTCGGGATCGGAATCAACGTCAACAATGCGTTGAACGGCGTGGAGGAAATTGCCGTATCGATGCGGGCGCTCGGCATACGGACAGCGCCCGAGGAAGTTATAGCTAAGCTGTGCGTTGCGTTGCAAGCACGGGAAACCTGTGACGACTATCTGAAAGACTACCGCGCACGGTGTGTTACGCTCGGCTTGCCTATTGTCCTGGAAGACGGCACGCCTGCGGTGGCAAAGGAAATCGATGCGGGGGGATTTTTGATTGCCGAAGTCGAAGGCGGAAAACGCGTCACCGTTGCCAACCCCGGATTTCTTTCGCCGGGCGATCCCGTCAATTAAAAAATCCGAGGCTGATCAACAGCGCGTTGTTGACGCGCTTCATCGTTTCGTCGCTGAGTTCGCCGATTTTATCCTGCAGACGGGTTTTGTCGATGGTGCGGATTTGCTCGAGCAGCAGAATGCTTTCTTTCGGCAAGCCGCTTGCCGCGGGCAGTTCGATGTGGGTAGGCAGGCGCGCTTTGTTGAGTTTGCTGGTGACCGCCGCCGCGATCACCGTCGGCGCAAATTTGTTTCCCACGTCGTTTTGTACGATCAGTACCGGGCGGATTCCCCCTTGTTCGCTCCCCACGACGGGACTTAAATCGGCATAGTACAGTTCTCCCCGTTTAATCATAAGTCTTCCTCATCCATACTTATTCCGTTCATATCCCGATTGTTGCCCCTTTTTTCTTTTTTTACACCTCGGGGCAAGGATTGTTTCCGTTTGCCCGAAGCCGAAAAAGGTTGCGTTTTCTCTGTAACTGTGTTAAGATACTGGTTGTAGTATCTTAGGAGATCGCGCGTATGCCGAACGCTTTGACCCACAACTACATTTCCGGTATCATTTATCGCGCGCTTCCTGCCGATATTCGTCGCGCAATCGACCGCAACCGGAAAGAATACGATCTCGGCGCGCTCGGTCCCGATATTATCATGGGGCTTCTGCTCAACAAAGACCCCGTCAAAAAAAGCGCGGGCGACCGTTTGCACGTCGAATGCGTTTACGAAGGTCTCGACAACGCCTTGCAATATCTGCGCAAGCATCCCGAGGACAAAGCCTTGCGGGCGTATTGGCTGGGGTTTTTGACGCACTATGCCGCCGATACCTGCGTGCATCCTTACGTCTACGAGTATATCGACAATCGTATGCGGCAAAAATACGATCCCGTTCTGTACGGTTGCCTTCATACCATCGTCGAAACCGAAATGGACGTTTATGTCGGACATGTGTGCCTGAAAGGCAGGCATGCCGATACCTTTTACCGCTTCAGCTGGTCCAAAAAGCGGCGTGACGTCGTCGATCGCTATTTTCTCAAAGTCAATCGCGACGTCTTTCGGCTGACGCTCGACCGCCACGACGTCAATCAGTCGTTTTTGCTGTGCGCGTTGCTGTTTTTTGTGTGTCACAGACATCGCAACGGCAAAATCCGCTTTGCGCTCTGTCAATGGCTCGACAATTACTTCAAGGTCGAACACATGCTGATGGCGTGCCTGCGTCCGCGTTATCCCGACAGTCGCTATGACTATCTCAACATGGAGCGCAAACCCTACAAGTCGATTTATCGCGGCGTCGACGCGCCGATCGTGTCGTATTCCTTCCCCGAGATGATCGAAAACGCCAAAGAAAAAGGCGTCGCGCTGATTACCGAAGCGTGGCGGCTTTTGTTTGAGCCGGGCGAACTGCCGCAGGAAATGTTTTTGCTCAACTACAACGGCGAGCCGAATGCGGAGTTTGTCAAAGAAATCGAAGCAATGCCCGACTTTACGGGCGAAGAAGAAGTCAAGCCGCCTTTCGATATCGAAGAATATCTGATTTCGGAACGCTTGACGCGCAAGGAGGATCCCGTTGCCGAACCCGAATTCAAGGATCCTCAAATCATACTTCAGTTACCCAAATCCGATCGGATCGAAAACGATCTTGATCTTATCAATTTAGCAGAAGAGGTGCAGGATGTCTGATCAAGCAAAAAAGTATTACATTACGACCCCGATTTACTATCCCAGCGGCAAGTGGCATCTGGGAACCTGTTATACCACGGTCGTCTGCGACGCGTTGGCGCGCTTCAAACGGAAGGAGGGCTACGACGTTTTTTATCTGACCGGGACCGACGAACACGGACAAAAAATCGAAAAAACCGCCGAATCCAAAGGGATGCAGCCCAAAGAATTTCTGGATAAGCAGGTCGGCGCGTTGATCGACTTGTGGAAGCTGCTCGGGATCAGCTATGACAAGTTTATCCGTACGACGGACGAATACCACAAAAAAGCGGTCGCCAAGATTTTTCAGAAACTTTACGATCAAGGCGATATTTACAAATCTTCGTACGAGGGTTGGTATTGTACGCCCTGCGAATCCTTCTGGACCAAAAGTCAGCTGGTCGACGGCAAATGCCCCGATTGCGGAAGAGAAGTCGAACTGACGAAAGAAGAAAGCTATTTCTTCCGGCTCAGTAAATATCAGGACCGTCTGATCGACCTGATCGAAAACCATCCCGATTTCCTTCTCCCCAAATCCCGGCAGAACGAAATGCTCAACAATTTCCTTCGCCCCGGGCTGCAGGATCTTTGCGTATCGCGCAGTTCTTTCCGCTGGGGGATCCCCGTTCCGTTTGATCCGCAGCACGTCGTGTACGTCTGGATCGACGCGCTGACCAACTACATTACCGCTCTGGGATACGGGTCGGAGGACGACAGCCTGTTCCGCAAATACTGGCCTGCCGATCTGCACATGATGGGCAAAGAGATCGTGCGGTTCCACTCGATTATCTGGCCCGCTTTGCTGATGGCGTTGGATATCCCGCTTCCCAAGGAGGTTTACGGGCACGGCTGGTTGCTGCTCGGGAGCGAAAAGATCAGCAAATCCAAAGGGAACATCGTCGATCCCTTTGAGCTGAGCGCACGCTATTCGGTCGACGCGGTGCGGTATTTTCTGCTACGCGAAGTTCCTTTCGGAAGCGACGGAATGTACACCAATCGCGCCTTCCTCACGCGGATCAATACCGATCTTTGCAACAGTCTCGGCAATCTCCTCAGCCGCACGACGGCGATGGTCAACCAGTATTTCGGCGGCGTATTGCCCGCGCCCGACGTCAAGGAAGCCGTCGATGACGAACTGACTTCGATGATCGACGGGTTGTTTGATCGCGTCCGCGACAATATGGACAAATTGCTGGTACCCGAAGCCTTGCACGAAATCTGGACGGTCATCGGCAGAGCCAACAAATATATCGACGAAACGACGCCTTGGATTCTTGCCAAAGATCCCGCAAAGCAGGGACGTTTGGCAACGGTTTTGTACAATCTCAGCGAAGCGTTAAGGGTATCGGCGGTGTTGCTGTCGGCGTTTTTGATCGAAACGCCCGCAAAGATTTTGTCCTGCTTCGGGCTGGAGGCGCCCGCACGCTTCGGCGACGGAGTCCGTTACGGAAAACTGAAGGGCGGCGAAACCGTTTTGAAAGCGGGGAAATTGTATGAAAGAATCGATATCGAAAAGGAGCTGATCGCGATGGAAAAACGCGCCGAAGAACTTGCGGCGGAATCCGCAAAAAAGGAAGAACAGGTACCCGAAACGCCGAAGAAGGCAACCATACAATACGATGACTTTGCCAAGCTGGATCTTAAGGTCGGTAAGATCGTCGCGGCAGAGCCCGTCAAGCGGAGCGAAAAACTCTTAAAGTTCACCGTAGAGATCGGCGCGGAACGCCGCACTATCGTCAGTGGTATTGCCAAGTACTACAAGCCCGAGGAAACGATCGGCAAACTGGTTTCGGTTGTCACCAATCTTGCCCCCGTCAAGCTGTGCGGCGTGGTAAGCGAGGGGATGCTGATGTGCGCTTCCGACGCAGACGGCAAAGTGGTACTGCTTGCGCCCGAAGCCGAAGTTGCGAGCGGATCGGAAATTTCGTAATGATCGATACCCACTGCCATCTGAACGACGAGCGGCTGCAGCCGCTTGCGGAAGGGATTGTCGCGGATTTCGGTCGGGACGGACTGAGCGCGGCAATCAATGTGGGATACGATCTCGATTCCTCCCGCAAAGCCGTCGAGCAAGCTATGGCATACGCCCCGGTTTATGCCGCGGTCGGGATTCATCCGCACGACGCCAAATCGGCGACGCCCGAACAATATCAAACTCTTTGCCGCCTTGCCGAAGCCGAAAAGGTTGTGGCGTACGGCGAAATCGGACTGGATTTTTATTACGATCTCAGCGATCGTGACGTTCAGCGCAAAGTGATGCTCGAGCAACTGGAAATTGCCGCGGGACTGAAGCTCCCCGTCATCTTTCACGTTCGGGACGCATACGGACTTGCACTCGAACTTTTGAAGCAAAACCGCTCCAAGCTGATTTACGGCGGCGTGATGCACTGCTACGGCGGCAGTGCGGAGCTTGCAAAAGAATTTGTCCGACTGGGACTGCACGTTGCGTTCGGCGGCGCCGTTACGTTTAAAAACGCGCACAAGGACGACGTGATCCGTGCCGTCGCGCCCGAGCGGCTGCTTCTCGAAACCGATTGTCCCTATATGACCCCCGTACCGTATCGCGGACAACTGAACCTGCCCAAATATGTCGGACTGGTCGCCGAAAAAATCGAAGCCGTTACGGGGCGGGCAGACATCGGGATACAGACCGAACGAAATGCGCGCGCGTTGTTCGGGATCAACCGCGCTGTTTGAAGGAAATGTTATGAAAAATCGATACTCTTATCGGATGGGTAACAAAATTTATATCAATCTGACCAATCGGTGCAGCAATGCCTGCACGTTCTGCGTGCGTACCAACGGCAGCATGGACGACTATGAACTGTGGCTGGACAAAGAACCTTCGGTGCAAGACGTCATCGCATCGTTGCCGCCCGAGTTTGCCGCTTGCGAAGAAGTGGTTTTTTGCGGGTTCGGCGAACCGCTGTACCGTCTGGACGCGATGGTCGAACTGGGTGCGTATTTTCATCGGTGCGGCAAGAGGGTGCGTCTGAATACCAACGGACAGGCAAAGCATATTTGCGGAGAAGATGCGGCAAAGCGTCTTGCGGGCAACGTCGATATCGTCAATGTTTCGCTCAATGCCGCCGATGCCCTGCGTTATCAGGAAATCTGCCGCTGTGAGTTCGGGACGGAGGGGTTTGACGATATGCTGAACTTTGCCGCAGATTGCAAGCGGCAGGGGATTTCGGTCGTATTCAGCGTCGTTGACGTCATCGGAGAAGAGCAGGTTGCACGGGCAAAGCGGCTTGCCGAGCAGATGGGGATTCCCCTCCGCGTCCGCGCGTATATCGGCTGACAAAAAATCAGCCGCCTCGATGAGGCGGCTTTCTTTGGTGTTTCTTCGGTACTGCAAGGATTTCTCTTCGGTACATCAATAGTATAGCGGATTCTGACGAAAATTGCAAGGGGAAGGGAAGGAAATATATGGAAATCAAAGAGATTTTGTTACGGCACGGGTTTCGGTTCAAAAAAAATCTCGGACAGAACTTTCTGACCGACCCAGCCTTGCTTGCCGCAATCGTCCGTGACGGCGGCGTTTGCCCGGGCGATACCGTCGTCGAGATCGGGACGGGTGCCGGAACGTTGACGCGTGCAATCGCCGAGTCCGGGGCAAGGGTCGTGACGTTCGACGTTGACGACAGTCTGACTCCTGTTTGGGCGGAAACCCTTGCAGGGCTTGACAACGTTACGACGGTGATCGGAGACGTCCTCAAAATGTCGGACGAAGAAGTCAAAGCGAAGGTCGGGACAGACTCTTTCCGCGTTGTCGCCAATATTCCGTATTATATCACCACACCGCTGATGATGCGCTGGATCGAGTCGGGGCTTGACGTGCGTTCGATCACCGTCACGATTCAGGAAGAAGTGGCAAGGCGGCTGGTTGCCGAAGTCGGCTCCCCCGATTACGGTGCGATTACGCTTGCCGTCAGGCTTTGGGGCAGAGCGCGCATCACGCGCAAAGTCCCGCGGACGATGTTTCGTCCCGTCCCCAACGTGGACAGCGCCGTTGTCACCGTCGAGCGCGACGACAGTCGCTATATTGTAAAGGATAAAGCCTTTCTGTCCAAACTGATGCGGGCAGGCTTTGCGATGCGGCGCAAGACCTTGGTCAACAATTTTTCCGTTGCCCTCGGCAGGGGAAAAGAGGAAATTCGCACCGTTCTCGAAGAAGCGGGGTTTGACCCCAATATCAGGGGGGAGGCGTTGTCGGTCGAAGACTATATCGCGCTTGCCGATCGTTTCCGTTCCGAGCAAGGCAACGTATAATTGCAACGCAGACGGCATAGATTATTCCGTATCGAGCGGAGGGTTTATGTCGTTTTTGAAAAAGACGGTCGTTCTGACCAGAAGTCGTACCAACGGTTATGTCACGTTTGTCTGTATCGGACGCACGATCGGAGTCAAGGCGGTGATCAACGAGCCTTTCCGTGCGCCCCTTTGGATGGGAATTCAGGCAGGGTCGCTTCCGTTTGAGCTTGCCGAAATAACGGAACGTCGCACCGAAATTTCGATGCGCGGCGAACTGAAGGACGACGATCCGACGGGGATTGTTCTGATGGATCCGGAAGGCGCGGTGTTTGCTTATGGCGGGAGCTATAAGTCGATCGATTTGAATGCCATGCGCAAAGCGATCGCCAACGGGAACGGAGCCGGGGCTATGGAAGCGGAGTCGGCGGAAGATGCGGAAGAATCCGCACAATCGGCTGCCGATCTCATTGAAGAAGAAACCCAAACCGAACAATCCGTATCCGACAGTGATACCCCTGAAGTAGAAATTTTGTCGACGGAGTCGGACGACAATCCCTTCCGCCTGCCCAAAGGAGAACACTTTTATCGCTCCCTTCGCCCGAAGATCGAAGAGCTTTTGACGGTCTATCCCTCCGAACCCGATCTCGAAAAGGCGGTTCCCGATTCCAGTTGGGTCAAAGTGCGCTACGACGGAGACGACTATTATGTCGTCGGCGTTTTGCGCGAAGGAGGAGAGGTCACGCATATCGCGTACGGCGTGCCGGGCGTCAAAGCGGTTCGCCCCCCCGAAGAAGGCAAAGAGCTTTGCGATTTTCTCAAACTGAAAGAGAACGGCGAAGGCTACTGGCTGATGTTTCAGGACGCCGAAAACGGCGAAATGATCCGTTCCGAACAGGAATAAACGGCGGAGGGCGATGCCCTCCGTTTTTTGTTTCGGGTAAATTAAGGTCGAATCGTTTGCCATTTCCGCCTTTATTTTATATAATGGTTCTGTTATTACCAAGGAGGTTCGGTTATGGTTGCGATGCTCGCTGCCGTCGACGCACGTTGGCCGGCGTTTTTGATTTTGGCGATATATATCGCAATGATGGTCGGGATCGCCGTTTTTGCGTCCAGACGCGCCACTTCGCTCAACAGTTTTTACCTCAACGATCGCGGAATGGGCGGTTGGATGTCGGCGTTTTCGTACGGGACAACTTATTTTTCCGCCGTCATTTTTGTCGGGTATGCCGGACAGTTCGGCATGTCGATGGGGCTTGCTTCTTTTTGGATCGGCGTTGCAAACGCCGCGATCGGCAGCTGCCTTGCCTGGATCGTCCTTGCCCGCCGTACCAAAGCGATGACCCGCGCCCTCAATACCAAAACCATGCCCGAGTTCTTTGAGAAGCGTTACGGAAGCCGCCATCTCAAGCTGCTCAGTTCTTTTGTCATCTTTTTCTTTTTGATTCCGTATTCCACTTCGGTTTACCAAGGGCTCGGATATATCATCGAAACCGTTTACGGCATTCCCTTTGTTTGGTGCGTCGTCGTGATGGCGGTGGTTACGGCAAGCTATCTCTTTGTCGGCGGCTACTTTGCTTCGTCGTTGTCCGATTTTATTCAGGGGATCATCATGATCTTCGGCGTCGGCATGATGCTGATCTTTATGTTTAATTCCTCCTATGTCAACTGGGGGGATGGCGTGGACAAATTGATTGGGATGGGCTTCGGCTTCTTCCCTTCGTACGACTCGGCGACGGGTTCCGTCATCGATAGCCCCGGCTTCAATCTGATCGTTATGTGCCTGCTGACCTCCTTCGGCATCTGGAGCCTTCCGCAGTCCGTCCATAAGTTTTACGCCGTCAAAAACGACGCCGCCATCAAAAAAGGAATCGTGATCAGCACGCTGTTTGCTTTGATCATCGGCGGCGGCGCCTATCTCAACGGCGGACTCGCCCATCTGTTTTTCGATACCGCGCCAAACGGCAACAACGATTATGTCATCGTAACCATGCTTCAAATGGCGGGATTTACGCCGGCAATGTTCGGACTGATTGCCGTTTTGGTTCTTTCTGCCAGTATGTCGACGCTGTCCTCTCTGTCACTGACGGGTTCGTCGGCAATTTCGATCGATCTGTACCACGGCTATATCAATCCCAAAGCCGATGATAACCGCGTGAAATGGCTGATGCGGATCCTATGTCTTGTCTTTATCGCGCTGTCCGCCGTCCTCGCCATCTTGAAGATCGATGCCATCGTCACGCTGATGTCGCTCTCTTGGGGAACGATTGCGGGGTGCTTCATCGGACCGTACGTTTACGGACTCTATTCGCGCAAGGCGACTGCCGCCGGCGCGTATGTCAGCATCGTCTTAGGGCTGGTCGTAACCTTTGTGTTGGTCTTGGCGTTCGGCTTTGTCGGGACGCCCGACGGCGCCGATTTCGGTACTGTGATCAAAAAAGGGATTGCCCGCTCTCCGCTGATCGGCGTAATCACAATGGCAACCTCGATGATTGTGACGCCGCTCGTATCGCTGTTCACCAAAAAACCATCCGATCAGACGGTCAACCAATGTTTCGACGCCCTTCGCGTCAAAGATTGATCGGGTATAGATTGGATGAAATTGGAAAACCTTCGTGAATACGGAGGTTTTTTTATGTGGAAAAAAGCGTTAGTGTTCCTACTGGTTGCCGTCGGACTGATTGCGTTGTCCGCGCTCGGATTGCCGATTGCGGGAGATTTGCAGGGGGACTATACCGTTTATACCCGTGAAGCGGACGGCAAGATTACGGGGCGAATTCTGCACAGCGCCGATCCCCTCGGCGCCGCATTGCTTCACCTGTCCGATCCTGCGCCGCAAGGAGAAAGCGTGCGCTTTCAGGGGGATCGCGCGGCGGCGGAAGCGATGCTCAGCCAACTGCAGGCAACCGTCGTCAAAGAGTCTGAAATCAACGGGTTGACCGTGATTTATGCGCGTTCGGCGCGTTTGAGAGGGGGCATCGTTTTGAACGGCGAAACGGTCAATCTTCAAATTGCGCTCCGCGGGAAGACGGTAACGGCGGGCACGCCGCTGATTTTGGGGAGTTATTGAAAAGAATGACGTTTTGTGACGACTTGTGTCGATCGGGTATAAGAGTCGATCCCGTGGCGATAATCGAAGTATCACAAAATTCACCACTACCGGGAGGTTATTATGGAAAAAAAGTATGCAAGCGGAAAAGGTAAGATCAAAGCCTTTTTCAAGAAGAACGTCTATTATATCATTATGGGCGTATGTATTCTGGCAATTGCCGCAATGGTAACGGTTGCAGTTGTGGCAAGCAACAATCAGGACGGTCCCACCGATCCCGTTATCAACGATCAGCAACCCGACGACAACAAGCCGACCGAAAACCCGGACGACAACAAACCGACCGAAAACCCCGACGACAACAAGCCGACCGAAAATCCCGATCCTATCGTATTCGGTATGCCCGTTGCGAGTGCGGATATCATCAAAGATTACGCGATGGACAGCCTGGTGTTCTCCCAAACGCTGCAACAATACCAAGTACACAACGGCATTGATTTCGGCGGAGAAGAAGGGACGGCGGTGCTTGCGGTTTACGACGGGACGGTTGCCGACGTTACCTATGACGTTTTGAACGGTCACGTTGTCAAGATCGATCACGGCGACGGATTGGTCAGCTATTACGGCTCGCTTGCCGAACCGACGCTGAAAAAAGGCGACGTCATCAAAAAAGGCGCAACGATCGGCACGATGTCGACCAGCGCGACGTCCGAAATGGCAGACGGAGCACATGTACACTTTGCGGTTTACCTGAACGGCAATGTGGTCAGCCCCTACGATTATCTCCCCGTAGGCGATAAATAAAAGAAAACCCGGGCAAACCGCCCGGGTTTTTTGTGGGGTCGAAGGAACTAAGAAGGCAGGATAAACCCGTAGAATAAGATCCCGACGCCTGCCGAAACGATAATGATCAGGATGGGATGAATTTTTTTGAATCGGCGCATGACGACGAAGCAGATCACCGCCCAGATCAAGCCGAACCAGTTGAACGTGATTGCGCCGTTATCGCCCGTCGGGAGAAAGGTTGCGACCGCGATCGACAAAAACGCACTGCCGATCAGTCCGACGACGGCGGGGCGGAGTCCCGAAAAAGCATCGTTGACGTAGCGGTTTTTCATAAACCGATCGGCAAAATAGGCAACGACCAAGATGATCAGGAAAGGGGGCAGGAATAATCCCATTGTAGTGCAGAATACGCCGAAGAGTCCTCCCATGTCATACCCGATGAAGGTGGAAACATTGATGGCAAAAGGTCCCGGGGTTGACTCCGCGATGGCGATAAAGTCGATCAGCATTTCGGGTGTGATCCAGCCTTTGCTGACGGTGGTATCCGAAATAATGGGGATCATGGCGTAGCCGCCGCCGATGGTAAAGACGCCGATTTTCAAAAAACTGAGGAAGAGGTCGAGATAGATATTCATCGGGTTTCCTCCTGATTGTCGCAAGAATCGTTTTTCTCCGATTTTTCCGAAGATTGATCTTTTTCCTGAGGTTCGTCCGATCGGGCGGGAGAAGAGGATTCTTGTCGGGGCGACGCGGACGAGGCGGGCGTATCCGCGGCGGTACGGTGATTTTGTTTTCCGCGGCGGAAGATCCCGTAAATCAGTCCGACGGCTGCGGCGCCGAGCAAAATAAATACGACGTCGAGCGCGATGACGTTGAATACCGACAAGGCGGCAAGCACCAAAGCAATCGCCATCAGGATATAAGAAAATACGTTTTTTTCCACCTGCTTAAACATTTTGAGGACGGCGTTGAAAATCAGTGCGGCAACCGCGGCGCGAATCCCGAGAAACGCCCAACGCACATACCGGTTGTCGCCGAATTGCTGAATGATCCCCGAAATCAGCACGATAATGACGATAGAGGGGAGCATCACGCAGATCGAAGCGGCGAGTGCACCGAAAAATCCTGCAACTTTTTGTCCGACATAGGTTGCGGTGTTCAGAGCAATGACGCCCGGTGTCGACTCGGCAATCGCGAGAAGGTCGATCATTTCTTTTTCGGTCAGCCATTTCTTTTTTTCGACGACGTCTTTTTCGACCAACGCAATCATGGCGTAGCCGCCGCCAAACGTAAACGCTCCGATCTTCAAAAACGTCAGCATCAGGCGGAGGATCAGAACAAGAGTTTCTTTAATCGTCCGTTTGGGCATTGATGTCTCCTTTCGGCGGGAATAGATTGTAACGTTCGGGATGCATGATGGCGGCACACATCCTGTCTTTTGCAATGGGGATTGCCTTGGCAATGTCGCCCACCAACGATTTCATATATTCGCGCTGGGTGTGCCGATCGGCAGGGCAGGGGTTGTGAAGGACAGGGAGATTGTATCGCCGTGCCGCGCCGCTGAGATCGCCTTCGGCGGCATAAATCAAAGGGCGGATCACCGTGATTCCGGAGCGACTGAGATAGGACTTGGGCTGAAAGGTCGAGAGCCTTCCTTCATACATCATCGACAACAGGAAGGTTTCCAGCACATCCTCTCTATGGTGCCCCAAAGCAAGCTTATTGGCGCCTATTTTTCCGCAAACCGTGTTGAGCGCACCGCGGCGCATTTTGGAACAGAGGCTGCAGGGATTCTTTTCTTTGCGGACGTCGAAAATGATTTCGGCAAGATCGGTTTGTTCAACATGATAGGGGACGCCAAGCGATTCGACATACGCGGCAAGCGCGCGGGCTTCGGCAGCATCGGCGTTTTGGAAGCCCATATCGATGCGGACGGCAAAAAGTTCAAACCGTTCGGGACTGTATTTGCGGTACGCCTGAAGCGCGGCAAGCAGGACAAGACTGTCCTTTCCGCCCGATAGCCCGACCGCGACGCGGTCTCCGTCCTCAATCATTCGATAATCGGCGACTGCGCGCCTGAGTGTTCCGACAATTCGTTGCATCTTCTAAAAAAAGGGGTGGCAGCCTTCGACTGTCACCCTTTGTTTGGCAGGAGTAGTAAGAATCGAACTTACGTCAGCGGGGTCAGAGTCCGCTGTGCTACCATTGCACCATACTCCAATAGTTATTAAAGTCCGCAGGCCTCGTTGAGCTTGGCGATCATCTCGTCAAGATCGGCACCGTGTGCTTCGGCGGCTTGCGCGATGGTTTCGCCATGCGCGAGGGCGCAACCCAGGCAGTGCATCCCGAACGAGAAGAGAACGTTTGCGATTTTTTCGGTGTCGCCGTAGTTCAGCAATTCAGCGATCAGCATATCTCCGGTAATTTTTTTCATCCTGACACCTCTTTCAAGATTGTTGCACTTATTATACACCAGCTTTTGCGACTTGACAACTGTTTTGCGGCAATTAAACAAAAAGCATCAGCGCAAGCGGTATCGTGACGATCGAAAGGACGGTACTGATTCCGACGCACTTTGCCGCAACGCCTGCGTCTTTGTCGTATACCGTACAAAACATCATGATATTGTTGGCAGAAGGCATTGCCGCAAGGGTGATGAGATTCAAGCGAATTTCGGCTACGTCCATAAAGGTCGTCATCAGCATCATCAGCGCAAACGCAACGACGGGAGCGAGCAACAGTTTGACGGCGGCGGCAAGATAAACACCGGGATCGGAGAACAGCGTCTTGAAGTTCATCTCGGCGATTTTGATGCCTAACATAATCATGGCAAGCGGCCCCACGAGATCGGCAAACAGCCGGCATACTTTGGCAAGGCCTGATAGAGAAGGGGCGGCGTTGAAATTGAGATTAAACAAAAAGAGCGGCAACGCGATCAAAAAAGCGAGGGTGGGGGGATTGATGATAGCCTTTTTGAGGCTGATATGCTTGCGCTCTCCCGTGATCAGATAGTTGCCGAGGGTCCAGGCGACGAGGTTGAACGAAACGATCGAAGCCGTGGCGTAAAGGATGACTTCGTTGTTGCCCGGCATAAGAATCTGCAAGAACGGGATACACATGAACCCGATGTTGCCGAAGGCACCGGCATAAGAAAATAACCCGCGCGTATCGCGATCTTTGACCCAGAGAAAAATCAGGTTGCCGATCCCGATCATCAGCGAAGTGAACACGCCCGTAAATATCAGTACGGCAATCAGATTGATCAAAATATTCCGGTCGAAGTCGGTATTGAGGAAGGAGTTGAACGTGATAAAAGGTTGGCAGACATAGATCAGCATCACCGAAATAAATTTTGCCGCCCCTTCCGCCGGTACCATTTTGAGCTTGACAATCAGAAACCCCGGGACTGCCATCAGCAGCAGGAGGGCTACGTTTTCGAGACTTTGCAAAAACATTTTATTCGATGACTCCGTAAGTGCGCAATATCGTTTCGATTTCTTTCAGTTCTCTCAATCCGCAAGAGTAGGTCCCCAAAGTATGCTTTAATCCGATCCAGACAACTTTGATCAGCATCGGATTGCCGAGTTCTAAAACCGACAACATTCCTTTGACGACGGTCACGGCTTCCCGCCTGAGATCTTCTTCCAGGTGATTGTCCCCCGTCAGTGTGTCGAGGAGGGCTTTCAGCCAGTAGTCGGCGTCCTCTTTTGCCTTTTCGGCAAAGGGCAGAAGGGGGGCGTCGTTTTCTTCGGCGACGCGGATCATCTGCGGTTCGGATTCCGCGAGCAACGCCGTAAAGGCTTCGCCGTACGGCTTGATAACGTTGTCACAGAAAGCAAGATACGATCCGTGCGACGTTTCCGACGGGAAAAACTTGGTGACAAATTCGACAATCGACAAATGATAGCGGTCAAAATCAAACAAAAGTCCCGTTACCAGCGAGACCGTCTGACGTTTGTTGGCGGGCAGCGTGAAATAGCACCCCAGACTGTCGCGCGTGACGGCGCGGCTGTATTGCGCTTCGTAATTGGCGCGACGCGTTGCATCCTCGACGACGGCGTACAGCGCGGGCGTATTGACCAGGCGCTCGAGAAAAGAAGATATGACGACTTCTACGACGATCAGACGCGATTTGTAAAACTCGGCGATCATGCTTTGAAATTGTTCGATCGTATTTTGCGTGTTCATATTCTTAATATACCACAATTCTTTTGAAATGTCTTGCAAATTGTCGGAAGAAATAGTATACTGAATTTAAGTTTGTAGCCGTGGCAACGCGCCGTTGTCGGGTTGAGGAGAGCCGCACAGGATGAATATTTTTAAGTTAATCAAGCAAAACGATCTGTTCCGTAACTTTGAAGAACGTGAAATCGACGCGATTTTCGACTGTTTATCGGGCAGAATCGTCAAATACTCCCGTGGCAAAATCGTTGCGGCAGAAGGCGACGACGTCAGCGAAATCGGGATCGTACTCAGCGGAACGCTCCTCAAATTCGTCACAAAACCAGGCGGCAGAAGGGAAGCGCAAGGGACGCTGGAAGCGGGCGGCATGTTCGGCGAAGTGGACGGCTATTGCGGCGAAGGGAAGCTGACCTATTCGGTCGTCGCGGCGGAAGAAGTGATGATTTTGTTTATTACGTTGTCGACGATCGTGGGGCGTTGCTCCAAAAACTGTGCCCATCATCAGAAGTTGCTGGACAATACCCTCCGCTATCTTGCCGAGCATATCACGTCGATGAACAAGGATACCGAATATCTGTTGATCAAGAGCATGCGACTGAAGATTGCAAAGCTGATTTACGATAAGTTTTTGATCCAGAACAGTCTGAACGTCGATCTGGGGATGAACCGCAACGAAATGGCGGAGTATCTCAACGTATCGCGTCCTTCGATGTCGCGCGAAATGATCCGGATGCGGGAAGAGGGGATCATCGAGTTCTGGAAGGGTAAAATCACGATCAAAGATCTCGACCGACTGGAAAAGATTGTGACGGCAAAATAAAGCGGATGAAAAAATCCCATTGCGAAACCGACAAAAAGCGCGCCCGACGGCGCGCTTTTTCACGGAAGTAAGATATTGTTTAGGGGATCAGATCAGATAAACAAACGACGCGATCAGGATCTGTGCGGCATAATAGGTCGCGTGATTCAGGATGCAGTAAAGTTTGTTTTCCTTCTGCCCTTCGACAAAATACATCGTGTTGAGGATGATGTCGGAAATCAGGAAGAATGCCATGCCGAGTCCGAAGAGCAGGAAGCCGCGATCGAGAATGGCGATATAGATCGAAAACACCGTCATAAACGAAAGGATAAAGCCGTAGACGATGCCGAGAACCAGGTGCTTACCGTATTTGGCGTGCATCAGTTTGATACTGACGACCATCATGACGGTGATGACGACGGCGGCAATGCCGAGCGAAATCAAAGCGGGGATCAGGAGGTCGCCGACGTAGGGGGTTGCGAGGAGGACAAGGGCGAGGAAATAGACAATGTGTCCGATCCCGAAGGATACCATCCCGGAAGTGAGATAAAGCCCTTCGTATTCGCTGTGGGCGCGCTTTAAGTCGAGGACGATATCGCCGACCAGTCCGAAGGCAAGTCCCAAGGGGATCAGCGCCAGCCCGTCGGGCAGGAATCCGTTTTGCACCACCAGTCCGCCCGTGCCGAGCGCAAGGAAGCCCAACGAGGCGAGCGTCTTGGTCAGGAGACCGTAAACGGGCTTTTGCGTAACCCGAACGACGAGGAAGAAAACGGTCAGCACACATGCGACAACAGTAAGAGAAATGTAAACAGCCATAGTTATACCGCCTTTATAAGGATTGATTTTGATCGACGTCTTTGACAAAAGTTTGTACGGCTTCGGTAAACGCTTTGCGGCAAACAATCAAGCTGCGCGCATGGGCGGGCGTTTCGAAGTATACGGTTTTTGCCTTGGGGTTGGCTTTGGCAAGGGCAAGCGCGTTGGAAAAATACACCGTTTTGTCGGCGCGGGAGTGGAGAATCAAGACGGGGATGGACAGCGAACGCATTGCGCTAAGCGCATCCGTTTCGTCAAGGTCTACGGAATACAGGATGTTGCTCATGGCTTTCAGTCCCGGACGAAGCAGGGCGTAAAGGGGACGGAGGTTGCCGAGCTTGGGCAGAATAAGATGGCGGAAGTCGGCATAGCCGCAATACTCGATCAGGAAGCGGACGCGTTTGTCCATTGCCGCAACCATCGTGGCGGTTGCCGCTCCCATCGATTCGCCGAACAGGGCAAAGGTCGCGTCGGGGTAACGCTCCTGCAAAAAGTCGATCCAACCGACGACGTCATGCTTTTCGTAACAACCGAAAGTGATGGAATCGCCGCCGCTGTTTCCGCTTCTGCGATGGTCGGGCATGAAAACGTTGTAGCCGAGGTCGCGGAACAGGGAAAGATATTTGAGTTGTCCGATCGAGGAATTGTTGTGTCCGTGCAGGCAGAGAATAAAGCGATCGGTCGGGGTGTCCGCCATGTAAAGCCGTCCGAACACGTCGTAACCGAAGGGAGAGGGACGGGTAAACGTTTGGGCGGTAAGATCGAGCCAAGCCTTGTCAAACTCTTTTTCGCGCGTTTCGTAGTCGATCAGGAAGGCGTTGTCGCGCTTCTTGGGACGCATCAGATAGCGCACCAAACCTCCGCAGATTGCAAGATAAACCAAGATCGCCCCCGATAAAAAAATCAATACCAAAAAACACAGTTCGATCGTTGTCATTGCCGCCTCCTTCGTACAGATACAGTATACCATCGCGTACGGGGGATTGCAAGAGCGAAATCAAGGGATTTGACGGATTTTTAACGGGAAGGAGAAAGATCGACAAGAATTATTTTTGAATTGGTTGCGTTTTTTTGTCGCGGGTATGGTATACTGAATCTATCATTTTAAGGGAACCGAAGTTCTATGCAGATTCTGATCGCAATTTGCCTGGTTGCGCTGTGCGCCGTTTTTTTGACCGCCGTGTTGCGGATCGTTTTGTCCGATCGCAAGGCGCGTCTCGCTTATGTCAAGAACTTCAAAAAAGGGAAGTTCGCCGTGATCTTTTTCATTGCCGTTCCGCTGTATTGGATGGCGCATTACGAAGGGGGTGTGGATGTCGGCGGAGCGTTTTTGCAGGCGGTCAAGTCAACGGTCGATCTGGTGGTGCTGAAATTCGACTATGCAAGCGTTCGCGCGCTGATGGCGGAAAATATGCTGTATCGCGTGACGATGTCCTTTTGTTTTGCATTGGTCATTGCCAATGCCGTTATGTTTGCTTTTGCGTTGATCGGGGAGCGGATTGCCAACCGCCTTCGGGCGTTGCGTGCCGTTTGGTTAGCTCCTGAACTGTTTGTCGTCGTGGGATACAACGAACAGAATTTGCAGATTATCCGTTCCGTCCGGCGCGAAAAAGGGGACGTCGTCTTGCTTGCTCCGCCGGATCGGAATGTGTTGGACGATTTGTATGTGCTCAAAAGCGCCGGTGTTTCTTTTTCGGAAAAGGGTGACCTTGCGGAATTGTTGCGGCGTTGGATGGGGCGGATCGGAAGCGTCCGCATCAACGTCATTATCAATACCGGGTGCGACGCGCGCAATCTGATTCTGACCGAAGCGGTCGGCAGGGTGCTGGAAGAACTCGATCAAAGCGGATTCGGATTGGGCGACCGAAAGGGGTTGCAGTGTTATGTCTTCGGAGAACCCCGCAACGAGTCCGCCTTTTTGCGTTTCGTCGAGAAGCACCACGGCGGCATCCGTTATATCAACAAATACAAATTGATTGCGCGCGATTTCATCGAACGGTATCCTTTGACGTCGGCGATGGACGCGCGCCACATCGATTACGACAGCGCAACCCTATATCCCGACGTGCGTCCCAAAATGTTTTTGATCGGCTTCGGCAAAACCAACCGACAGCTGTTTATGACTTCGGTAGCCAATCAGCAGTTTCTGACCCGCGGGGAAGACGGGAGACCGGTCGAAAAGCCCGTTCAATATTTTATTTTCGACAAGACGGACGCCGTCAACGATAAGCAGCTCAATCACAACCTGTACCGCTATGATCGCGAATTTGTCGGGAAAGTTCAGCCCGATCGGTATCTGCCGCTGCCGCCCTTCCCTGCCGAAGAGCGGTTTTTCCGCACCGACGTCAACGAGCGGAGTTTTTACGAAACGCTTTGCAAAGAGCTTTCCGATCCCGACGCCGTCAGCGATATCGTAATCGCGTTCGGGAGCGATCTCGAGAATCTCGACCTTGCCGAAAAACTGTCCGAAAAAATCAAGGAATGGGATGTCGCCGGGCATACCCGCATTTTTGTCAAAATCAGAGACGGCGCGTTGTGCGAAAAGGTGATCGACAAATTGTATGCCCAAGAAGCCGGCTTTTACACGTTCGGCAACGAAAAAGAAGCGGTTTATGATCTTCGCCGCATTGTTTCGGAACGCGCCGAGACGATGGCGCAACTGCGGCACTTCCGCTATACCCTCGACCGCTTTGCCAAAGAGCCTGTGTCGGAGGACGAGCGCAATCGGCTTGCCGCGCGCGAAGCGGCTCTGGAGTGGTATGACCGTTGGAGCGAGGTGCAGCGGGAATCCAACATCTTTGCCTGTATGGGGCTTCGGATCAAACTCAATCTGACGGGATATGACTACGCCGAAGGGGGCGAAACAGGGGAGGGGTGCGACGCCGCTTTTCTCGCGCATTATTCTGCAGGCGATCCCATCCGCTATGTCGACGGGAGGGACGGACACGTCGTGGACTATAGCGGCTGTCCGAAAACGCTCGACTCTTTGCGCTGTACGATGGCGCGCCAGGAGCATCAACGCTGGAACGCCTACATGATCTGCAACGGGTATCTACCGGCATCGCTCGACGCGATGGTTTCTTGCTCCAAGCAGGAATTGCTGGCAAGAAGGGAGCATCGCAATCTGACGACGTTCGAAGGCTTGTTGCAATATCGCAAGACGATGGCGGAACGCAACGGAATCTCCGAGGACGAAGCCGACGTTACGCGCTATGACTATCAGATTATGGACGACGTCTTGTGGCTGCTGCCGCGATGCGGTTTGCGCCTCGTGCCGAAGCAAGACAAGGCTCCTTTAGAATCATAATAATATATAAGAGCCGCCCCTTTCCTCGGTCGGGCGAAAGGGGCGTTGAGGGCAAAAATGACACGCTCGGACGCGTGGTAGAGAGCGGAATTTTGCCCGATTGTAGTCCGATTTTTTGTCCGCCACCATATCTTGCGGAAGGGAAAAAAGAGGTTTTGAAATTTCTTGATTTTTTTTGAAAAAGCCCTTAATTTTGTTTGACATCGCCGATTCCTTTTGATAATATATAAGGGCTGTCGTCGCGGAGAGCCTTTTTCGATGCGTTCGGTAGCCGAAGACGGAATATTGCAGTCGGTCGGTTGTCAATTCCCGAGGCCACATTACAGCTCGCACATCTCCCTACCTAACACGAGAAACAGGCGTCAACGCCTTTTATTTGGGGGGAAGCGCGACACACACGGCTTAGTGTGAGAGTGTTAGATACAATATCTTAGGAGGATTCACATACAAATGGCAGGTCAAAAGATCAGAATTAAGTTGAAAGCCTATGACCACAGCTTGATCGATGCCTCGTGCGAAAAAATCGTCGATGCCGCCGAACGCACCGGCGCCAGCATTTCGGGCCCGATTCCGCTTCCCACCGAAAAAGAAATCATCACCATTCTGCGTTCGCCCCACAAAGACAAAGACAGCCGCGAACAATTCGAACTGCGCACCCATAAGCGCCTGATCGATATCTACAACAGCTCCGCCCGCACCGTCGAGTCTCTGATGAAACTCGGTCTGCCCGCCGGCGTAGACATTCAGATCAAACTGTAAGACAAGGAGGCTCACGATGAAAAAAGCGATTTTAGGTAAAAAGCTGGGCATGAGCCAGATCTTCACCGCCGACGGCACCGTTATTCCCGTTACCGTCGTGCTCGCCGGTCCCTGCACCGTCATCCAAAAGAAATCCGTCGAAAAGGACGGATATCAGGCTGTCAAGGTCGGTTTTGAAGCCGCTAAGGAAGCCAAAACCGTCAAGCCCGCACTCGGCGAATTCAAAAAAGCCGGCGTCGCTCCCCAAAAATACCTCAGAGAATTCCGCTTTGACGATTGCTCCGCTTACGAAGTCGGTCAGCAGTTCAAATGCGACGTCTTCGCCGTCGGCGATCGCGTCGACGTGGTCGGAACTTCGAAAGGTCACGGCTTCAGCGGCGTTATTAAAAGATGGAACGCGCAGCGCGTAGGAAGTATGTCCCACGGTACCGGTCCTATCCACAGATCGGTCGGTTCGATGGGCGCCAACAGCAGCCCCAGCCGCGTCTTCAAAAACAAGAAGATGGCAGGACAATACGGTCACGAACGCGTTACGATTCAGAACCTTACCGTCGTCAAAGTTGACGTCGACCGCAACATTCTGTTGATCGCCGGCGGCATCCCCGGTCCCAAGGACAGCCTTGTTGTCGTCAAAGAGTCGATCAAACAGTCCAAAAGCGCCAAATGGTTCAAGAAATAGGGTGTATAAGGAGTTACTGCTATGATAGAGATTAAAGTATTGAAGACCACCGGCAAAGCAGCGGGCAAAATGGAAGTTCCCGAATCGGTTTTCGGGTGCGAGTACAACGAAGCCCTGATCCATCAGGTCGTCGTCGCCCAGCTTGCCAACAAAAGACAAGGCACCAAATCGACCCTGACCCGTACCGAAGTCAGAGGCGGCGGCATCAAACCGTGGCGCCAAAAAGGTTCGGGCAGAGCCCGTCAAGGCAGCATCCGCGCTCCGCAATGGATTAAAGGCGGCGTGGTGTTTGCTCCGAAGCCCCGCGATTTCTCCAAGAAAATCAACAAAAAAATGAAGGTTGCCGCTCTGCGCAGCGCCCTCAGCCAGAAATTGCGCGACGGCGACATCATCGTTGTCGATAAGTTCGAGCTTGCCGAACCCAAGACCAAACTGGTCGCCGGCATCCTCGGCAACCTCAAAGTCGAAAAATCCGCACTCCTCGTGCTTGACGGTTATCAACCCGACGTTGTCCGCGCCGGACGCAACATCGAAACCCTTTCGATGACCGACGTCGCGCTGATCAATGTGTACGACCTCGTGCGCGTCAACAAATGCATTCTGACTAAGAATGCGGTCAAAACTCTCTCGGAGGTATACGCAGAATGAACGCATACGACATTATCATCAAACCCGTTCTTTCCGAAAAGAGCTACGACGGGATCGCCGCCAAAAAGTACGCTTTCAAAGTGATGAAATCGGCGACGAAAACTCAGATCAAACAAGCGGTAGAGACCGTCTTCGGCGTTCAGGTCGCCAAAGTCAACACCGTGAGAGTGCGCGGCAAAAAGAAAAGACTCGGCCGTAACGAAGGTACCACCTCTTCTTACAAAAAGGCTTACGTCACGCTGACCGCGGACAGCAAGGCGATCGAATTCTTCGAGAGCTTATCGTAAATAGGAGGATCCAAGAATGGCGGTTAAAAGATACAAACCTACTTCTCCCGCTCGTCGTAATATGAGCGTATCCGATTTCGCCGAGATCACCTCGACCAAACCCGAAAAGAGCCTGCTTGTCAGCCTCAACAAAACGGGCGGTCGCAACTCGACGGGTCGCATCACCGTCCGTCACATCGGCGGCGGCAACCGTACCAAGTACAGAATTATTGATTATAAGCGCAACAAAGACGGGATTCCCGCCAAAGTCGCTTCCATCCAATACGACCCCAACCGCAGTGCCAACATCGCGTTGCTCCACTACGCGGACGGCGTCAAAAAGTACATTCTCGCTCCGGTGGGACTGGGCGTAGGCGACACCGTTATCAGCGGCGAAGGCGCCGACATCAAAGCGGGCAACGCTCTGATGCTCCAGAACATCCCCGTCGGTACGATGGTCCACAACATCGAACTGCAACCCAACAAGGGCGGTCAGATCGCAAGAGCCGCCGGTTCGGCAGCTCAGCTGATGGCAAAAGAAGGCAACAAAGCGACCCTTCGTATGCCCAGCGGCGAAATGCGTTATGTATCGCTGAAGTGCCGCGCGACCATCGGTCAGGTCGGCAATCTCGAACACGAGAACGTCAGCATCGGGAAAGCGGGTCGTACCCGTCACATGGGCGTCAAACCCACCGTCCGCGGCGTTGTCATGAACCCCTGCGATCACCCGCACGGCGGTGGCGAGGGCAAATCGCCCATCGGTATGCCGACACCCGTTACGCCTTGGGGTAAACCGGCACTGGGTTACAAGACGCGTAACAAGAAGGCAAAATCCAACAAGTTCATCATTAAGCGCATTAATTAGGAGGATACAGATGAGCAGATCTATCAAGAAAGGACCTTTCGTAGCCGAAAGCCTTATGAAGAAAATCGTTGCGATGAACGAATCGGGCGACAAAAAACCCGTCAAAACTTGGTCGAGAGCATCTACTATCTTCCCCGAGTTTGTCGGACACACGATCGCCGTTCACGACGGAAGAAAGCATGTTCCCGTCTATATTACCGAAGATATGGTCGGACTCAAGCTGGGCGAATTTGCCCCGACCAGAACCTTCCGTGGCCATGCCGGCAGCAAAACGACCGGCAAAGGCAAGAAGTAGGAGGTAAACAATGGCTACCAGAGTAAGAGAAAAAAGCAAACAAAGACAGGAAAACCGTGACAAACGTCCCCATGCCGTTGCCAAAAACATCCGGATTTCTCCCTACAAGGTGAGAGCGGTGCTGGACGTGATCCGCGGTAAGAGCTACGTCGAAGCCGTCGCGCTTCTCAAAGCGATGAACAAGTCTTCCTGCGAACCCGTCCTCAAAGTGGTCAACTCCGCTGCCGCCAATGCCGAAAACAATCTCGGTATGAACAAAGACAGCCTGTACGTCGCGGCTTGCTACGCCGACCAGGGCTTTACGCTCAAACGGATGATGCCCAAGGCGAAGGGCAGAGGTACCCGCCTTTTGAAGCGGACCAGCCACATCACGGTCATCCTTGACGCCGCGAATATTTAGGAGGATAGCAGAATGGGACAGAAAGTTAATCCGCATGGTCTGAGAGTCGGCGTCATCGCCTCTTGGAACACCAAATGGTATGCGAACAAAAAGCATTTCGGCAAATTCCTCAAAGAGGATTACGAAATCAGAAAATATCTCAAAACCAACTATTATGACGCCGCCATCAGCAAAATCACGATCGATCGCGCTGCCGACACCGTTGTGATCAATATGTACTGCGGCCGTCCCGGGATCGCCATCGGCAAAGCCAAAAAGGACGCCGAAGCTCCCGCCGCCAAGAGAGGCATTGACGAAATCAACAAGAATATCGCCAAGATCGTCGGCAACAAAAAGTTCAACGTCAACGTGCACGAAGTCAAAAACATCAACCTCGACGCACAGCTGGTTGCCGAATCGATCGCAGCTTCGCTCGAAAAGAGAATGCCGTTCCGCCGCGCGATGAAGTCGGCGATGGGCTTTACGATGAGAGCGGGCGCAAAAGGTATCAAAACGATGGTCAGCGGCCGTCTGGACGGTGCCGAAATCGCCCGGAGCGAAAGTTACCACGAAGGTTCGATCCCCCTTCAGACCCTGAGAGCCGACATCGACTACGGGTTTGCCGAAGCGCACACCACCTACGGTATCATCGGCGTCAAGGCTTGGATCTATAAAGGTGAAGTGTTCACCAAGGTGAAAGGAGGTAACGACTAATATGTTAATGCCCAAACGTGTGAAAAGAAGAAAGCAACACCGTGGCAGAATGACCGGTCGCGCAATGCGCGGTAACGTCATCGCCTACGGCGAATACGGACTGATGGCGCTCGAACCCGCCTGGATCACCAGCAACCAGATCGAAGCCGCCCGTATCGCTATGACGAGATATATCAAGCGTGGCGGACAAGTATGGGTCAACATTTTCCCGCACAAGCCCATCACCAAAAAACCCGCCGAAACCCGCATGGGTAGCGGTAAAGGTACTCCCGAATACTGGGCAGCCGTTGTCAAACCCGACAGAATCATGTTCGAGATGGCAGGCGTCAGCGAGGAGATCGCGAGAGAGGCTTTGAGACTTGCGTCCCACAAACTGCCGATCAAGTGCAAGTTTGTCAAGAAAGCCGATTTACAAGCAGAGGATGGTGAATGCTAATGAAAGCGAACAACTTTTTTGAAATGAACAACGAGGAACTGGTCAAAAAGATCAACGAGCTCAAAGCAGAGCTGTTCAACCTCAGATTTAAGCACGCAACCAACCAACTCTCCAATCCGATGGTGCTGGTCACTTGCAAACGCGACATCGCGCGCGCCAAGACCGTGCTTCGTCAAAGAGAACTGGGTCTTTCCGTCGAGCCCGAGAAGGCCGCCAAAAAGACCAGAGCCAAAAAGAAGGCATAACAGGAGGACACGACAGTGGAAAGAAATCTCAGAAAAACCAGAGTCGGTGTGGTCGTAAGCGATAAGATGGACAAGACCATCGTCGTCGCCGTCGAACAAAAAATCAAACACCCTCTGTACAAAAAGTATATTCTCCGCACCAAGAAGCTCAAAGCCCACGACGAAAACAACGAGTGCGGCATCGGCGACAAAGTCGAGGTTATGGAAACCAGACCCCTCTCCAAAGATAAGAACTGGCGTTTGGTCTCCATCATCGAGAAAGCGAAGTAAGGAGGCACATTATGATTCAACCTCAAACCAGACTGAAAGTAGCAGACAACAGCGGAGCCAAAGAGATTATGTGCATCCGGATCCTGGGCGGATCGTATGTCAGAAGCGCCAACATCGGCGACGTGATCGTGGCTTCGGTCAAAACGGCGACCCCCGGCGGCACCGTCAAAAAGGGCGACGTGGTCAAAGCCGTTATCGTCAGAACGCACAAAGGCATTATGCGTAAAGACGGCACGCACATCAAATTCGACGACAACGCGGCGGTCATCATCGACAACCAGAAGCAACCCCGCGGATCGCGTATCTTCGGACCAATCGCGAGAGAATTGAGAGAAAAGGACTACATGAAGATCATTTCTCTTGCTCCCGAGGTTCTTTAGGAGGCAGACAATGGCAAAATTCAGCGTAAAAAAAGACGATTACGTTATGATCATCGCCGGTAAGGACAAGGGCAAAACCGCTCAGGTTCTCGCCGTCAACAAAGACAATCACCGCGTGCTGATCGAAGGCAAAGGACTTGTGACCGTCAACAAAAAAGCGGTCAAAGCCCGCAAGGCTTCGGACAAAGGCGGCATCATCGAACAACCCGGCAGCGTCGATATCAGCAACGTCATGCCCGTGTGTTCGGCTTGCAACACGCCCACCCGCGTCGGCTATGCCGAGCAGGACGGCAAAAAGGTGCGCATCTGCAAAAAGTGCGGCGCAGTCCTCGTGACCAAGAAGCCCGCTCAAAAGAAGACCCGCGCCAAAAAGGCAGACGCCGACGCCGCAGCAACGACCGAAGCGGCACCCAAGGCAAAAGCCGCCGTCAGAAAGAAGGCGAAACCCGCCGCTACCGAAGAATAATAGGGAGGCTTAAAAATGGCGAAAAAAGCAGAACAAGCAGTAGAGGTCACCGCTCCCGTCAAGGAAGTCAGCCGCCTCAAAGTCAAATACACCGAAGAAGTCGTTCCCGCTCTGATGAAGACCTTTGCGTACAGCTCGATCATGCAGGTTCCCAAACTCGAAAAGATCGTACTTAACATGCGTATGGGCGACATCAAGGACAACCCCAAGAGCATGCAGCTTGCCGTCGGCGAACTCGAACAGATTGCCGGGCAGAAAGCCATCGTCACCAAAGCCAGAAAATCGGTTGCCAACTTCAAGGTCAGACAGAACCAGAACATCGGCGCCATGGTTACGCTCCGCGGTGAACGCATGTGGAACTTCTTTGACAAACTGATTTCGATCGCGCTGCCCCGCGTCCGCGACTTCAAAGGGATTTCCGCGAAGTCCTTCGACGGCAGAGGCAACTACGCCCTCGGCATCAAAGAACAGCTGATCTTCCCCGAAATCGCTTACGACCAGATCGAAAAGGTCAGAGGTTTCGACGTCAGCTTCGTAACCACCGCAAACACCGACGAAGAGGCAAGAGAACTTCTGAAGTTGCTCGGTATGCCTTTTGCAAAGTAGGAGGTCAAAAGAATGGCTAAAAAATCCATGATCAATAAGCAACAAAAGAAGCAGAAATTCTCGACGAGAGAATATACCCGTTGCTCTATCTGCGGCAGACCGCACGCCGTCCTCCGCAAGTACGGTATTTGCAGAATTTGCTTCAGAGAACTCGCGTACAAGGGCGAAATCCCCGGCGTCCGCAAAGCAAGCTGGTAGGAGGTGTAACAATGAGTATGACAGATCCCATCGCAGATATGCTCACCCGTATCCGCAACGGTCTCACCGCAAAACACGAGTCCGTGGATGTTCCCGCATCCAAAATCAAAGTGTCCATTGCCGAAATCCTCGTGGAAGAAGGCTTCATCAAATCGGCTACCGTCGTCAAGGCGGAAAACCAGGTGCAGGACACCATTCACATCGAACTGAAATATACCGCCGACAAACAGAAGGTCATCAACGGTCTGAAGCGCATTTCCAAACCCGGTCTGCGCATTTACGCCAAGAGTGACGCCCTTCCCAAAGTCCTCAACGGTATGGGTATTGCCATCATCTCGACCTCCAAGGGCGTGATGACCGACAAGAAAGCCCGCGCCATCGGCGCCGGCGGCGAAGTCCTCGCCTATATCTGGTAGGAGGTGCGTTATGTCGAGAATCGGTAGACTTCCCATCAAGCTGAACAACGGGATTTCGGTTGAATTCAAAGACGGCGTCGTAACCGTCAAGGGACCCAAAGGCACCCTGACCCAAGCGATCGAGAACCCCAAAATCGGCGTATCGGTCGAAGACGGCGTCGTACACGTCACCCGTGCCAGCGAAGAAAAAGCCGTCAAAGCCGCTCACGGTCTGTACCGCGCGCTGATCCACAACATGGTGGTCGGCGTCGAAAAGGGCTATGAGAAGAGCCTGGTCATCGCCGGCGTCGGTTACAAAGCGGTCGCGCAAGGCAACAAAGTCGTTCTTTCGGTCGGCTACAGCCACACCGTCGACGTCGTGCCCCCCAAAGGCATCGAACTCGCCGTCGTTTCTCCCACCGAGATCTGCGTCAAAGGCATCGACAAAGTCCAGGTCGGTCAGTTTGCCGCGGACATCAAAGCGATCCGCAAGCCCGAACCTTATCACGGCTACGGCATCCGCTACAAGGATGAAACCATCATCCGCAAAGAAGGCAAATCGAACGCCAAATAGAGGAGGAGCCCGGTATGATTAACAAAATCAACAAGAATCAGGTCAGACAAAAAAGACATATCAGATTGCGCAACAAGATTTCCGGCACTGCCGAAGCGCCGCGTCTCAATGTTTATCGGTCTTTGAATCACATTTACGCTCAGGTGATCGACGACGTCAAAGGGGTTACCCTTTGCGCCGCCAGCACCGTCGAAAAGGAAATCGCCGCCAAGGTCGAAGGCAAATCCAAAGTCGAAGCGGCTACCATCGTCGGCAACATCATCGCCGAAAGAGCGTTGGAAAAAGGTGTTAAAGCGGTTGTGTTCGATCGCGGCGGCTACCTTTACACCGGTCGCGTAGCGGCTCTTGCCGACGGCGCGAGAAAGTCCGGACTCGAGTTTTAGGAGAAAGAACCATGGCAAGAAATGACAGAGAAAGATCCAACAGAGAACACAGAGACGAGTTCATCAAAAAGACCGTCGCCGTCAACCGCGTTACCAAGGTTGTCAAGGGCGGTCGGAACATGCGCTTCTCGGCTCTCGTCGTTGTCGGTGACGGCAAAGGCAGAGTCGGCGCCGGGATGGGCAAAGCCGCCGAAGTTCCCGAGGCGATCGAGAAGGCCAACAAAGCCGCGATCAAATCGATGTTTACGATCGCAAGCGACAACAACACCATTCCGCACGCAACGACGGGGATTTTCGGACGCGGCAAAGTCATCATGATGCCCGCAACCGAAGGTACCGGCGTGATCGCGGGCGGTGCCGTCCGTGCCGTACTCGAAGTCAGCGGCATCAAGGACATCCGCACCAAGTCGATCGGCAGCAACAACCCCATCAACTGCGTCAAAGCGACGATCAACGGACTCAAGAGTCTTAAGACCATCGACCAGATTGCCGCCCTCCGCGGTAAGACCGTCGAAGAAATCAAAGGATAGGAGGGGATTATGAAACAGATCAAAGTTACTCTTATCAAAAGCACCATCGGCTGCCTCGAAAAGCAAAAAGCCAACGTCGCCGCCCTGGGGCTCAAAAAGGTCGGACAAAGCAAAGTGCACGACGACAACGCCGTCATCCGCGGCATGATCCAAAAGGTCTCGCACCTCGTCCGCGTCGAAGAAATTTAAGGAGGTAGCTTATTATGAAATTGCATACGATGGCTCCCGCCGACGGCGCGGTGACAGCGAGCAAACGTCTCGGCAGAGGGATCGGTTCGGGTCTCGGCAAAACGAGCGGCAAGGGCCACAAAGGTCAATGGGCAAGAAGCGGCGGCGGTGTTCGTCCCGGGTTTGAAGGCGGACAAATGCCGATCACCAGACGTCTTCCCAAAAAAGGTTTCAAAAACAAATTCAAAGCAGTCTATTCCGTGGTTAACGTCGGTCAGCTCGAAGTGTTCGAGGCCGGCAGCGTCGTCACCGCCGAACTTTGCAAGGCGGCAGGGCTGATCAGCAAAATCGAACCGTACGGACTCAAGGTTCTCGGACAGGGCGAACTGTCCAAAGCCTTGACGGTTCAAGCCAAAAAATTCACCAAATCGGCTGCCGAAATCATCGAAAAAGCAGGCGGTAAAGCTGAGGTGCGCTAATGCTCCAGACCATCAAGAATGCCTTCCTTTCTCCCGATATTCGGAAGAAAATGCTCTACACGTTCATCCTGATTCTGATTTACAGAATCGGATGTTTCGTGCCGATCCCGGGGCTGAACGTGGCGGAAATGGGCTTCACGACCGTTGCTAACAATGACTTTCTGCAAATGCTCAGTACCGTCACGGGGAGTTCCTTCCAGAACGGAACCATCTTCGCCCTCGGTATCGTGCCGTTTATTAACTCATTCATTATCATGCAGTTGCTGACCCTCATCATCCCCAAACTCGAAAAACTTTCGAAGGACGGGGAAGAAGGGCGCAAAAAAATTACGCAATACACGCGTTATCTTTCGATTCTGCTCGCCATCATTCAGGCGATCGGCATCATGTTCGCCTGGCAGGACTTCATCGCTCCCGTCTTCGGCGACAGCAAGACCAGCGAAATCTTCACGATGATCTGTATCGTCCTGATTCTGACGGGCGGATCTTCCCTCGTCATGTGGCTCGGCGAACGCATCACCGAGTACGGCATCGGCAACGGGACTTCGCTGATCATCTTCATCGGCATCATTTCCACCCTCGGCAATTCGATCCTGACCGCCGCGGGCAGCACCATCCACGAACAGGTCAAGTCGGGCGATCTGACCGGTATCTGGTATCTCCTCGGATTTATCCTGCTGGTTCTGGTGCTCTTCGTCTTTATCGTTTTCGTCGATATGGCGGACCGCAAAATTCAGGTTCAGTATGCCAAACAGATCAAAGGGAACAAAATGTACGGCGGTCAATCCACCCACATCCCGATCAAAGTCAATGCAAGCGGCGTTATGCCCATCATCTTTGCAACCTCTTTGATTATGTTCCCGCAGATGATCATCCAGTTTGCAGGAGCAAGCACCTCGGGCTTCGGTCTGTGGTGGACGGAGTGGCTCGGCACCAACGGAAAACTCTATCCGCTCATCGCGTTCATCCTGATTATCTTCTTTGCGTACTTCTACGCTCAGATTCAGTTCAATCCCGATGACGTGGCGCGTATGCTTCAGCAAAACGGCGGCTTCATCCCCGGCATCCGCCCCGGAAAAGCCACCAGCGATCACCTTCGCAAAATCAACAACCGTCTCACTTTATTCGGCGCGCTCTTCCTTGCGATTATCGCGTTGATCCCCACCTTGATCCTGCAGCAGGTCGACGGCTTTGCTACCTTCGGATTCAACAACGCCTTCTCGGCAACGGGACTTCTGATCGTCGTTTCGGTCGCCCTCGAATTCCAGAAGCAGCTCGAGTCGCAGCTCCTGATCAAGAACAATAAAGGATTCCTTAAATAATATGAAAGTAATTCTGTTAGGCGCTCCGGGAGCCGGCAAAGGCTCCCAGGCGACCAAAATCGCTCAGCATTACGCCATCCCGCATATCTCCACCGGAGACGCCTTCCGCTCCAACATCGCGAAGGGCACCGAGATCGGCGTCTATGCCAAATCCTTCATCGACAAAGGGCAGCTTGTCCCCGACGACGTCGTCGTTCGGATCGTCGACGCCCGTCTCAAAGAGGCGGACTGCGCCAAAGGCTTCCTGCTGGACGGCTTTCCCCGTTCCATTCCGCAGGCCGAGGCGCTCGACCGTCTGACCGACATCGACGCCGTCATCAATATCGAAGTGGATTTCTCCGTTATCACCGCGCGTTTGACCGGAAGACGGACGTGCCGTTGCGGCGAGAGCTATCACATTTCGACCTACCACAAGGACACCTGCGCCAAGTGCGGTCAGCCCCTTTACATCCGCGACGACGACAAAGAGGAAACGATCAAAAACCGTCTTGAGGTTTACCGCAAGACGACCGAACCTCTTGTCAAGTACTATGCCGAAAAAGGCGTCTTGTACAACGTCGACGGCAACCGCTCGATCGACGAAGTATTTGTCGCCGTCAAGGAGATCCTCGACCGCAAATGATTACCGTCAAGTCGGAAGAAGAAATCGCTTTGATGCGTAAGGCGGGCGCAATTACCCGCGACGTCCTCGAGCTGATCGGCGAGAATGCCAAGCCCGGCGTAACAACCCGGCGTCTGGATGCCATCGCCTACGACTATATCAAGCGCAATCATGCCGTCCCGTCCTTTTTGGGCTATGGCGGCTTCCCCAACACGATTTGCGCTTCGATCGACGACGAAATCGTACACGGGATTCCCGGCAACCGCGTTCTCGAAGAGGGGATGCTCCTCAAAATCGACGTGGGCGCGGGACTGGGCGGCTTCCATACCGACGCCGCGCGTACCTTTGCAATCGGCAGCGTTTCTCCCGAGAAGCGCAAATTGATGGACGTGTGCCGCGAAAGCTTTTTCCGCGGAATCGCCGTTCTGAAAGACGGCGCACGCCTCGGTGATCTGGGCGCGGCAATCATGAAGTTTGTCGAAGCCAACGGATTTTCCGTCGTGCGCGAACTCGTCGGACACGGCATCGGCACGACCGTACACGAGGATCCCAGCGTACCCAATTACGGGATCGCGGGCAGAGGGATTCGCGTGAGCAAAAACATGACGCTTGCCATCGAACCCATGATCAACCTCGGATCGCGCAAAGTCGCGCAGGTTCCGGGGGACGACTGGACGATCGTGACGGCGGACGGTTCGCCTTCCGCGCATTACGAGAACACCGTCGTCATCGGTTCGGACGGCGTCGAAATCATTACCCTGTGACAGGTGGCTGATTATGGATCAATCCCCTCAACTGGGCAGAGTCGTCTTTTCAACGGCGGGGCGCGACGCCGGCAGGTTCTACCTGATCGTCGAGATCGTCGACTCCGTCTTTGTCAAGATCGCAGACGGCGACCAACGCCGGATCGACTCGCCCAAACTCAAAAAAATCAAACACCTCCGCTTTCAGCACGAAGTGTTTGACAAAATCGGCGACAAGCTCGCCGAAGGGAAAAAGGTGTTCGACGCCGAAATCAAAAGCGCATTGCGCAATTATAACGGTTCCATTTAATCGAAGGAGAGGTTTATGTCGAAAAGCGACAGCATTGAATTGGAAGGCAAAGTTACCGAATTGCTCCCCTCGGCACGCTTCCGTGTCGAACTCGAAAACGGGCACGAGATCATTGCGTATCTGTCGGGCAAAATGCGTCAGAATTACGTCAAGGTTCAAAAAGGCGATACCGTCAAAGTCGCCGTCAGTATTTACGACTACAACAAAGGAAGGATTACGTTCCGCAACAAATAATTCAGGAGGACAATACAATGAAAGTCAGACCCTCGGTCAAGCCGATGTGCGATAAGTGCAAAATCATCAAACGCAACGGAAAAGTTATGGTCATCTGCTCCAAGTACCCCAACCACAAGCAGAAACAAGGCTGACGGATCAATTTTTTCCGATTTGAATCAAAAAAACCGATGACTTTCGCTTGCAAATGCGTGATTTTGTTTGCAAGCGGAAGTTATTTATGGTATAATTGCAAATTGCAGGGGTTTGCTGAGGCGGATCGCTGCAAACTGTTCCGTATATGTCATCGGGAGCGGCTGAACCGGCTTCCACACGGTTTATCCTGATGATCGGATATAGATATCATACCAATCAAAATTTTTTCGGAGGTTACTAAATGGCTCGTATATCCGGTGTGGATTTACCGCGTGAAAAGAGAGTTGAAATCGGTCTCACCTATATATACGGGATCGGGCGTACCACCTCGAACAAGCTTCTCGAAGCTTGCGAGATCGACCCCAATACCCGTGTCAAAGATCTGACGGAAGACCAGGTTGTCAAAATTCGTGATTACATCGAAGAGCATCTGCACGTCGAGGGCGACCTCAAAAGAGACGTCATGCTCAATATCAAACGTCTGCAGGAAATCGGTTGCTACCGTGGCGTAAGACACAGAAAAGGTCTTCCCGTCCGCGGTCAGTCCACCAAGCAGAATGCTCGCACCCGCAAAGGTCCCAAGCGTACCGTCGGTCGTGCGAAGAAGAAATAGGAGGAATCTAAGATGGCTGTCAGAAGATCCGCAATCAAGAGAAGAAAAGATCTCAAACATATCGAAAAAGGACAAGTGCACATCCACGCTTCCTTCAACAACACGATCGTTACGATCACCGATCTTTCGGGCAACACGATCAGCTGGTCGTCCTCCGGTAAACTCGGGCTCAAGGGTAGCCGCAAAGCGACTCCCTATGCCGCTCAGATGGTTGCCGAAGACGCCGCCAAAGTCGCCAAAGATCACGGTTTGCGTCGCGTAGAAGTTTATGTCAAAGGTCCCGGACAAGGCAGAGAATCCGCCATCCGCGCCCTGCAGGTTGCCGAACTCGAGGTGACGAAGATTCAGGACGTTTCTCCGATCCCGCACAACGGCTGCCGCCCGCCCAAACGCCGCAGATTGTAATCATAGGAGGATAGAAGAATGGCGAAATATACCGGACCTGTATGCAAACTTTGCAGACGCGAAGGTTGCAAGTTATTTTTGAAAGGGGACAGATGTTTCTCCCGCGCCTGCGCGATGGAAAAACGTCCCGTTGCGCCCGGACAACACGGCGCCGCGCGCAAAAAAAGCACTCCTTACAGCGTTCAGCTGCGTGAAAAACAAAAAGCCAAACGCGCCTACGGTTTGCTCGAAAAACAATTCCATATGTACTACGAAATGGCTGAAAAAATGCGCGGTGTTACCGGCGAAAACATGCTCAGCCTGATTGAACGCCGTCTTGACAACGTTGTTTACCGCATGGGCATCGGCTCCAGCCGCGCGCAGGCAAGACAGCTTGTCAACCACGGACACATCACCGTCAACGGCAAAAAAGTCGACATCGCTTCCTACCTGACCAAAGCGGGCGACGTCATCGCCGTCAAAGAGAACAAACGCGCCAACGCATACTTTACCGAACTCAAAGAGAGCAAGATCGCCAATATGCCCAAGTGGCTGACCTTCGATCCCGCGACTCTGACCGGTTCGATTGTCGAACTGCCCAAACGGGAAGACGTTGATCTGTCGATTGCCGAACATATGATCATCGAGTTGTACTCGAAATAATTGTCGGGAGGCTCTTAATTATGATGGAAATGTTCAAACCCAGAATCACCGCCGAAGAAACTTCCAACGCCGAAGCCGTCTTTACCGTCGAACCGCTCGAACGGGGTTACGGCACGACGATCGGCAACTGTCTCCGTCGCGTGCTCTGCACCGCGCTGCCCGGCGCAGCCATCATCGGCATCAAGATCGAAGGCGTCAAGCACGAATTTTCCACCATTCCCGGCGTGCGCGAAGACGTTGCAGACATCATCCTCAACCTCAAAGAGCTTGCGATCAAGGTGCACAATCCCGAAAAATTCGAACCCACTCCCGTTCATCTCGTACGCAACACGCCCGGCGTGATTTCGGCAAGCGATATCGAGTTCCCCACCGGAATCGAAGTGATGAACCCCGGCGCATACATCTGCACCCTGGACGAAGGCGGCTCCATCAATATGGAAATGACCATCGGCGTAGGGAGAGGTTACGTCAGCGCGAAGGACAACAAAAATCCCAGAGCCGCCATCGGCTATATCCCGATCGACTCGCTGTTTTCGCCCGTATTGGCGGCAAGCTACTCTGTCGAAAGTACCCGTGTCGAACAATCGATCGACTACGACAAGCTGCGCATTACCGTCAAGACCAACGCGGCTTCCAGCCCCCGCGAAGTGATTTCGCTCGCGGCAAAGGTGATGGACGATCATCTCAAACTGTTCATCAACCTGGTCGACAATATGGCAGACCGCGACATTTTGGTGACGCGCGACGACGACAACGGACAACGCACGCTTTCGATGAGCATCGAAGAGCTCGAACTTTCGGTTCGTCCGCTCAACTGCCTGAAGCGCGCGGGGATTTATACGGTGGAAGACCTTGTCAAGCGTACCGAAGAGGATATGCTCAAGGTCAGAAACCTCGGCAGAAAGTCTCTTGACGAAGTGATCAAGAAGCTCGAAAGCATGGGACTGAGCCTGAACAATAAGGACGAGTAAGGAGTTAACAATGGCTATTGCAAGAAAATTAGGGAAAAGAACCGATCAAAGATTACAAATGGTGTACAGTCAGGCTTCCGAGTTGCTTTGGTACGGCAAGATCGAAACGACGGTAGAACGCGCCAAAGAAGTGCGTAAAGTCGCCGAAAAAATGATCACGCTGGGCATCAAGACCTACAAGGACACCGTCACCGTCAAAAAACTCAAAACCAACATGAAAGACGAAAAGATCGAAGTCGAATTCGTCAACGACGGACCCAAGAAGCTGGCTGCCCGCCGCAAAATGATGGCAAACCTCGAAGATCTCAAAGAAATCAAGGGTGACAAAGAGAGTAAAAGCGCCTTTGTCGAACGCACCAAAGACGTCAAACATCCCTTGATCGAAAAAATCTTCCGCGAATACGCTCCTCGCTATGACGAGCGCGCGCAAGAGCTGCAGCAAGGTGGCGGCTACACCCGCATCATCAAGCTGGGTACCCGCCGCGGCGACGATGCAGACCTTTGCATCATCGAACTGATCTGACATCTTGTCATCCGATCCGATTAACACCCGTCCCGAAAGGGGCGGGTTTTTTCGTGTCGGGGCAGCATTTGTCAAGATGCGCATATCGGCATACGTTCATCGGAAGCCAAAGGGGAAAAGATGGGCATATCTCGAGGTTTTCCGTCTTTTTCAAGCGGCTCGGATGGGTCTTGTCGCCTTGACGAAATCCGGGGTTTATGATACAATTTTCCTAAAGGCTCAGAGGTAACGGTTTTATGGTCATTCTCTTGGATCTGGGCAACACCAACATCAAGATCGGTGTGCTCAAAAACGGCAAAATCGAACGTACCTGGCGTATTGCCAGCGATCATACCAAGACTGCGGACGAATTCGGGATGGTATTTTACGACCTTCTCTCCAGTCAGGGATATAGTTTTGCCGACGTCGAAGGGATGATTATGTCGTCGGTTACGCCCGCGCTGAATTATACCATCGAGCATATGTGTCGCTTCTATACCAAAAAGAAGCCGATTACCGTCCACAGCGGCATCGATCTCGGCAAGGTCAGCATTCAGTACCTTGTCCCCGAAGAGCTTGGCGCCGACCGTATCGTCAACGCCGTCGCCGCTTATCATCTTTATGGCGGACCCTGTATTACCGTCGATTTCGGCAGCGCGACAACCTTCGGGATCGTGGACGAAAACGGTGCGTTTCTCGGCGGTGCCATCGCCCCGGGGATTAAGTCCAGTGCCGAGGCGTTGACCAATACCGCCGCCAAACTGCCGCGGATCGAATTGGTGCGCCCCGAGTCGATTATCGGCAAGACGACCATTCAGAATATGCAGGCGGGGATCATTTACGGCTTTACCGGACTGGTCGAAGGGATCGTCGCCGAGATGAAGCGCGAACTCGGCCGCGAAGACGTCAAAGTCATCGCAACGGGCGGTATGAGCGAGCTGGTTACTGCCGACAATAAGCATTGCATCGATATTGTCGACCGTGCGCTGTCCCTGAAAGGACTCAAACTTTTGTACGAATTCAATCATAAATAAGGAGAACGTAATGAAAAAAATCGGAATTGCTTTGATGGGCTTAGGTACCGTCGGGGGCGGAACCTATCGGATTCTGACCGCTAACAAGGATTACATCCGCAAGGTGCAGGGTGTCGATCTTGAGATTATGCACATTCTCGAACGCGATATGACCAAGGTCGAGGCATTGGGCGTCGATCCCGCCATCGTTTCGACGGACGTTGCCAATATCGTCAACAACAAGGACATCAAGATTGTTGCCGAGTTTTTCGGCGGAATCGAACCGGCGCGTTCCTTTTTGATCGCCGTCCTGAAAGCCGGCAAGAGCGTCGTCACCGCCAACAAAGAGCTGGTCGCCAAACATTGGAGCGATCTCGAAGCGGCGGCAAAAGAAGGCGGCGCGGGGCTGTATTTCGAAGCAAGCTGTATGGGCGGGGTTCCCGTCATCCGTACCTTGACCGAAGGGATGCAAGGCAACCATGTTCAGTCGATCATGGGGATCTTCAACGGTACGACCAACTATATTCTGACCAAAATGGCGGACGAAGGACTGGAGTACGCCGATGTTCTGAAAGAAGCCCAACGACTCGGCTATGCCGAAGCCAATCCCTCTGCCGACGTAGACGGATTCGACAGCATGTACAAGCTCAGCATTCTGTCCTCTCTCTGCTTCCACAAGCGCGTCCCCATCGACAAGATTTATCGCGAAGGGATCAGCAAAATCAGCAAACAGGACATCGAGTTCGGCAAACAGTTCGGCTTTACGCTCAAACTTCTTGCCATCGGCAAGCTGGTTGACGGCAAAATCGAAGCCCGCGTTCACCCCGCATTCGTTCCGGACGAGCATCCGCTTGCCGGCGTCAAAGGCAGCTTCAACGCTTGCTTCATCGTCGGCGACAACGTCGGGGATATTATGCTGTACGGCAGGGGCGCAGGCGATCTGCCGACGGGAAGCGCGATTGTTTCCGACATCGTCTATTGCGCCAAGCAGACCGAACACCGCTATTGCCCCTTCGACAACAGCGCGGCGGGCGTACGCGACGAGGACTTTGCCGCCAATTTCGAAAGCGAATATTACGTCCGCATGACCGTTGCCGACAAGAGCGGCGTGCTTGCCAAAATCGCGGGCGTTTTTGCAAAATACGGCGTCAGTATCAACAGCCTGCAACAGACTGCGGAGGACGGCAAAGCGTCGCTTCTGTTTATGATTCACAAGACGGGCGAAAACAATCTCAACCAAGCGATTGCCGAAATCAATTCCCTCAACGAAGTCGTTGCCGTCGACGCCGTTATTCGCGTCATGTAACCTGCTTCCGAACCGATCAAAAAAGCACCCTAACCGGGGTGCTTTTTTATGTCACGATGTTTGTTGCAAGCAACGGTCGTTAGGCCTTTTTGTCCTGCTTGCGGATATCGGTACGTTTGATCTTTCCGCTGATCGTCTTGGGAAGTTCTTTGACGAATTCGATGACGCGGGGGTATTTGTATGGCGCGGTTGCGTGTTTGACGTGATTTTGCAGTTCCTTGACCAGCTCGTCGCTCGGCTCGTATCCTTTGTTAAGGATGATCGTTGCCTTGACGATCTGTCCGCGCAGGGGATCGGGTACGCCCGTAATGGCGCATTCGAGTACGGCAGGATGTTCCTGAAGCGCGCTTTCGACTTCAAACGGTCCGATGCGGTAGCCGCTGGACTTGATGATATCGTCCTTTCTGCCGACAAACCAGAAGTAGCCTTCGCTGTCTTTCGTCGCCAGATCGCCCGTATGATAGTAGCCGGTGCCGAGTGCGTTTTGTGTGCGTTCGGGATCCTTATGATAGCCGTGCAGAAGCCCAAATTGATCGTTGCTGAGTCGGATGCAGATTTCTCCGACCGAGTCGGTTCCGGTTACGACTTCGTCGTTGTCGTCCAAGAGGACGAGGTCGTAGATCGGGCAGGGAAGTCCCGTGCTGCCGGGAACCGCCTTGCAATAGCGGAACGTTGCCAGAATGACCGCGCTTTCGGTCTGTCCGAATCCTTCGCGGATGGTCAGTCCCGTTGCTTTGTAGAACTGACGGGACACTTCGGCGTTCAGGGGTTCGCCCGCCGTCGTACAGCTGACCAGGGAGGAGAAGTCGTATTTCGACAGGTCTTCGCGGATCAGGAAGCGGTAGATCGTGGGGGGCGCGCAGAACGAGGTGATCCCGTATTTGCCGATCAGCGGCAGGAGATCGGTCGGCGTGAAGCGTCCGTAATAATCGTAGCAGAATACCGCGCTGCCCGAGAGCCATTGCCCGTAAATTTTGCCCCAGCTGAATTTAGCCCAGCCCGATTCGGCAGAGGTAAAGTGCAGCCCGTCGTCGACGACGGCTTGCCAGAAATACGCCGTCATAATGTGCCCCAAGGGGTATTTGAAGTCGTGCGCTACCATTTTGGGATAGCCGGTTGTCCCCGAGGTGAAATACACCAACATGGTATCGCCGAGAGCGGGACGCTCGGAAAGGGGCAAATCGAGGACGTCGGAACACCCTTCGTATTCGGCATGCAGATCGAGGAATCCATCGCGCGTTCCGACGGTGAAGCGATATAGCAACGTGGTGCAATAAGGGGTGGCGCGATTGACGTATTCGATGACTTCGTCCTCGTTGATGCAGAACAACGCCTTGACTTCGGCATTGTTGCAACGGTATTCGATGTCTTTTTCGGTCAAAAGGTAGGTCGCGGGGATCAGGGTCAGACCCAGTTTGCAACAAGCGACACAGACGAGATAGTATTCGTAGCGGCGGTTGAGCATCGTCATGACGAAGTCGCCTTTTTTCAGTCCCTTCGCCCGCAGCATATTGGCGATTTTGTTGGATTCTTTCGAGATGTCGGCAAAGGTAAAAATGCGCTCCTCCCCGTGTTTGTCGCACCAAACGAGGGCGCGTTTTTCGGGGGCGATCCGTGCATATTCGTCTACAACGTCGTATCCGAAGTTAAACTGATCGACGTGATTGAGCTTGACGTTGTCGGCAAAGTCACGGTAGTCTTTGAAATCGGTACGGTTGAGATATTTGTGCAACAGATTCATAGCGGTTCTCCTTTTGCGTTATCGAATATTATAGCACGAATGGGGCTGTGCGACAAGCAAACGGGGGAAGGTTTGGGGGTAGAATCGAAATTTGTCACTGCCGCCGAACATTTGTTCGTCGATTGACGGAAATCGGCGCGTGTGCTATAATATCGGTATGAATCCTTACGGCAATCTTTTATTGGGACTTCTGACCGACGCCGCACCCGACGGCGGCGCCGTCGTGATCTCCAAATCCCGTATGGCAGAAGCACTGCCTGCGGGGGCGGGCGACGCCGAAGTCGACGACGCACTCCGCGATCTCAGCCTGACGGGGCTGGTGACAATCAAGTATCGGAGCGCCGCCGAGTATTGCATTGCCGTGACGCCGAAGGGCAAATTGTTGGTCGAGACCGAGCGCAACAAGATTACCGATACCGCAATCAATGTGCGGATTGACTACAAACGCATGGCAAAAACTTCTTTTTGGGCGGCGTTTTTCGGTGCGTTGCTCGGGAGCGGACTGATCGGGCTTGCCGTATTTCTGATCGGTCAGCTGGCATAAGAGGCGTCTATGGTCATTTCCAAAAAAGAAAAAGTCATGATGAACGTCATATATGCGGCGGCAGGGGCGGAAGGACAATGTTTGCTGACGCCGCTGGAGTTGTTGCAGAAGATTCCGTACGGCGTTGATTTTCGCGAGGACGATCTCAAACCGACCCTCGAGGCACTTGCCATCGACGGATATTTTGCCTTTGACGTTGCCAAGCGTGACGAAAAGGAGATTTTTTGTATCGTTCTTACCGAAAAGGGGAAGGGTTATGAGCGGGAGAAGAAAAAATCCCGTCGCAAAATCATCAAACGGATTATTGTCACGGTAGCGTTTGCTTTGCTGGGATATCTGGTCAAAGTCATCATTGCCGCCATCATCGGATAATGGAACATCATCGTTTTCAACTGCAATCGGAATACAGTCCCTGCGGCGATCAGCAACAGGCAATCGACAGCCTGACCGAGGGGCTTATGCGGGGGGATCGAACCCAGGTTCTGCTCGGCGTGACGGGAAGCGGTAAGACGTTTACGATGGCAAACATCATCCGCAACGTCGGAAAGCCCGCGTTGGTCATCGCCCACAACAAAACGCTTGCGGCACAGCTTTGCAACGAATTCCGCGAGCTGTTTCCGCACAATCGCGTAGAGTACTTTGTCAGCTACTACGATTATTATCAGCCCGAAGCCTATATCCCCCGCAGCGATACTTATATCGAAAAAGAAATCGCCCTGAATGACGAGATCGACAAACTGCGCCACTCCGCAACGTCTTCTCTCGGCGAGCGGGACGACGTGATTGTTGTCGCTTCGGTTTCCTGTATTTACGGTCTCGGTGCCCCGGAAGAGTATTATCGCAACGTCGTCAGCATTCGTCCCGGCGATCGGATCGAGCGTGACGAGCTGATCGACCGTCTGGTCAAGGTGCAATACAAACGCAGCGATATCGACTTTATGCGTTCGACCTTCCGCGTACGGGGCGATGCGTTGGAGATTTTTCCGTCCGGCAACAGTTCGATCGCCTTGCGCGTGGAGTTTTTTGACGACGAGATCGAGCGGATTGTCGAGTTTGACGTCACGAGTGCCAAGACCCTTTCCGAGCTTAAGCACGCCGCGATTTTTCCCGCTTCGCACTACGTTGTCGGGGACGAAAAGATCGAAGCGACACTCGAACAAATCCGCGCCGATATGAAAGAACGCGTGGCGTATTTCGAAGAGCGCGGCAAGTTGATCGAAGCGCAACGGATTCGCGAGCGCGTATCGTACGATCTCGAAATGATCAAAGAGATGGGGTACTGCAACGGGATCGAAAACTATTCCCGCTATTTCGACGGGCGTAAGCCCGGCGAGCCGCCGTTTACGCTGATGGACTATTTTCCCGACGATTTTGTCTTGTTCGTCGACGAAAGTCATATCACGCTTCCCCAAGTGCGCGGTATGTACAACGGCGACCGCGCGCGCAAAACCAATCTGGTCGACTACGGCTTCCGTCTTCCGGCGGCGTTTGACAACCGTCCGCTCAATTTTGAGGAGTTCGATCACAGGATCAAACAGATGATCTGCGTTTCCGCAACGCCCGCTCCGTACGAACTGGAGCGCGCGCAAAACGTAGCCGAACAGCTCATCAGACCGACGGGATTGGTCGATCCTCCGATCACCGTACGGAAAACAGAGGGGCAGATCGACGATCTGATTTCGGAAATCAACACCGCGATCGAAGAAAACGGCAGAGTTCTCGTCACTACGCTGACCAAGCGCATGGCGGAAAGTCTGACCGATTATCTCAAAGAGCGGCATATCAAGGTGCAGTATATGCACAGCGATGTCGATACGTTGGAGCGGATCGACATCATTACCAAATTGCGCAAAGGGGAGATCGACGTCATCGTCGGCATCAATCTGCTGCGGGAAGGGCTGGACATCCCCGAAGTATTGCTGGTTGCCATCCTCGACGCCGACAAAGAAGGATTTTTGCGCTCGCGCACGTCGCTGATTCAGACGGTGGGGCGGGCGGCGCGCAACAAGGACGCCCGCGTCATCCTGTATGCCGATACGATTACGGGCAGTATGCGCGAAGCGATGGAGGAGACCGAACGCCGTCGCGAAAAGCAACAAGCCTACAACCGTCTGCACGGCATCGAGCCGCGCACTATCGTAAAACCCATTGCCAACACGCTGGTGATCAGCAAAAAAGCCGAAGCGGACAGCGAAAAATTGTCGAAGCGTGAGATCGGTGCCGAAATCGAGCGTTTGCGCGGATTGATGGCGCAGGCAAGCGCGGCGTACGATTTTGAAACGGCGATCGTCTTGCGCGACCGCATTGCGGCATTAAAGAACGCACGAAACAAAAAATAAAGATTATCACTATGAAAGACCGTATCGTAATCAAAGGTGCAAAAGTACACAATCTCAAAAATCTCGACGTCACGATTCCGCGCGACAAGCTGGTCGTGTTTACGGGGCTGAGCGGAAGCGGCAAGTCTTCGCTTGCCTTCGACACGCTGTTTGCCGAAGGTCAACGCCGCTATATCGAAAGTTTGTCGAGCTATGCCAGACAGTTTCTCGGGCAGATGGACAAACCCAACGTCGAAAGCATCGACGGACTTTCGCCCGCCATTGCCATCGATCAAAAGACGACCAGCAAGAATCCCCGTTCCACAGTCGGGACGGTGACCGAGATTTATGACTATTTCAGGCTCCTGTTTGCCAATATTGGGATACCGCATTGTCCGATTTGCGGAAAGGAAGTCAGACGCATCAGCGTCGATCAGATCACCGAAAAAATCATGGCTTACCCCGCGGGAAGCAAAATTTTGTTGCTTGCTCCCATCGTGCGCGGCAGAAAGGGCGAGTACGTCAAACAGCTGGAATCGCTGAAAAAGAGCGGATATCTGCGCGTCAAAATCGACGGGATCGTTTATACGCTCGATGAAGAAATCAACCTGGACAAAAACGTCAAACATACGATTTCGGTTGTAGTCGACCGTCTGGTCGTCAAAGAGGGGATGTCCCGTCGACTGACCGACAGCGTCGAAGCCGCGCTCAAACTTGCCGACGGACTGGTTGCCGTCGATTGCGAAGGGGAAGAAACGTTGTTCTCAACCCGATATGCCTGTCCCGATTGCGACGTGTCGATGCCCGAACTGACCCCGCGCATGTTTTCGTTCAACGCGCCGTACGGGGCGTGTCCCAACTGTATGGGACTGGGCTTTCGCAGCGAAGTCGATCCCGATAAGGTCGTCAAATATCCCGAGCTGTCTTTGCGGGCGGGTGCCATCCGCGTTTCGGGCTGGATGCTGATGGATTTCGGCAAGATGGCGGAAATGCAGTTCCGCGCGCTGTCCGAGAAGTACGGATTTTCTCTCGATACGCCCTGGAAGGATCTTCCGGAGCGGATCCGTCACATCATTCTGTACGGGACGGGAGGAGAGACGCTTTCGCTTCGATGGGAGTCCAAGCGGATGAGCGCGCAGTACGAAAGCAGATTCGAAGGGATCGTCAACAATCTCAATCGCCGTTACAACGAAACGCAATCGGATGCCGTCAAAGCCGACATCGAGCGACTGATGACGTCTTATCCTTGCGAAGTCTGCCACGGGAAACGCCTGAAGAAGGAAGTCCTTGCCGTAACGGTAGGCGGCAAAAACATCGCGGAACTCTCGGAAATGCCCGTTGTCGATCTTGCGGCGTTTATGGCAAACCTGTCCCTGAATCGACGGGAAGCGACGATTGCCGAACCGATTGTCAAAGAAATCCGGGAGCGGCTCAGATTTTTGGTCGACGTCGGGCTTGGGTATCTGACCCTTTCGCGGTCGGCGGGAACGCTGAGCGGGGGTGAGTCGCAACGGATCCGCCTTGCCACGCAAATCGGCAGCGGACTGACGGGTGTCTTGTATATCCTCGACGAGCCGAGTATCGGATTGCATCAGCGCGACAACCGAAAACTGCTGAATACTTTGTTGCGCCTGCGCGATCTGGGCAATACGCTGATCGTCGTCGAACATGACGACGAGACCATTCGTGCCGCCGATCACATCGTGGACATCGGACCCGGAGCCGGGGTCAACGGCGGATATTTGGTTGCCGAAGGGACGGTGGAAGAAATCATGGCTTGTCCCGACTCTTTGACGGGGGACTATCTTGCGGGACGGAAATCGGTTCCGCTTCCCGACCGTCGCAGACCGCAGGACGGCAGATTTCTGACGGTAAGGGGGGCAAGGCAGAACAATCTCAAAGGGATCGACGTATCCTTCCCTGTCGGGCTGATGACGGCGGTGACGGGGGTGTCGGGCAGCGGCAAATCGTCGCTGGTCAACGGAATCGTGTCGCCCGCGCTTGCCAACCGTCTCAACAATGCGACGCAGACCAAAGGGAAGTACGACGCCATCGAGGGTTCGGAGTATTTCGACAAGATTATCAATATCGATCAAAGTCCGATCGGCAGAACGCCGCGGAGTAACCCCGCAACTTATACCGGCGTGTTTACGCCCATCCGCGAGCTGTTTGCGATGACGCAGGACGCCAAGGCGAGAGGATACAAAGCGGGGCGTTTTTCTTTCAACGTCGCGGGGGGACGGTGCGAAAATTGTTCGGGCGACGGGATTATCAAAATCGAAATGCACTTTTTGCCCGACGTTTACGTTCCGTGCGAAGTCTGCGACGGAAAGCGGTATAATCACGAAACGCTCGAAGTCCGTTATAAAGGAAAAAATATTTACGACGTTTTGGAAATGACGGTGGACGATGCCTGCGTGTTTTTTGAAAACGTGCCGCAGATCTATTCCAAGATCAAATGCCTGAAAGACGTAGGACTGGGTTACATCAAACTGGGCCAGCCCTCGACCACCTTAAGCGGAGGAGAAGCGCAACGGGTCAAGCTTGCGACCGAGCTCAGCAAGCGCAGTACGGGCAAGACTCTGTACATTCTGGACGAACCGACAACGGGGCTTCATGTGCACGACGTCGCCAAGTTGATTGCCATTCTGCAACGCCTGACCGACGGCGGCAATACCGTCATCGTCATCGAACACAATCTCGACGTCGTCAAAGTTGCCGATTATATCGTCGATCTCGGACCCGAGGGCGGGGACGGCGGCGGTACGCTGGTTGCGGCGGGAACCCCGGAAGAAGTTGCGGCATGCGAGCAAAGTTTCACCGGAGCCTATCTGAAGCCTTTGCTGGAGGGATAATTGCCTCCGCTTTCAGCATACTACGGGTATGCTGGTAATTCTGACGCGCACCATTCTGATATTTTTGTTGTTGCTGCTCGGCTTGCGCCTGATGGGCAAACGGCAGATCGGCGAATTGCAACCGTTTGAATTTGTCATCACGTTGGCGGTTGCCGAACTTGCCTGCACGCCGATGCAAGACAATTCGATCCCGTTGGTATACGGATTGATTCCGGTATTGACGGTGTTTGTGTTGCACTATTTTATGACGCTGTTGTCGACCAAATCCGTCCGCTTCCGCAAAGTGCTGAACGGGAAGCCGATGATTGTCGTCGATCGGGACGGCATCAATTCCGAAAATCTCAAAAAACTCAATATGAACGTCAACGATCTTCTCGAAAGTATTCGGAATGCCGGATACTTCAGCGTCGAACAGGTTGCGTACGCCATTGTCGAGACCAACGGCAACGTTTCGGTTCTCGAACGCGAAGGCGCGCCCGTTCCGCAGTCGGTCCCCGTCGGACTGATTGTCGAGGGGCGGCACATTGACTGTAATTTTTCGGTTTGCGGCAGAAAAAAAGAGGAAATCGACGCGTATCTCAATCGCAAAGGGTTGAATGTCAAGGATATCGTATTGTTGACGACGGAGGGGAAAAAGCTGTTTGTCCAACCCAAGGAAGGCGCGTTTTTTGTCGAGGAGGTGGGAGCGTGAAATATAAACTGACCATCGCCATCGTTATCGTCGTCTTGCTGCTTGCTTCGGGGATCGTGGAAGAGATTTTCGTCCGCAAAACGTTTGAGTCTTTCGGCGAAAAACTGGAGGAAATCCTTGATTCGCCCGACGAAACCTATCGCCTGGAAGATGTGGTCGCAACCCATTTGTGGTGGCAAAAGCGGCATCGGTATATGGAATTGTTTCTGCCGCATATTCAGCTGAACGAAATCGAAACCACTTACGGCGAACTGATCGGCGCCGTCGAAGCCGAGGATTACGACAGCGCCAATGCTTTGCTCAACCGGATTTACGCCACGACGCTGGCGTTGAAAGAAATGTACGGTTTCAGAATCGGCAATATTTTGTAATCAGGCAAACCGCGCGAACAAAAACCGTTTTGCCACCGGATACAGCGCATACATCAGTACGACGTTGATTCCGAGAACGAGCGCTTGTAAGGGGAGTCGCCCTGCAAGGTAGACCCAGAACGTTTTTTTGCCGGCGGCATAGGTGAGCCAAAGTCCCAACGTATTGAATCCCGCCGTACAGACGAAAAACACGATGACAAACGCAACGGCGATTTTGAGATAAGGATTGAGGCGCGGAATTTTGGAAATCAGACCCGGGATCAAACCGAGCAGTGCCGAACTCAACGTAATCAGCGGAATCCAGGGGCCTGTCGGGAAGATCAGTACGCCCAGGACGTCCCCGACCAGACCGACCAGTAGCCCTGCAACCGGTCCCATAAACAACCCTGCGACAAAACAAGGGATATATGCAAAGGAAATATAGCGGTTGGGTCCGATCGGGATGGAAAAGACATTGCAGACAACGCTGAGCGCGGCGAGGACCGCGATATAGGCAATGCGGATCGTGGTGAGTTTGGCAACATAAGTGCGGGACATAAAAAAACCTCCTTTGCAGGAGCGTCTTAAAGAAAGTGCATAGAAATTTACACTTGCAACGGACGCGACAAGATACCGCAGGCTTAAGCCTTTCGTCCGCGGACGACATCCCATTCCGCGGCACTTAACGCATCTTGTCTACTCTGCAATCCGATTATAGCAAAGGATCAGGGGGTTGGCAAACGTTTGACCGACTTTTTTCGCGGAAAAACGGAAGAGATGCGGAATCCGTCCGTTTCGATCAGTCCGAAGACATAGGAAAGCAAAAGATACATGCCTGCGCCGAGCGGAGCGGCAACCGTCAACGCGAGGACGGTATGGACGTCCCGAAGAAGACCGTAAAGGAGAGAGGTGAAATAGATTGCAGGCAGCGCAATGACCGTTACGAGGAGCAACGTGCGCGGGAAGCGGAAAGACACCTTTGTTTTTTTAGCGAGAAACCAAGCGTTTCCGGCAATGGAAGCGATCTGATACAGCGCGTTTGCCGCGATGACGGAGTACAAACCGAGATAGCGCGGCAGGAAATAAAACGCAATCAACATCAGGACGGTGCCGAAGGCAAACGAATAGAAAGAGTCCTTTTCGGCGCCGATGCTGTTAAGGGCACTGCCGAGTACGATATTGATCGGCGTCAGCAACATCGTAAACGCGGCATAACGGAGATATTCGCCCGCAAGGGTGTCGGCAAACAGAAGTTCGGTCAGCGGAATGCCGAGTGCGGCGTATACGGTAAAAAAGAGTCCGCTGACGACGATTCCGAAGGAGATTCCGCCGTTGATATGGCGGTTCAGCGCGGAAAAATTCTGTTTGGCGCGGCTTTCGCTCATCTCCGGGATCAGTACGACGGCAAGCGAACCGATCAGGGCGTTGGGCGCAAACAGAAGGGGGTTTGCCATCCCCGCGATTCTGCCGACGCCTGCCGTCGCTTCGGCGACCGAGATGCCGCTTGCAACCAGACGGGCAGGGAGCATCAAAGCAAGGATGGTGCCGACCAGCCCCCCGAAAACGCGCATAACCGAAAGGGGCAATGCGGGCAGCGCGACGCTGCGGGCGGCGGCAAGGGTAGGGCGGGCAAGTCTTCCTCCTTTGACAAAATACAAAACAAGAAGGATCAGCGCGACAACGGCGTCGGAAACGGTAAAGGCAAGCGCAACGCCGTATGCGCCCGAAATGTTGGACACGATCCCCGAGACAAACAGGAGGGTGAACAGAATCCGTAAGACTTCTTCCACCGTTTCGGTGATTCCGAAATAAGTGAATTGCTTGTTGCCCCAGAACCAGCTGCGTACCGTCGAATAGATGCAGGTGGTAATCAACGCGGGCGACATCAGCAGAAACAGCGGGATGCTTCTTGCGTCCGACATCAGGTCGGGCAGAATGGGGCGGCAAAGTAAGATAATCAGAAACGTGGCTGTTGCGATTCCCGATCCGATCAAAAAGGTTGCCGAAAACAGTGTAAATATATTTTCGGTTTTGCCGACGGCACGGAGCTCGGCGGTTTTGCGGGAGAGGACGGTCTGCAGTCCGCTTGCCGACAGTGCCGAAAACAGAAAGAACATCGACAGAGCAATCTGATACAGCCCCATCACCTCGGCGCCCAACGTGCGGGACAGATAAATTTTGAACAGGAACGAAAGGGCGCGCGTGATCACCGAAAACATTGTGACGACGGTGACGGCGCGGAACAGTTTGCCGCTTGCCATACTAAATTGTATGCGCTCGCGTCGGGGATAGACCAATTGTCGGACACACAAAAACGCCGTGCGTCGGCACGGCGTTTCGTCTTGCGGAAGAATCGGATCGGGGCTTATACAATCCCGAATGCCATCATCGATTCGGCGACTTTGATGAAGCCCGCGATGTTTGCGCCGATCAGATAGTTGCCTTCGTGACCGTATTCTTTGGCGGCTTCGGCACAGTTGCGGAAGATGTTGCACATGATCGTGTCAAGGCGTTGATCGACTTCTTCGAACGTCCAGTAAATCCGTTGCGAGGACTGTGCCATTTCGAGTGCGCTCGTCGCCACGCCCCCTGCATTGGCGGCTTTGGCGGGTCCGAACATAACGTCATGGCTTTGGAGCAGTTCGATTGCTTCGAGCGTCGTGGGCATGTTTGCGCCTTCGGCGACTGCGATACAGCCGTTGCTGATCAGGTGCTGCGCGCCTTCTTCGTCCAGTTCGTTTTGGGTGGCGCAGGGGAGAGCGATGTCGCAGGGGATGGTCCAGATGCCGCTGCAACCGGCTTTGTAAACGGCGCCGGGGCGACGTTTGACATACTCCGAAATCCGTTTGCGTTCGGCTTCCTTGATCTGCTTGATCAGATCGAGATCGATGCCGTCGGGGTCGTATACATAACCGAGGGAGTCGCTCATCGCAACGACTTTTGCGCCGAGCTGTGTGGCTTTTTCGTGGGCGTAAATCGCAACGTTTCCGCTGCCGGATACCAAAACGGTTTTGCCTTCGAACGATTGTCCCGCCGCGGCAAGCATTTCACGCGTGAAGTAAACCAGACCGTATCCCGTCGCTTCTTTGCGGGCAAGGGATCCGCCGTAAGCAAGACCGCGCCCCGTCAGCGTGCAGGAAGTGTCGTTTTTGATCTTTTTGTAAAAGCCGTAGAGATAGCCGATTTCGCGCGCGCCTACGCCGATATCGCCTGCCGGTACGTCGAGGTCGGCGCCGATATGACGGTAAAGTTCTGCCATAAACGCCTGGCAAAACCGCATGATTTCGTTGTCCGACTTGCCTTTGGGATCAAAGTTGCTGCCGCCCTTCGCGCCGCCGATCGGAAGTCCCGTCAGGCTGTTTTTGAGGATCTGTTCCAATCCCAAAAATTTGATGATCGAAGTGTTGACCGAGGGGTGGAAGCGCAAACCGCCCTTATAAGGTCCGAGGCAGCTGCTGTATTGTACGCGGTATCCCGTGTTGACCTGTACCTTTCCGCTGTCGTCGATCCAGGTGACGCGGAACGTGATCATGCGTTCGGGTTCGACAAAACGCTCGAGAATGCCGGCTTTTTCGTATTCGGGATGTTTGTCGAAAACCAGCGAAAGAGACTCGAGAATTTCGGTTGCGGCTTGCAAAAATTCTTTTTGCGTGGAGTGGCGTTTTTTGAGTTGCGCCAGAACCGATTCGGCATAAGCGTTCATATTAGGCTCCTTTATAGTTAAATTTGCCGTTATTTTATCATTTTTGCATATGCGCGCGCAAGCATATCAACCGCCCGCGTCCACTTTTTTCCGAAAAAAATTCGTAAATTTTCCTTCTTTTTCCGCCCTTCCGTTTTTTTAAGAATTTCACCAAAAATTCATTTTCAAGCAGTTGTCTTTCTTTTCGAGATATGGTAATATTGATATTACCTATGTTATTAAAATATAAGTCCTAAAAAACAAAGGTGGCAGAATGAAACAATCCTTCAAGCATCTTACCATTTTTCTCGTCCTGATTCTGGTCTTTGCGCTGTGCATGCTTGCCGCGTGTCAGCCCCCCAAAGATCCCGACCCCGACGAGGACGAAAATCAGGAAGAGGTCGTCGACAACGCCCTGATTACCAACGGCTCGTTTGCCACGGCATCCAATTCCACCGGCAGTTCTTATCTTAAGGACGTCGTCAAAGGTTGGTCCAAGACCAGCGCCGCAACGACCTACAGCAACGCACAGATGGGCGTCGTCGATCTGACTGCCGACAAGTTCAACGCCGGCAAGTCCGTCATCAGCGAAAGCCTTAAAAACCCCGGCGTCGCGCCCAATACCCCCAAAGACGAGAACGGCAACTTTAAGGATTCCAACGCCATGATCATTGCGTTGCCCTCCAACAAAGGTTCCGTTTTCTATAAATCCAGTTCGTCCATTTCGATCAAGCAGGATACTTATTATAAGATTTCCGTTGACGTCGCCACCCAGCTGTTCGACAAAGAAAACGATCTGCAGGGCGCCTGGCTGTACGTCACCAACGGCGTCTATGCCGAGTTCACTTCGATCAACACCGAGGGCGACTGGAAAACGTACGACATCTACATCGAAGGCAACAATTACGAAAACCGTTCGGTTTACATCGAACTTTGGATCGGACACGGTCCCAAATATCTCGGATCGTCGATCGAAGAAAACATCAACCCCCGTCTGACCAAAGGGGCGGTATTCTTCGATAACGTCGTTATGACCGAAATCGAGAAGTCCGCTTACGAAGCCAAAGTCGACGCCCTCGGCGAAAACGTTACCAACGGACAGGTTGCGACCGCAAGCGCTCGGTTTGAAGATCCCAACTTCCGTTACGAGTCGCAGTACACCTTCACCAGCACTTATAACTCCACCACCACCATCAATTACTATACCGCCAAAAGCGGTTCGACCGCGAAGTACACCCAGATGATCGGGACCGAAGACCTCGAGGATCGCTCCGAGTTTCCGTCTTACAGCTCGGCAAGCAGTACGGCGGGGATCTTCGATATGTCCAAATTCTGGACAAAAGATAAGGACGGCAAATGGATTGACACCTTCCACGACAAAAACAACGGGGACTTCAACGCTCCGCCGCGTGAGGATTTCTTTGACGACGAAGGCAATTTCCTTCTGACGGGAGCGCGTGCAAGCGACAACTCGATCGATCTCGAGAGCGAAGCGTTGCTGATCTATCACCCCGACTTTGTCGCAAGCGGCGTGGGTTACAAGAGCCGCAACACGTTGCTGATCGAAAAAGACAAGTATTACAAGATCAGTGTTTGGGCGTATGTTTGGGTCCCCGAATTTGCCTTGGAAGAACCTGAAAAGCCCACCGAAGAGCGTCCTGCGGCAAAGCCCGATCCCGAGGACGACAACTACGACGAGTTGCTGAAAATCTGGGAAAAATGGGAAGAATACGATGAAGAGCTTGCCGACTACGAAGCCCTCAAAGAGGACTACGAAAGAAGAGCGTCCAACGTGTTTGCCCATGCCAAACTGACGGGTGTTTCGGTCGAAGAGGACAGCTTGGTCCAAAAAACCGACGCCATCGGTGCCTGGCAACAACTGACCTTCTATATCAAAGGTAACGAATTGAGCGACCGTCAGGTCTATCTCGAATTCTGGTACGGCGAAGGCGCATGGGAAAGCGAATATCTCATGGTCGGCGGCGCAATGTTCGACAATGTTTCGATCGAGGTGTCCGACGCCGCGCTGGAAGGCGTCGAGTATGACACGCTTTCGGCGTTGGTTGACGGCGACATCGAACGCTTCGGTCTGATGCAATCGATGGCGGAAGACTATGTTTCGCTCGAAGGCGACGATACCTGGCAATTCAAGTTTGAGGACGAACGTACCGATCCCGCCGCGGCAACGGTCGGCATCGTCAACGGAACCAAGACGGGAGCGGACAGCCCGGTGTTTGCCGCGGGCGGCGCATTGGCGGGACTGACGCCTTCCGATACCCTCCGCGTCATGTATAACGACGCCAAAACGCCGTTCAACGTTGTCGCACTTTATAATAAGGAATATACGGCGACTTCGCTTTCGTATGTCATTCCCGAAGACGCGGCGCCCGAAGACAAGCTCACGGTTCGCGCCAACGGCTTCTACCGTTTCTCGTTCTGGCTCCGCACCGAAGGGCTGACCGCGGACAACGGCGTGACGATTTCGCTTCTTTCGGGGGACACGACGCTGACCAGCCTCAGCAAGCTTAACGTCGAAAACGAATGGCAGGAAGTCGTTTTCTATATCAAAGGTTCGCCCGATGAAGCCAAGGATCTTTCGTTTAAGCTCACGATGGGTTCGGGCGACGTCTTTACGCCGGCAAGCCATCTGAAGGGTGTCGCGTATCTGACCGCCATTACCTTTAAAGAAATCAAATATACCGAGTTCAATGCGGCAAAGACCGGGACGTATACCGCTTCGCACAGCATCGCAAGCAACGTCAGCACGTCCAATACCGTGACCAACGGATATTTTGCCAACCTTGACAGCTCCAACTTCTCCGACGATACCGAAGAGTTGTTTGACGCAAACGGCAACCTGATCGGCGTCGCGGTGCCCGCAAGCTGGACGGTAACTTCTCCCGTCAACAACCTTGCCACGCCCAAGAATCTCAAGATCGCAGACGGCAAACTGACATGGTCCAAGGTCGATCACGCGACCAAGTATTATGTGTTTATCGACGAAATCGAGGTCAGCGATCCCGAAGATCCCGATAAAACCGTCAAAAAAGAAAACGTTCTGCTTGCCGTGATCGAAGGCGACGGCGAAACGGCGCCCGCCACCGAGTGGCCCATCACCGTCAGCTATCGCGGGAAGTTTACCGTTCGCGCGTTCGGCATCGTCGACGGACTCGAAGTCATTTCGTCGGCAAGCTCCTCGGTCACCAACAATTACGATCCCGAGACGCCCGACAATACGATCGACGAGAGCCTGGTCAATCCCTTCGAGTACGATTTCGGTATCGTCAATTACAAAAATTATGACGGAATCGCAGACAAAGACAATTTCTACGCGCTGCCCGCGGGCGTGACCGACGACTTCTATTACAAGAGCACGACCAGCGACAATCTGTTGATGGTATCGTCGCCCAACTTCTATACGCGCGGCGGTTATACGATGAGCTCGTCCAAGTCTTTGAGCTCCAACAGCTACTATATGCTGAGCGTATGGGTCAAGACCGAAGGCGACGCAAAGGCGAGCATCACCATCAGCAATACCTCCAACGTGTTTGCCCGTAAGACCTATGACGGCGAAGATTACGCCGTGGACGGCGAATATATCGGTTATGTCAACCAATCGACGGGCGGCGACTGGAAGCAGTATCGCTTCTATATCAAAACCAACGTATCGAGCGCGTCCTTCAAGCTCGAACTGTTCCTCGGCAACAAGTATGCCGTCGACGAAGATATCAAGTATACCGAAGGGGAAGATGGGTACGACGAGGATAATCCCGACAAAGTCAAAGAAACCATCAAAAAAGGTTTGTCCAAAGGCACGGTGTACTTTGACGATATCCGCTTTGTGACGCTGACCGACGAAGCCGAATTCAACCGTCTTGCGTACGGCGCGGAGGATGCGGAGGACTTCGATCTCACCCTTGAGAACAAATGGGCTGCCCTCAACACCATCAAGAATGCCGACGGAAAGCAGACCGAATTCTTCTCGAATCAGTATATTTATAAGGTGTTGGACTACACGACCGATTCCTTCGATATTTATACCGCAAGCGATACCTACGGCGAACAAGGCAATGCCGCCAAAGATTATACGCACGGGATCGTGACCGACGGCGTCGATTACGACGAGGATGCGGAAGAAGGACCCGCGATGCTGTACGGTATCTACAACGTCGACAAGCTGGAAGATTATCTTGCATTGCTCAAAGATAACTCCTCCTTCCTGTCCGATCTCGGCGACGACGTCGACGCAACGGCGCTTCAGAACTTCCTGGGCGGCAACTGGGCGTTCGGACAAAACGTATTGATGATGACCAACGTCGAGGCCAACGGACAGTCTTATACGATGTCGTCGGGCTTCTCGCTTGCCGCCGGCAGTTACTATAAGGTAACGTTCTATGCACGCGCATTCCTGCCTTCGGGCAAGACCGCGGAATTCCGTTTCATTCACGGCGACGATTCTTCCAAATGGGAGACGATCGAGATTGCCGATTCTCGGAACGCGAACGGAATGGTCGAGTATACCTTCTATCTCTACAACGAGCAGGAGTCCTCGATTTCGTCCAACAAGATCGCCTTCTATCTCGGAACGTACGAGAACGACGAAAAAGATTTCTTCCGCGGCATTGTCGCCATCGACAACGTTTCGGTTGTCAAACTGCCCGACAAGACCGAATACGAAGCAAAAGTTGCCGAATACAACGCAATGACCGACGAGCAGAAAGCCGCCAGCACGATGAAGACCTATCAATTCGAAAAGAAAGAGTCGACCGACGGCGAAGGCGACGGCGACAAAGACAAGGACGACGGCAAGGGCGGCGGCATGAATACGCAGCTTTGGTTGCTGATTGCCTCGATCGTCATCGGTGCCATTCTGATTGCGGTTATCGTCGTACTGACCTACCGTAAGGTCAAGAAGAAACTCGACAAATACGCCAAGAAGCCCAAAGTCGAGAGCAACGTTCCCGCCGATCTCAAAGCAAAAGTCGACAAACAAAAACAAAACAAGAAAAAAGACAACCCCGTCGACGACGACAGCGAACTCTGATCGGAATAAGATGACAAAAGACGCGCCATAGTGCGCGTCTTTTTTATGGAAAAATACAGACGGGACTATTTACTTTCGGCGTCTTTTTTGATATCATAATGAAAGAATCTTATTTCGGTCGACTGACAGAAGTCGGCGATTCAAAAGGAGGAGCGGTGAGATTCACGTTCAGAAAGGGGATTCACCCCAAGGAATGCAAAGATCTGACCCGGGATGCGGCGTTTGAAACGTTGCCGGTACCGGATAAGGTCTATATTCCGTTGTCGCAACACATCGGCGCACCCTGTACGCCCGCCGTCGAGAAGGGGGACGCCGTCAAGGTCGGAACCCTCATCGGCTTGGCGAACGGTAAGGTCAGTGCCAACGTTCACAGTTCGGTATCGGGCGTTGTCGAAGGCTTTGAAATGCGCGTCAATGCCCAAGGTCGCAAAATCAAGCATATCGTGATCGCCGGGGACGGCAAAGACGAAACCGCCTTTTTGGAGCCGTTGTCCGATCCGACGCCCGCGCAAATTATTCAGCGCGTCAAGGATTGCGGAATCGTCGGGATGGGCGGAGCAACCTTCCCCACCCACGTCAAACTGGAGACGGGGGCACCCATCAAGGCGTTGATCATCAACGGATCGGAGTGTGAGCCGTATATTACGACCGACGATCGCATGATGCGCGATCTGACGGCAGGGGTGCTGGACGGAATCGAGCTGATCCGCATCGCGTTAGGCGCGCCCAAAGTACTGATCGGGATCGAATCCAACAAGCCCGAAGCGATTGCCGCAATGCGGGCGGGGGTGCGTGCCGCCAATACCGAAATCTGCGCGCTCAAGACCAAATATCCCCAAGGGGGCGAAAAACAGCTGATTTATGCCCTGACGCGGGAGAAGGTGCCCAACGGCGGGCTTCCCTCCGACGTCGGATATATCGTGCTGAATATTTCGACCGCGTATGCGATTTATGAAGCGGTTCGCCTCGGTAAACCGTGTTATGCAAGATATATGACGGTATCGGGGAAAGGAATCAACCGACCCGCCAATCTGTATGTAAGGATCGGGACGCCGCTGACCGATGTTGTCGCCTATCTCGGCGGCGCAAAAGAATACAGCAAAGCGGTATCGGGCGGCCCGATGATGGGCATCGGTATGGCAGGGCTGGACAGCGTGACCGCCAAGGGGACGTCGGCGCTCCTGTTGTTGCAGGAGGACGAAATCCGCGCCGTCGAACCGACGCCGTGCATTAACTGCGCGCGTTGCGCGAGAGTCTGTCCCATCGGGCTGATGCCCATGATGACGGACGCCCTGATCCTTGCCGGCAAAATCGAAGAAGCCAAAAAATACTATCCGCTCAGTTGTATCGAATGCGGTTGTTGCGCCTACGTCTGTCCCGCCAAACGTCCTTTGGTACAGTCGCAGCGGCTTGCCAAAAAACTGATTCGCGAGCGTGAAGCAGGAGGTCAAAAATGAGCGGAAAACTGATCGTATCTTCCTCTCCGCACGTCGGGAGCAAGCTGACGACGCAGACGATTATGTTGCACGTCATCATCGCGCTTGCGTTTCCGTTGGTGGCGGGCGTTGTGTTGTACGGACTGTACAGCCTGTTGGTCGTATTGCTTTCGGTCATTGCGGCGGTGCTTGCCGAAATGCTGTTCAACTTGATCCGCAAAAAACCGCAGACCGTATCCGATCTGTCCGCCGTGGTGACGGGCATGATTTTGGGGCTCAATCTTCCCCCGACGATTCCGCTGTATGTCCCCGTCGTCGGCTCGATCTTTGCAATTATGATCGTCAAAATGCTCTTCGGCGGGCTGGGCAAAAACTTTGCCAATCCCGCGGCAACGGCGCGCGTCTTCCTGCTCCTCTCCTGGGCAGGACCGATGACGCGGTTTATCGCGCCCGTCGATTATGCCGCGCTGGGGGGCAAGGCGTTTTTGACCGGACTCGGTGTGGATGCCGTCACGACGGCAACGCCCCTCGGCGCGATCAAGAACGCGGGCTTGCAGGGGATTGCGTTATCGGACGTCAATCTCCTTGATCTTTTCCTCGGCAGAATCGGCGGTTCGATCGGCGAAGTCTGCGCCCTTGCCATTTTGCTCGGCGGAATCTATCTGATCGTTATGAAGATCATCGACTTCAAAATTCCGCTGATCTATCTTGCGGCATCTGCGATTTCGGCACTGATCTTTTACAAAAGCGGTTGGACGTACGTTCTGCCCACCTTGCTCTCGGGCGGATTGCTGTTTGCCGCGTTTTACATGCTGACCGACTACGCGTCCTCTCCCGATACCTTCTGGGGGACGGTAATCTATGCCGCGGGCGCGGGACTTATGACGGTCATTATTCGGCGCTACGGCGGTTACAACGAAGGCGCAAGTATCGCCATTCTGTTGATGAATATGCTCACGCCTTTGCTCGATAAAATCACGGTACCCCGTCCTTTCGGATACCGCAAGCCCGCGCGCGCCAAAAAGGAGGGGAGCAAATGAAACTGAAAATCGATAATGAAAGCGTGCGACTGGTCGTCAGCCTCGCCGTCATCGCCTTTTTTGCCGCGCTGGTTCTCAGCGTCGTGCATATGTTTACGATTGTCGACGAGGAAGCGCGCCTGCGCGAAAAAATCGGCGAAGTTTACAGCGCCCCTTTGACCGATCAGACCTTCGATTGGACGGGATATGTCGACCGTCCCGATACGTCGATTTCCAACTGCTATCGCGCAGAGGACGGCGCTTATATTATGATTGCCAAGTCCGACAAAGCCTACAGCAGTTCGGGCATCGAGCTGATCGTCATCATCAAAGACGATCTGATCAAAGACGTGATCAAATACAAAGCGAGCGAAACGCCCGGGATCGGCAGTAAATTGCTGGAAGACAGCTATCTTAAGCAGTTTACCAAATATTCCGTCGATGACTTCGATTTCGCATCCGGTACGGCGGGCGGCGCGGCAGGGATCGACGTCGCTTACGTCACCGGCGCAACCCGCTCGTCGACGGGCGTCCGCTATGCCGTGGAAGCCGCGGTCAAAGCCTACTTGTTTCTGGAGGGTAAATAATGGCTAAAAAACGCACCAATCTTTCCCTTTCCGAAATCGTTGCTCCGCTTCCTGCGGGCATTGTCAAAAACAATCCCGTGTTCCGCTTGGTACTCGGCACCTGTCCCACGCTTGCCGTTACGACCAGCGCGATCAACGGGCTTTCGATGGGACTGGCAACGACGTTCGTTCTGATCGGCGCAAACGCCATCGTCTCCCTTCTGCGCAACTTTATCCCCCAAAAAGTGCGCATCCCGTGCTTTATCCTGGTCATCGCAACCTTCAGTACCGTTGTCGAAATGGTGATGAATTACGCATTGCCCGATTTGTACGAAACGTTAGGGCTGTTTATTCCGCTGATCGTCGTCAACTGTATCGTCCTTGCCCGCGCCGAATCCTTTGCTTCGGTCAACCCCGTCCTGCCGTCGATGATGGACGGACTGGGCATCGGTCTCGGATTTACGGTTTCGCTGACGTTTATGGGCTTGTTCCGTGAGTTTTTGGGCGCAGGCTCGGTCTTCGGTTATGCCATCCCCGGATTGCAGGATGTCGCCATGACGATTTTTATTCTGCCCGCGGGGGGCTTCCTCGCCTTCGGATTGCTGATGGTTGTTTACAATCAGATTTTTGACGCAATCGATCGCAAACGCGCCGCGCGTCGCGCCGCTCTTTCGGCGAAAAAAGATTCTCCCGAAATGCAAGCCGCCGTCGAATTGGCAGAACGTGCCGATGAGGAAGGAGGGGTTCAATAATGCCGTACGTCATTCTGATCATCATCAATGCCGTTTTTGTCAACAACTTTATTCTGTCGCAGTTCCTCGGAATCTGCCCCTTCCTCGGCGTCAGCAAAAAAACCGAAACCGCCCTCGGCATGGGCTGTGCGGTTATTTTCGTCATGGGGGTGGCAAGCGTCATCACTTACGGGCTGAACCTTCTGTTGGTTGAGGTCGGCATTCAGTATCTGCAGACCATCGTGTTCATCCTGGTCATTGCTTCGCTGATTCAGATCGTCGAGGTCGTCGTCAAACGCTTCAGTCCGTCTTTGTACAGCGCGCTGGGCGTGTATCTTCCTTTGATCACGACCAACTGTGCCGTTTTGGGCGTTGCGATCATGAACGTCACTTCGCTTGCCGAGCAAACCGTGTGGTATGCCTTTATCAACGGGATCGCAAGCGGCGTGGGCTTTACGATTGCCATTCTGATTCTTGCCGGGATTCGCGAAAAACTGGAAACTTCGGATATCCCGAAACCCTTCAAAGGGTTTCCGATTACGCTGATTGCCGCATCTCTGATGTCGATGGGATTTGCCGCGTTCAGCGGATTGATGTTTTAGGAGGGCTGTATGGAAATTGTGTTTCCCGTCCTGATTCTTACCGTGATCGCAATCGTATTCGGGATTGCGATTGCCTACTGTTCCAAAAAGTTTGCCGTCAAGGAGGATCCTCGGATCGAGAGCGTCAACGATCTTCTGGCAGGGGCAAACTGCGGCGCCTGCGGCAAAGCGGGTTGTGCCGATTTTGCAAAAGCCGTTGTGGAAGGCACGGCAAAACTCGGGGACTGCAGTGTTACGTCCAAGGAGAATAAAGAAAAAATCCTTGCCGTTCTCGGGGGCGAAGGTGTAGTGGACGAAGAGACGATCGTCGTATGCGCCTGCAATGGCGGCAACGCCTGCGCCGACAAGTATTCGTATCAGGGATACGGCGACTGCGCTTCGGTCGAATTGTTGGCGGGGGGCAGAAAGGCGTGCCCCGTCGGCTGTATGGGCATGGGGACTTGCGTTAATGCCTGCGCCTATCATGCCGTCGAAATCCGCGACGGGGTGGCGTACGTCAATCAGCAGAATTGTATTCAGTGCGGTGCCTGTATCCGCAACTGTCCGAAAAAACTGATGAAGCGCATTCCGAAAGACGCGACTTACTATGTCGCCTGTTCCAATACCGATCGCGGCAAAGACGTGCGCGCCGTATGTAAAAACGGGTGCATCGGATGCGGGCTGTGCGCCAAAGCCTGCCCCGTCGGCGCGATCAAGATGGTCAACAATCTGCCGCAGTTCGATTACAATCTGTGTACCGCTTGCGGACTTTGTGCCGAGAAATGCCCGGCAAAGGTGATTCTGAAAGTTCGCTGACCGACTGTGATTGCAAGAAGAAACGCCCCTTCGGGGGCGTTTTTCAGTTGAGCAGGACGACGGCGTAATTGAGGAGGAAGGCGTAAACGTACCACGCCGCAACGGGAATCATCGCCAACCAGAGCCACGGCGTGTTGCGGATGTAGAACCCCGTCAGGACAAGCACGACGACAAGCTGTACTGCAAGTATTCCGAGAGCGGCGAGGGGGGACTGCCACACAAAAAACGTCGCACACCACAAAATATTGAGTGCGCCCAGCCCTCCGAGCAAAAGGAGGGACTTGCGGAGTTCGGGGCGATAAACGCCGACCGCGACGAGGATGCCGAGCAGGACGTATATAATGCTCCAAACGATGGGAAAAGCGGCGTCGGGCGGCAGAAAGGGGGCTTGCTTCAGCCCGGTATAAAATTCGGTTGCGGTGTCGGTCAGAATCCCCGAACAGTATCCGACGACAAAGATATAGGCAAGTCCTGCCGCGGCGGCAATCAGTTTCTTAAAAAGTTTCATACTAAACTATATGAAAGGCGCGGCGATTTATGAAAACGCGAATCGTATGGGAGAAGGGGCATTGCGTTGCGGTTCGTTGACGAATCCCGCATCGCTGTGCTATAATCGGATTATGAAAAAATTTGTCGCGGCATTGCTGCTTCTCGTGCTGATGCTTGCCGTTTCCTTAGGTTCGTGCAAGGATAAGACGGGAGAATTTCCGAATTATTTCAACAACTTCGCGTCGACGGATCCGTATCGGAAAGCCGAAGTTTCTTTAACCCTGCCCGAAGGCGTACAGGTTGCTTCTTATGACGCCGAAAGCGACGTGTTTATTACGGCTTACCATATCTACGATCCCGATGCGGACGAAGAGGAAGAGGATCCCGAACCGCTTTATACCGTTTACGGGCTTTGTTCCGATACCGAAGTGTATCTTGCGCCGCGCTATGCGGGGATTTTGGATATTTTCGGCGATTACGCCATTGTCGTGCGCTTTATGATTCAGGGCGCAGAACTCGAGTCCAAGGTCGGTTTGGTCAAATTCCGCGGCGAAGACTCGGGCTGGGAATGGGGCTTCAGTTACGATTATGCCCCGCTGATTACGCAGATGCAGTTTTTGGACGATCGCTATTTCGTCATGCTCGGCGACGGCGAAACCGAAGTGACCGATCCCGGGTATGCCACCGTTTACGACTATCGCAGCGGCAGACGTCCCCTTAAGGTCGCTCATATCCCCGAGGTCGCAAACGGCACGGCTTTTTATTGCTTCGATCAGTCCTATCTCGTTACCGCGCAAAAAAATACCGTAACCTTTTATGATTTCAATCGAATCGAAAAGGGTAGTTTTGTCCGTACCGATCGGTATTCGCCCTTCAATGCCGATGACGGATTGTCGTCCTCGGGCGTTTCGACTTCGGTGTATTATCTCGGCAATCATTGGTTTATCCTCAGCGGGACGTATTCCTCCAATTCCGAATTTGCGGGATACGATATCGCAAAACCCGACGAAGACGACCCCGATACCGTCACTTATCTCAAAATCCGTTCGGTGCGTTATAACATTTTGTCCGGACAAACCTATACCACCGATCGCGTCGTTCTGGTCGCCAATCCTTATACGGACAACTATATCCGTACCATGACGGACGCTCTCAACTCTTCCTATACCAACGAAGGCTTCAAAGAGGCAGACGGCATTGCGCGTCCCCTTTACGCGCAGCCCGTTGTTCCCACCTCCTCCGTTGCCAAAGGAGAGTATTCGATCGTTTATTACTATTATTACTATTATATCGAAGACGAAATCGTCTGGGACGTTTCGTTTGCCATGTACAATCGCGACGCGAACGCCAAACTGATCGAATCGCTTGCCATGCCCTTGGTATATGTCGACGGAAAAGGTTATATGAGCGCCGACCCCGAGTTTGCCATTCCCGCGCGCAATGCGTCCTATTACGACATGCAGGACAACGAAGTCGTCGTTCGCGCGTTGGAGTCCAAAGTCGGCTACGACCCCGTTGCCATTCATTCGGGGATGATGATCGCTTACGAATATAATCTTAACAATTATACGCAGATGGCAGGGGCGTTTAATCTGGAAACCGACTCGATTGCCGTTCCGTTCGAATATTACGAGCTGACGATCTTTGTCGGAGATTATGCGACGGGCTCCAAGCTCGATATGGTCGAAGATCCCGAAGATCCCGACAAAACGCTGCCCCTCCGTACCTTCTATCGGATCGGCAAGAACGGCGCCGCAACCGAATTACAGAACGTATATTCTCTGCGCAACGGCGTTTATACGACATTGATCAAGGACAAAGGCTACGGGCTTTATGCCAATGACGGCACGCAACTGATCCCCGAACGTTGCGAAGTGCTGTCGGTGGTCGAAACCTTCCTGCAAGACGGCGTCTTTATGAAAACGCACGTTATCACCGTCGAAAACGGACGGGGCGTTATTTACAGGTTGAGCTGATGAAGACGATTGTAGGCGGCATCGAACAGATCGGATACGGGGCGGAACTGTTGCGGAACGGAGAGGTTGTTGCTTTTCCGACCGAAACGGTCTACGGACTGGGCGCAGACGCCTTCAATGCCCGCGCCGTCGCCAAAATTTTTGAAGCAAAAGGCCGCCCGCAAGACAACCCTTTGATCGTACATATTGCCGATCCCGCCGACATCGGAAAGGTTGCGGCATCGGTCCCCGAAACCGCCGTCGCCTTGATGGAAGTATTCAGTCCCGGTCCCTTGACTTTGATATTGCCTAAGCGAGAGGATCTTCCCGAAACCACGACGGGAGGGCTCCGAACGGTCGGAATCAGAATCCCAAACCACCCGATTGCAAGGGCGTTGATTCGTGCGGCAGGGTGTCCGGTCGCGGCGCCGAGCGCCAACGTGTCGGGCAGGATCAGTCCGACCGAAGCCCGTCACGTTCTGGAAGATATGGACGGCAGAATTCCGCTGATTCTCGACGGGGGATGCTCGGATATCGGGATCGAAAGCACCGTCCTCGATCTCAGTAAGGAAGTTCCCGTCGTTCTGCGTCCCGGCGCAATCACGGCGGAGATGCTGTCGGTATATCTCGGCAAAGTCGTCGATTTCAAGGGGAAGGTTCTGATTGCCGAGGCGCCCGGAATGAAGTATCGTCATTATGCCCCGACCTGCGCCTGTCAGGCCGCCCGTTCGCCCGAGGTTGCCGCCCGCGAAGCGCGCCGTCGTATGGAAGAAGGCGCGCGCGTCGTCATCATCGGATCGACGCCGTTTGTCCGCGCGTGCGGAGATTTGCCCGTGATCGATCTCGGCAATACGCCCGCCGATTGCATGCGCAATGTCTTTTCGGCAATGCGCAACGCCGAAAAAACAGCCGATCTGCTTCTGCTGGAGGATTTTTCCGATCGCAGAGAATTCTACTCCTTGCAAAACCGTTTGTCCAAATCGACGGGGGGCGTCGTCCTTTCTTAAAGAAAGAGATCAAAGGGTTTTTGCCATTTTTTTCCGAAATACTTGATTGCACTCCTTGCTTCGTGTATAATAGTATAAATATCTTTTCGACGGGCGCAGATCCTTTGTCGAAGTTCCGAGGAGGTCGTTATGAAAATTGCCATCGGTTGCGACCACGGCGGGATTGTCCTGAAAAACGCCGTGAACAGAGCCATTGCGGATTGCGGACACGAATCCTGCGATTACGGTGCGTTTACTGCCGAGTCCGTCGATTATCCCGATTACGCCGTCAAGGTTGCCGACGCCGTCGTCGCGGGCGAAGCCGATCTCGGAATTCTGATGTGCGGCACGGGCATCGGAATTTCCATCGCCGCCAACAAGGTCAAAGGCATCCGCTGTGCGCACGTCACGGACGCGTTTCAGGCTCAAATGTGCCGCGAACACAACAACGCCAACATCATGGCGATCGGCGGCAGAATTACCGACGCCGATACCGCATACAAATTGGTTAAGATTTATTTGACTTCCCAATTTCAGGGAGGGCGTCATCAGACGCGCATCGACAAGATTGCCGCGATCGAGGCGCGGGAGGCAGGCAAGTGATACAAGAGATCGTCAACGAAATCGTCGCCGCCGAAGCGGAGGCGGAGCAAATCGTCAAAGACGCGCTGGCAGAAGCGCGCGAAGTCAATCTCAACGCCGAAGCCGAGCGTACGGCAATGATTGCCGCCGCCAAAGAGTCGGTCAAAGAGGAGCGCAAAAAAATCATTGCCTCGGCGGAGCAGGAAGGGGAAGAACGCTATCGCGAAATTCTCGAGATCGGGCAAAAAGCGGGGGAAGAACTCATCCGCAACACCGAAACCGCAAAGCAGGCAAAAGCGATTGCGGAGGCATTCAGGGCAAGATATGTCGAGCGTTAATATGCAAAAAATCGCTCTGGTCGCCCACCGCAAAGACCGGAGCAAAATATTAAAACGGCTGACCCGTCTCGGAACGGTCGAGACGGTAAAAAGCGACCTGCCCGAAAACACCGCATATCACGGCGTCGGCAAGCATCGCGAGGAGATCGAACGTAAACTGAACCGATTGACGTTTGCGTTTCAGTTTATCAAGGATGCGGCGACCGAAGTCGCGCTCGAAAACAAACTCGAGCGTAAGCATGCGGCAAAAGAGGGCAAAAAAATCGACAAAAAGGAGCAAGCGTCCTTCAAGTCCGATCTCAAACGCGAGAACGTACTGATCGACTATGACGAGCTGAGCGAAATCGTGCGCGACGAGTACGAGTTGTTTGCCGTCATCGAGCATCTCGAGGAGCTGAACTCCAAGCTGGTCGATATCAAAAGCGAACGAAGCCGCAAACTCAACCTTTCGGCACAGCTGAAAGACTACGTTGCGTTGGATCTTAAGTTTTCGGAGCTGAAAAGCACGGCGCATACCCTGATTACGGCGGGGTTGATTTCGCCCGAAAAAACGGAAGAACTGCGTGCCGCCCTCGGCGAGGACGTATATTTTGAGTTTTATCCCAACGAAAAAAGCACTTTGGTATTTGTCGCCGCATATCTTGACGACGCCGCGCGCGTCGGCGAAGCATTGACGGCGGCGGATTTTGCCAAGTGTCCCTACGATTACGCCAAAAAACCGACCGAAATGCTTGCCGAACTGGCAGAGGACATTGCGACGCTGGAAGAAGCGCGCAAATCCGTTTACCGCGAAGTGGGCAAAGCTGCGGAATATAATTATCGGTTTAAGTTGTTATACGAATTTTATAACCTCGAACTTGCCAAGTCCGACGTTGCCGCCGATACCGCCGAGACCGGCAAAGCCTTTTATCTCCAAGGCTGGGTCCCCGCGCCGCAAGCAGAATTGACCGTCAATGCGGTCAAGGAAGTCGCGCCTACGGCAATCGTTACGGTTTCCGACCCCGAAGAGGGCGACGCCGTACCGACCTATCTTAAAAACAGCAAATTTGTCGCGCCTTTCGGCGACGGCATTACCAAATTGTACGGGTATCCCAAGTACGGCGATCTCGATCCCAACCCCTTTGTCGCACTGTTCTATTTTGTCTTTTTCGGATTTATGCTGGGCGACGCGGGCTACGGGATTTTGATGACCATCGCGTGCTTTTTGTATCTTGCCATCAAAAAACCCGTCAAAAATTCGGCAACCATGATCTGGATGTTCGGCATCTGCGGAATTTCCACCATCTTTTGGGGCGCAATTTTCGGCGGTTGGTTCGGCGTCGAAGCCGAAATCCTTCAGCAGTCCGCCGTCGGCAGTTTCCTGCTCAAAATCCGCCAGATCGATCCCCTCGACGGACAGCAGACCCTGGTTATGTTCGGGCTTGCACTTGCGCTCGGCGTCGTTCATATGGGCGTCGGGTATTTCCTCAGCTTCCTCAACAAACGCAGAACCTCTTTGCTTGACGGTATTTTCAACGATCTTTCTTGGGTGACGATCTTCGTGGGCGGCTTGCTGGTCGCGGCGGGGATGGTGTTTTCGGTCAAGGTTTTGCAGACCGTCGGGCTTGTCATTGCCGCAATCGGCGTCGTTATGCTCGTCGTCGGCGGGTGCCTCGGCAAGAAAAACGTGTTCAAAATGGTCGGCGGCATTTTCGGCAACCTTTACGGCTCCATCAATATCTTCAGCGATATCCTCTCTTATGCCCGTCTTTTCGGACTGGGACTGACGACCGGCGTCATCGGACTTGCCATCAATAAGATCGGCTATATCCTCATCGATATGCTCGGACCCGTCGGCTATATCGCCGCAGTCATCGTATGGGTCGGCGGTCATATCTTCAACTTCGGCATCAATACCCTTGGCGTATATGTGCATAACAGCAGATTGCAATATGTCGAATTCTTCGGCAAATTCCACACCGAGGGCGGCAGAATCTTTGCTCCCCTCGGCAGCAAGACGCGGTTTGTCTACTTAAAGGACAGCCTCGAACTTGCTCCTGCAAAAAAAGTTTCCGCTGACAGCGCGAAATAATACATCAAGTCAATTCAACTTTGGAGGTAACAATTATGTCTCTCGGTACGGCTTTGGCTCTCATCGGAGCAGGTCTTGCAGTCGGTCTTGCCGGTAGCGGCAGCGCCATCGGCGTCGGGAAAGCGGGTCGCGCCGCCGCCGGCGTCATCTCGGAAGATCCCGATAAATTCGTGAAGTGCCTGATCCTGCAGCTCCTTCCCGGTACCCAAGGTATTTACGGCTTCATCGTCGGCTTTATCGTTCTGATCAAAATCAATATCTTCGGCGGAGCGCTTGCTCTCACGACCGCAAGCGGAGCGATGATTCTCGGCGCATGCCTCCCCATCGCCATCGCCGGTCTGATCTCGGGGATCCATCAGGGCGCCGTTGCCGCTTCCGGTATCGCGCTCGTTGCCAAAAAACCCGAAGAAAACGTCAAAGCGATTCTGCTTACCGCCATGGTCGAAACTTACGCTTTGCTTGGCTTCATCGCGTCCTTCCTGGCAGTCTTTCTCCCCACCTACGCATAAGCCACAAGAGGTCTGATTATGTCCAAAACCATCGTTTCGAGGATCCTGGACGACGCGCGTAAAAATGCCAATTCCACGCTGGAAGAAGGCAACGCCAAAGCTCGGGAGCTTCTTGCCGAAACCGAACGGGAGATTGCCGAATATCGCCAAAAAAACGTCGCCGAAACGTTTGCGCTCCGTGACGATATTGTCAAGCGGCGCATCAGCGTAGCCAATCTCGAAGTCAAAAAAGTTCTGTTGCGTGCCAAAAAGGAGATTCTGGACCGTACGTTCAAAGAGGCGTTGGATCAGATCCTCGCTTTACCTCGTCCCAAATATCTCGAGCTGATCGAAGGGATGCTTTCGTGTGCCGAGGACGGCGACGTCGTGTACGTTGCCGAACGCGACGCGCGTACGATCACCAAAAAATTTGTCGAAGAACTCGGCAAAAAACGCAAGATCCGCTTGACCCGTGCTTCGGAGTATGTGCCGATCAGCGGGGGCGTCGTCATCGCGTCGGGTAATATGGAAAAAAATCTTTCCTTCGACGTCGAGCTGCAGGCGTTGCGCGAGGAGATCGAAGCCGAGGTCGCCGAAAAACTGTTTGGAGAACGGTGATGAGAGAAGATCTGTTGTTCGCCAATGCCGTCGTCAAGGCCAAAGAAGAGGGATTGTTCAGCTCCGAGCGTCTGAATCGGATGCTCGATTGCACCCGCGTCGAAGACGCCGTCCGGATTCTGGTCGAAGCGGGTTGCGGCGGCGGTATGATCTTGGACGATCCGTATCGGTTTGAGAAGATTTTGAAGGCGGAGGAAAGCATTCTCGTCAAATTTATCTCAGAAACCGCGCCCGAAGGGGTAGGATTCGAGTGCTTTTTCTTAAAAGCCGACTATCACAACGTCAAGGCGCTGCTGAAAGCAAAATATCAGGATTCCGATCCCGCCGATATGCTGCTCGAAGGCGGTTTGATTCCCGTTGCCGAACTCAAAGAGAAACTTGCCGCCGAAGAAGTTCGCATCAATCCCTTCATCGACGAAGCGGTTCGCGCGATCAAAAAAGCCTTCGTCACCCAAAAAAGTCCCCGTCTGATCGATACCTTACTGGATCGGGCAATGTATCTCGACATCAAAGAGCGTTTGTCGGCTCCGCGCATCGCGCCCGAAGTCAAACGTTACTTTACCGTTCTGGTCGATTCTCTCAACATCGCGTCCTTCCTGCGAACGGCGAAAATCGGCGGAAGCTATGCATTTTTTGCCTCCAATTTCGTCGAAGGCGGCGATATTGCGGAGTCCGAATTCAAGGGTGCGTTTGCCGACGCGGAGGCAAAACTTCCGGAGTTGTTGCGCGGCAAAGATTACAAGGGGCTTTACGAGCGTTATCTCGAAAGCGGATTGGAAGGGTTTGACACCGCGCGCGACAATTATCTCCTCGATATTTTCCGCAAAGAGCGCCACGATATCTTTTCGGTCGCGCCCGTGATGGGATATTATATCGCCAAACAAACCGAAATCAAAGTGCTCCGCATTGTCCTCGTTTGCATCAAAAACGGGGTACAACGCGCCGAAATCAAAAAAAGACTGAGGTCCGTTTATGCCGAATAACAGGATTGCCGTCATCGGCGATAAAGACAGCGTTCTGGCGTTCAAAGCCCTCGGCGTCGACGTGTTCGACGCAAAGACGGTGTTTGACGCCGAAGCGCGTCTCAAAAAACTTGCGCGGGAGTATTCCGTCATCTTCATTACCGAAGATATCGCCGAAACCATTCCCGAAATCCTTGCCCGCTACAAAGCGCGGCCGTATCCTGCCGTCATCCCCATCCCCGGGGCGCAAGGCACCACGGGATTCGGGCTGAAAGGGATCTCGAAGGATGTCGAAAAGGCAATCGGCTCGGACATTCTGTTCAACAACAAATAGGTTCAGCGGCTTTGCCGCAAAAGGAGTTTTCAATGGGAAAAATCATCAAAGTTTCCGGTCCTCTGATCGTTGCGGGCGGAATGGGCGAAAGCAAGATGTATGACGTCGTTCGGGTCGGCAAAGACCGTCTGATCGGCGAAATCATCGAGTTGCGCGGCGATAAGGCGTCGATTCAGGTTTACGAAGAAACCGCGGGGATCGGCCCCGGCGACGAAGTCGTCAGCACCGAAATGCCTCTTTCGGTCGAATTGGGACCCGGTTTGATCGAAGGGATTTACGACGGGATTCAGCGGCCTTTGATGGCGCTGCGCAGTCAATCGGGCGATCGTATCGCACGCGGCGTCGAAGTCAGTGCGCTGGACCATTCCAAAAAATGGGAATTTGTCGCCACCGTACGCAAAGGCGACGTCGTCAGCGCGGGCGATGAGATCGGATTTGTACAGGAAAACGTTCTGATCCGCCACAAAATCATGGTTCCCGCCGGCGTTGAAGGCAAAATCGCGCTGATCAAAAGCGGCGAATTTACCGTCGACGACAAAATCTGCGAGATCGAGCTTGCCGACGGCACCTATAAACCGCTGACCATGCTGCAGAAATGCCCCGTCCGCAAAGGGCGTCCTTATGCCGAAAAACTCCCTCCCAATATCCCGATGGTGACGGGTCAACGCGTAATCGATACCTTCTTCCCCATTACGAAAGGGGGTGTCGCTTCCGTACCCGGTCCGTTCGGTTCGGGCAAAACCGTTGTTCAGCATCAGCTTGCCAAATGGGCAGACGCGGACATCATCGTTTATGTCGGATGCGGCGAGCGCGGCAACGAAATGACCGACGTTCTCAACGAGTTCCCCGAACTCAAAGACCCCAAGTCGGGTGAACCGTTGATGAAGCGTACCGTTCTGATCGCCAATACTTCCGATATGCCCGTTGCGGCGCGGGAAGCAAGCATTTACACCGGCATCACGATTGCCGAATACTTCCGTGATATGGGCTATAACGTCGCCATCATGGCAGACAGTACTTCCCGTTGGGCGGAAGCTTTGCGCGAAATGAGCGGTCGACTCGAAGAAATGCCCGGTGAAGAAGGGTATCCCGCATATCTCTCTTCCCGTCTTGCCGAATTTTATGAGCGCGCCGGAATCGTTCAGGTGCTCGGCAGCAAGGGTTTGATCGGATCGGTCAGCGCGATCGGCGCGGTCAGCCCTCCGGGCGGCGATATTTCCGAACCTGTCAGCCAAGCGACGCTTCGCATTGTCAAAGTGTTCTGGGGGCTGAGCTCGGCGCTTGCTTACAAACGCCACTTCCCCGCAATCGACTGGTTGACCAGTTACAGCCTCTATAGCGACCGTCTCGGCGAATGGTACGAAGAGCATATCGGGGCGGAGTGGAACGTACTGCGCCAAAGAGCCATGAGCATTCTGCAAGAAGAAGCACAGCTCAACGAAATCGTCCGTCTTGTCGGTATGGACGCGTTGGGCGCAAAAGACCGTCTGACCATGGACTGCGCCAAGTCCCTCCGCGAGGACTATCTGCACCAAAACGCGTTTCACGAAATCGATACTTATGCATCCCTTCCCAAGCAATTCGGGATGCTGAAATTGATTTTGACCAACTACGATCTCGGATTGTCCGCGCTCGAAAAGAACGTTGACGTCGAAGACATCTTAGCCCTTGACGTCAAAGAAAAAATCGGTCGCAGCAAATACGTCGAAGAAGCCGACGTGCGGGAAAAATTCAAAGAGATCGAACAGGAAATGAAAGCCGAAATCGCGGCGCTGATCGGGTAGGAGGCACTATGTTAAAAGAATACAAATCGATCAAAGAAATCGTCGGACCGCTGATGTTGGTCGAAGGCGTTGCCGGCGTCAAGTATGACGAGCTGGTCGAAATTCATCAGGAAGACGGGGACGTCCGTCACGGCAAAGTTCTCGAAGTCAACGGCGACCGCGCGTTGGTACAGCTGTTTGAAGGTTCTGCCGGAATCAAAATCGCAACGTCCAAAGCGCGCTTCCTCGGCAAAAGCATCGAGCTTGCCGTATCCGAAGATATGCTCGGCAGAGTTTTTGACGGAATGGGACGCCCGGTCGACAACGGCGCGCCGATCATCCCCGACAAGCGGATGAACATCAACGGTCAGCCCATCAATCCCGTTGCGCGCGATTATCCCGACGAATTTATCGAGACGGGCGTCAGCGCCATCGACGGGCTTAATACCTTGGTGCGCGGACAAAAACTGCCGGTGTTTTCGGCATCGGGACTTCCGCACGCCCAACTTGCGGCGCAGATTGCAAGACAGGCAAAGGTGCTCAACAGCGACAGCAAATTCGCCGTTGTCTTTGCCGCCGTCGGAATTACGTTTGAAGAAGCCGATTATTTTATTTCGGACTTCCGCAAGACGGGTGCGATCGACCGTGCCGTTCTCTTCATGAACCTTGCCAACGATCCCGCGATCGAGCGTATCGCGACGCCGCGTATGGCTTTGACGGCGGCCGAGTATCTCGCGTTTGAAAAGGGCATGCACGTTTTGGTTATTATCACCGATATCACCAATTACGCCGAGGCGTTGCGCGAAGTTTCGGCAGCGCGTAAGGAAGTTCCCGGACGCCGCGGTTATCCCGGTTATCTGTACACCGACCTTGCCACGATTTACGAACGGGCGGGGCGCATTCGCGGCAAAGAGGGATCTATCACGCAGATTCCCATTCTGACGATGCCCGAGGACGACAAAACCCACCCCATCCCCGACCTGACGGGCTATATCACCGAAGGGCAAATTATCTTGTCGCGTGAGCTGTACAAGAAGGGCATCAATCCGCCCATCGACGTTTTGCCGTCGCTGTCCCGCCTGAAAGACAAAGGAATCGGCGCGACCAAAACCCGTAAAGATCACGCCGATACGATGAACCAGCTGTTTGCCGCTTATGCACGCGGGAAAGAAGCAAAAGAGCTCAGCGCGATTCTCGGCGAAGCGGCGTTGACCGAAGTCGATCTGAAGTTTGCGCGGTTTGCCGAAGAGTTTGAAAAAATTTACGTCAGCCAAGGCTATACGACCAATCGCTCCATCGTCGAAACGCTGGATCTCGGCTGGGATCTCCTGCGGATTCTGCCCCGGAACGAATTGAAACGTATCCGCGACGCCTATCTCGAAGAGTTTTTTGACAAGAAATAACCGCTATGGCAAGATTGAACGTCAATCCGACCCGCATGGAGCTCGGAAAACTAAAAAACCGCCTGAAAACCGCAGTCAGAGGGCACAAACTTCTCAAGGATAAATCGGACGAGACGATTCGTCAGTTTATGATTTATATCAAAGAGAACCGCCGTCTGCGCGAGGAGATCGAAGGAGAAGTGACGTCGTCGCTCCGCTCGTTTTTGCTTGCAAGTGCGGTCAACAGCACCGAAATCATCGAAGAGGCAGTCGCGATGCCTTCGCGTACCGTGCGCCTGCAGTCTTCGGTCAAAAACATCATGAGCATTTCGGTTCCGACGATTGCCATCGAAGAGGGGGAAAGCACCGATCTGTACCCGTATTCGTTTGCAAGCGTCAGTTCGGAACTGGACGCCTCGATTGCCAATCTCAGTGAGCTTTTGGTCAAACTCGTCAGGCTTGCCGAAGTGGAAAAAACCTGCAATATGCTCGCCGACGAGATCGAAAAAAACCGTCGCCGCGTCAATGCACTGGAATATGTTATGATTCCCGAACTGCAAGAGACAATCAAGTACATCACGATGAAGCTCGGCGAAAACGAACGCGCCAATACCATTCGGCTGATGAAAGTCAAAGATATGATCAATCGTGAGCGCGAACAATAAAATATCGTAATAAAAGGCGCCGCAATCACGCATCAAAAAAGGACTCCGAAGAGTCCTTTTTTTGGTGAACGGCGGGGATTGCCATCAGTCGGATTCGGCAAGGCGCTGTTCGATTGTAGCGGAAAATGCCGTACGGAATTCGGGTCGGACGAGATTTTTGGCGAGATTCAATCCGATAACGCTTGCGCATTGAACCCAGTCGTAGGTGGTATAATCGAAGTTGAAGAAGTTTGCGCGCGATAAAAATTGCCGATTGCTTTCGATCTGATCGATCAGTTCCAAAAATGCGGCGCGGTCTGCCAGCATAAAGTCGAGAGGGAGTTCTTTGGCGAGCGAATCACCGCTGCCGCGATTGAAGGACAGCAAAAGCAATTCGCTGTCGGATGCCGAGCGGAGTTCCTGCTCCAGGTGGAGGAATAATGCCGTATTGTCGTCGGTTCTGCCCGAATTGGCGGCGCCGGTCCAGGTGTCGTGCATGCGGTAGGTGCTGTTTTCGATCCCCCAGGACGGGTCGGTGCGCAGAACAAAGGTTTTTCCCGTTGCCCGCATTGCGCCGATTGTCATATCCGTCAAATCGGTATCGGCGGGGAAAACGCGTTCGGCGGGGAGGTATCGCCCGATCAGATCGCGCATCGATTCGGCAGGCGCCCCCTGTACGACGCCGTAAACGCTGATCGACACAAAATAGAATTGCCCGGGATAGGTTTCGTCAAAACGCTTGAGATCGCGAAGGGCGTCTTCCAGCGGAATGCCGAATCCCGTTCCGTGCACGCAATACACGATATCGCTTTTGGGGTCGTAACCCGTGCGCAAATCAAGAAGTCGTACGCCGTAACGCAACTGGTCGTACACGGTATCCTGCTGACAATCAAGCCAGCGGAGCGGGATCGAGGTAGTTCCCAGCGTACAGTCGATCGAACCTGTATTGTGCGAAGCAGGGATGGCGATCTCTTTCAGCTTTGCTTCGTCCGCGATCGCATTCATCCATTCTTCGTATCGGATTTGGGATCGGTCGGGTTGCCCGGTCGGGAAAAGACGGGTCAACGCGGCAGAGAGACAGACGCCGATGACGGCGACGGTTGCCAATACGACGATCAAAACATGTAAGCGACGATATTTCATGACTTCCTCCGTTTCCGTGAAATTATTATAAACGCGGCATGCTTCGGTGTCAAGATCGGCGGAGGTTTCATGCAGGAATTTTCTCTGTTCAGGTATTAAAACGGGTGACTTTTCAGCGTTCGGGATTGACGGAAAAGGGGAATTTTGGTATGATAAATATATTATCGATCCGAGGTGACAAGATGCAGGTTTACAAAATGTCGCCCGTCCTGCGCGAATATATCTGGGGCGGCAAAAAGCTGAAATCGGAATGGAACAAACATGCCGTTACGCCTACCGTTGCCGAAAGCTGGGAGTTTTCGGCGTACGAAGGGGCGGAAAGCGTTGTCGCGGAAGGGGAAGAGAAAGGGACTTCGCTGCTTACCTTGTACCGCACCCGTCCCGAACTGTTCGGAAACCGCGCCTTTCGCGCACCGATGTTTCCGGTTTTGATCAAACTGATCGATGCGGCAAGCGATTTGTCCGTGCAGGTGCATCCTTCCGACGCTTACGCATTGCGTGAAGAAGGACAGCTCGGCAAGACCGAAATGTGGTATATTGCCGACGCCGAAGAGGGTGCCGCGATTTATTACGGATTTTCCCGCGACGTAACGCCCGAAGAGTTTCGCAAAGCAATCGACGACAATACGGTTACCGACCTTCTGAATCGCGTTCCCGTCCGCAAAGGGGATTGCTTTTTTGTAGAGGCAGGGACGTTGCACGCCATTCTCGGCGGCGTAACCGTCATCGAAGTGCAGGAAAACAGCAATCTGACCTATCGCGTATACGACTATGCCCGACGGGATGCTTCGGGCAATCTGCGCCCGTTGCACGTCGAAAAGGCAATCGCAGTCGCAGACTATCGCAAAAGCGAAGCGCGCCCCGTGTCGCACCCCGTTGTCCGCATCGGAGACGCCGACGTTCGACTGCTTGCCGATTGCGCCTATTTTTCCGTCAGCGAATGGGTACTCGACGGTGCCGCAACGCTGACGACGACCGACAGCTTTGCCTCTCTTACGGTTGCGGAAGGGAGCGGGAGCATTGCGGGACAACCGGCGCAAAAGGGCGACACCTTCTTTTTGCCCGCGCACGGAAGCTACGTTGCAGAAGGAAAATTCAGCTGGATTTATACCACGGTTTAGCAATATATTAAGGATCAAGGAGAAATCGGATTATGTATTATATCGGCATCGACATCGGCGGAATGAGCATCAAAGGCGGTATCGTCGACGAAAAGGGTACGATTTATCTCAAGCGGTCGGTCGTAACCCAACCGCACGCACATTATGACGTCATTGTCGGGGACATTGTCGGTCTGATCCGTTCGTTGGCGGATGAATTCGGGATTGCCCTCGGAGAACTCGGCGGCATCGGCATCGGGATTCCCGGTACGATCGATCCCGACAAAGGGACGATCGTCTACAGCAACAACATCGATTTCGAAAACGTCCCCATCGTCGAAGCCATTCAAAAGCAAATCGGCTTGCCCGTGAAAATCGGCAATGACGCAAACTGCGCGGCGCTCGGCGAAGTCAAATTCGGCAGCGGAAAAGGGATGAACAATATCGTGTTTGTTACTTTGGGGACGGGCGTCGGTACCGGAATCATCCGTGAAGGGAAAATTCTCAGCGGCAAAGGAGGCGCGGGCGGCGAAGGCGGACACATGAGCATTCGCGTCGACGGCGAGCGTTGTACCTGCGGCAGAAGAGGATGCTGGGAAGCTTATGCTTCGGCAACCGCTTTGATTCGGCAGACCAAGCGCGCCATGGAGCGTCATCCCGACAGCCTGATGCATCGCTTTGCCGAAGAGGAAGGAAAAGTCAGCGGCAGAACGGCGTTTCTTGCCGCCCGTGCCGGGGATGCGGCAGGGCTTGCCGTCGTCAACCGCTATGTCAAATACGTTGCCGAAGGCTTGATCAATCTGGTCAACATTTTCCGTCCCGAAGCTTTGCTCATCGGGGGCGGCGTCAGCAACGAAGGGGAGTATTTCATCCGCAAATTGCAAAGCCGCGTGACACGGTTCAGCTACGGCGGGAAACGAAATCCCTATGTTAAGGTACTCAAAGCCGAACTTATGAACGACGCAGGGCTGCTTGGCGCCGTTGCCCTCTGTTTATGAACGCGATCGATCGGATTCTGTTGTCGGTCGAGAAGCCCGCACGGTATGTCGGGGGAGAGTACAACCAACCCGACTGTACCAAGCCGCACAAGGTGTCGTTTTGTCTTGCGTTTCCCGACCTGTACGAAGTGGGGATGTCCAATCTCGGCATCAAAATCCTTTATGATATTCTCAACCGCGATCCCGACGTTGTCTGCGAGCGTTGTTTTACGCCGTGGGTCGATATGGGCAAGGCGCTCAGCGAGCAAGGCATCCCGCTGTTTTCGCTGGAAACGCGTCGACCCCTCAAGGATTTCGACTTGTTGGGGTTCAGTATTCAGTACGAACTTGCTCTGACCAACGTTTTGTATATGCTCGATCTTGCGGGGATTCCCTTTTTTCCTGCCGAGCGTAGCGAGGACGATCCTATTTTGTTTGCGGGCGGACCCTGTACGGCAAACCCGGAGCCGTTTGCGCCGTTTTTCGATCTGATCTGCATCGGAGACGGGGAAGAAGTCAATCTTGCCGTTGCCAAGATCGTCGCAAAGCACAAAGGAAACCGCCGTAAAATCCTCGAAGAATGTCAAAAAATCGACGGGATCTATGCTCCGTCTTTGACCGAAACGGAAAACGGGATCTGCATTACGCCCGTCAAAAAAGCCGTGGTCAAAAATCTCGACGCCGCGCCTTTTCCCACCGCGCCTCTCGTCCCCAATATCGAAGTGACGCACGACCGTCCCGTCGTCGAGCTCTATCGGGGATGCTATGCCGCGTGTAGGTTCTGTCAGGCTTGCTTCTTTTACCGTCCCGTGCGTGTTCGCTCACAGGAGCGGATTCTGACCTACGCCAAAGAGCTGATCGCTTCGACGGGTGCGGACGAACTGGGAATCAGCAGTTTGTCAAGCGGAGATTATCCCGATATTTGCGGATTGCTCCGCCATTTGCACCCCCTTGCAGAACGCGAAAAAGTCAAACTTCAGCTTCCTTCCCTTCGGTTGGACAGCTACAGCGAGGAATTGACGGGGGACTCCCGACGCGGTTCGCTGACGTTTGCGCCCGAGGCGGGAACGCAACGTCTGCGCGACGTCATCAACAAAAATATCACCGAAGAAGACGTCGATCACACCATGCGACTGGCTTTCGGGCAGGGGTATCGCGCCGTCAAATTGTATTTTATGATCGGACTCCCCACCGAGCGGGATGAGGACCTGCTCGGAATCGCCGCGCTTGCCGCTAAGATTCGCAAGATTTATATCGAAGTTACGGGAAAACGCGATCTGACGATTACGGTTTCCACTTCGATGTTCGTCCCCAAACCGCTTACCCCCTTCCAGTGGGCGGAGCAGATCGGCGTCGAAGAGATGAAACGCCGCGTTTCGATCGTCCGCGCCGCCCTTCGATCGGTCAAAGGCGTCAATTATAATTGGCATGAAGAGACCGCTTCGATGCTCGAAGGGGTTTTTGCGCGCGGAGACCGCTCCCTCGCCGACGTCGTGGTTCGGGCATATCGTTCGGGGTGTCGCTTCGACGGCTGGAACGAGCATTTCCGCTACGATTTGTGGATGCAGGCATTTGCCGACTGCGGCATCGATCCCTTCCGTTATACTGCGGCGCAGGCGGAAGACAAGGTGTTTGCGTGGGACTTTATCGATTTCGGCGTCAAAAAATCCTTTTTGCTGAGTGAATGGCGGCGCGCACTCTGCGGCGAAAAAGGAGAGAGCTGCAAATTCGGATGCAAAGGATGCGGTGCCAACCGTTATGCCGCATGTAAGGTGCAAAACGATGTTTCTGACCGTTAAATTTCAAAAATGCCGTCAGGCAGTCTATATTTCGCACATCGATCTGCAGCGCGCGGTCAATCGTACCATCAAACGCGCCGGGATTCAGCCCCTGTATTCGCAGGGATTCAACCCCCATCCCTTGCTTAAATTTTCGGTTCCGCTTCCGCTCGGGATACGGGGCGAAGCAGAGTACTTTACCATTGCCGTCGAGCATCCCAACGTTGCGGACTTCTGCGCACAGTGCAATCGCGTCGCCCCGCCCGGACTGATTTTTGACCGCGTCTGGATGACGGAGAAAGCGCCGAATCTTGCGGGGAAAGCGGTATCTGCCCGTTATCGGTTTGACGTTTCGCTTACGGAAGAAGAGTTCAAGGGCTTGACGGAATACTGTCGGAGCGCACTGACGGTCGAACACAAAAACAAAAAAGGCGAGCGATCTTTGCGCCCGGCTGCCGCATTGGTCGGAGAACTCGAGCGGGCGAAGGATTGTTTTTATGCCCAACTTGCTACGGGCAAAGAAACGTTGCGCGCCGATCGGTTTGCCGACGCCATAGGGACGTTCCTTCATAAATCCGTGGAAGCGGTCGATATTGCGCGGGACAAGCAGTATGTGGAGGAAAGCGGGTGTAAAATTACGTTTGACGACTATCTCGACGCGTTAGTGCGGGAGGAAACAATATGAGATATATCAATCGTGAGTACGGATTCGAAGGGCGTCCGCCGTATTTCAAAGAATTTCACGAAGAACAGCCAAACGGGGATCCGATCGATGCATCTTGTTATCCCGAACGCGGGTTTGTCGGACTCGGGATGGAACGCGGAAAGCCCAACGGAGCTTTGGTCGAGGGTCCGCTCGGTACAGTTTGGGGCGTGGACTTTTCCTGTCAAAAAGGGGGACGTTGGCTTAGTTCCGACGAAATGGCGGAGGAAGGTCTGCACTTTTTTGCCGTCGATCCCACCGGTCGGTTCCGCTATCTGTGCCATGGCGATCTGACGGTCAGTATGGCGCGATACGACGCGACGGCGTTCGTAATATCGGTCAGCTCGTTGCGTAAGATGTCGGTGCGGTTGCGTGTCTATCCCGTCGCGCCGAAGGATGCCGAATTTTCCGTCCGCGGGCAGACCGTTTTCGGCCGCGCCGCCGAACGCGCCGTTATTCAAGGTCAGATGTCGCTTGCCGAAACCGACGTAGTCATACGCAATCGCTACGAGGTATTGTTCGAGAAGGGAGAAGGACGCGTCGAAACGATGACCGCCTGCTTTTACGGAGAAGGGACGCTGAAGTCGGATGAAGCGACGGGCGGATGTTCGATGGAAAGCACGTTGTTTGCGGAGAACTCCCGCGTGTTATTGTTTGTCGGACTGGGCGATCGCGGCGAAGTTCCGACCAAAGAGGAACTGTTACGCGGCGTCAGCGATGCGGAATTGCGCTATTCCGCCGAAAAAACGGCAGGAAGCGGTCCGTTTGCCGAAGAGGCGCCGCAAATCATATCCCGCATTGCAAGTCACGGGCATTATGATCCGTTGCGTCGGAATACGGAATGGACGGAAGAACCGAAACAAAATACCAGAAATCCTTACACAATGGCGTGGAGCGCCTTGATCGCCGCGCTTGCGGGTTTGCCTTCCGCCGATCAGACCGAAGCGTACTGCACCGAGCCGCACGTCGGTGTTCTTGCGGCATGGATTTATTTTTGCCGTACCCGCGACCGCGCACTGCTTTTCAGGTGCTATCGGCAATGGAAGGCGGCTTTTTTGCCCGATCGCACGCTTGTAAGGCGCGCGGGTAATGCCTATGTCGGCGAAAACGCACTGAAACTTCTGCGATTTGATCTGCTATGGCGCGCTGCCCGTATTTTAAGCGACGGGGACGCCGCCGTCGAATACCGGAAGGCTTATGCGGATTTTGCAGAGCTGTTTCATCGGGCATTCTATGACGAAACGACGGGAATGTATCGCGATCGGGACGAAGAGGGCAATCCTTGCGGGGTTGCAGGCGCCGCTTCGTTTGTGCCGCTGGTGACCGGCGCGATCAACGACAACGATGTGTTGGATGCGGTCATTTCCAATCTTGCCGACCCCGAACGGTTTTGGGGGGATTGCCCGGTCGCAACGGCAGATCGACGGCATCCCGGCTACGGCAAAAATCCCCTTGTCGGAGTCGGCGCGGCGCATCTCGGAGGAAGCGGAAAGGGTGAAACGTCCGCCTATCTCGATTTTTTGGTCTGGCTCGGGTTGGTTCGCGCGGGAGCGGGGGATCTTGCAAACGAACTCGCTCTTGCCGTCGGTAGGACGGCGAAAGCGTATCGCAAAAAATACGATGCCGTTCCGTCATCGCTGAACAAAAACGCAAAAGGAGAACAATTGAAACCCAAAGACGCATTGTCGGGTAACCTTTTCGGCTTAATCGGGATGCTGTCCTTGTTGGATGTCGAATACTTCCGCTCCGATCTTCGCCCTGCCGTCCGCTTCGGCACTTTGGAACAGGGCGATCATCGCTTGGTCAACGTCAAGTTGTTCGGTCGCAATTTTTCGGTTGTCAAAGACCAAGACAAAACGGTACTCAGCGTAGACGGAAAACACGTTTTCGAAGGGATCGGAGCACCCTTTGTCGTGCGGCAGTTTGCCGCCTGCGAAGAGGGGGCGGAATTTTTGCTGTACGCTTCGGGCGCATTGACGCTTGCGGTTCGCACGCCGGTATTTGCCGCTGCCGAACCGTCCTCGCTGTATCGCTTCAATGTCGACGGCGGAAGATTCAGAATCCGACTTCAGCGCCATCGCGTCGACGTAAGTGCGATATGACGTCGAATTTGCAGGAAACAGTATAAAAATCCTTGCAAAATACCGCAGTCTATGATAATCTATTAAAAGCCGCACAAAAAAGGCACGAAGAGCGCGTTCCGCGCCGCCTCGATGGCGAGTCCTAAAGGGAGGTAATGCAAATGTACGCAATTGTTTTGACAGGCGGAAAACAGTACAAAGTCGAAACCGGTTCGGTTCTTAAAGTCGAATTGCTGAGCGAAGAAGTGGGCGCAAAAGTCAAATTGCCCGTGTTGTTTGTCAGCGATAACGGCGTTGTCAAAGCCGGCGACGCGGTCAAAGATGCTTACGCAACGGCAGAAGTCGTGTTCAGCGGACGCGGACCCAAGATCGACATTTTTACTTACAAAGCCAAAAAGAACGTTCGTAAAAGACAAGGACACAGACAGCCGTACACCGAGATCAAAATTCTCGAAATCGTAGGCTGATGACCACCGTAACCGTTTTTACCCGCGACGGCGCAATCGAGTCGGTCGAAAGCAAGGGACATGCCGGATACGCAAGGAGTGGCAAGGACGTTGTCTGCGCTGCAGTATCGGTCGCTGTCCAGAGCGGACTGGCAGGACTTTGCGAAGTCGCAAAAGTCGAGGTAAAAACCAAAGAGGGAGAGGGGTATCTGCGATACGAGATCGGCGGACAGGACGCTAAGCGCGTCGACGTCAAGGCAATTCTCGAGACGGTGCGCGTAACGGTACGCTCGATCGCAAAGCAATATCCCCGCTATGTAAAATTGGAGGAAGTAGACAATGCTTATTAAAATTCAATTATTCGCCCACAAAAAAGGTGTCGGTAGCTCCCGTAACGGACGTGACAGTGCGGCAAAACGCCTGGGTCCCAAGAGAGCGGACGGACAGTTTGTCAAAGCCGGCAACATTTTGGTCAGACAAAGAGGGACCAAATTCCATCCCGGCAACAACGTAGGGATCGGCAAAGACGATACTTTGTTTGCGTTGATCGACGGCGTGGTACGCTTCGAGCGCAAGGGCAGAAACGACAAGCAGGTCAGCGTTTACACCAAAGCGTAATCGCTGAAAGTAAGATTCGGGGTATCCCAAAAGGGATGCTCCGGACAATCAAATCCGAATCCGAAACGGCGTACAAAACGCGCAAAATATCGTCGCAAATCGTAACGCAAAATCGAGGTTCGGGATTCCGAAAATAAGCAAGCCGCAAAATTTTTTGAAAAAAACAATTTTGCGGCTTGATTTATGGAAAAAGCCGTGATATAATGAAAACAGTAAAAAACAAGGCGTATTTTACTGATTCAATCCATAAATTATAAGAACGGAGGAAATCAATGAACAAACCCAAAATGATCATCCTTGCCGATATCGCAAGCCTCAGAGTGACTTGCGCCGGCTTCAAGAAAATCGTCCAAAATCTCGAAGCAAAGTTCGAAGTCGTGACCTGTAAGTTCTACAGCTACGTTGCCAAAAGAAACCGCGATTTCAACGAGTACATTTCGGCAAACGGCTACGAAACTTCTTTGCCCAGCGCATCGCGCCGCCGCAATAAGCTGGATTGCCGTCAGGTGATCGACGCTGCCGATATCGCGGCTGCTCACAGCATCGACGCAGTCGGTCTGATTGTCGGCGAAGGCGACATCCTCCCCGTCATCAATCTGCTCAAAGGCAAAGGCATCGATGTTTACGAAATCAACGTTGCCGAAACCAAGTACAGCTATGCGTATACGGGATTTATTGCGGTTCCGACCTCCGCGCTCCGCGAAGGCTATGCCGCACCTGCAACCAAGCCCGCTGTCAAAAAAGCGCCGAAGCCCGTGGTCGCCGCTCCCAAAGAGAATCCCTATGTTGCCGAAGCCAAGAGCCGTCTTCTCTCCGGCAGCGAGATCCTCAAAAACTATCGTCGCTAATCTGATTGCAAGCATCCAAAAAGCGTCCCGCACGGGACGCTTTTTTTTGTGATCCCCGCGCGATGGCTTGTCATCGGGCGAACGTGCGCGAGGTCATCCTCTGTTGATGATATGCGCATTTCAGCATATTATAGTAGCTATAGCTACAAAATATGATATAAATTTTTTACCCTCTTATTTTTTTTGCGAAAGGATAATCCGGAGTAGATCAATATCGGACAAAAGATAGCGGACGGGATAAGGCGAAAAAATCGTAAATCGCCGATCCATCGTTTGAAAAACCGCGATCGATCGCTTGCAGTTTTTGTCGGAAAGGTATAATATATATAGATAATTAAAGACAGTAAAGGAGAGCACTACTTTGGCAAGCATTACCGTCAACAAAGAAGGCTGCAAAGGTTGCGCGTTGTGCGTCAACGCCTGTCCCAAAAAAGTTATCGAGATTTCGACCGAGTCCAACAAAGCCGGGTATTTTGTCGCGTACCCCGCCCATCCCGAGCTGTGCATCGGTTGCGCCATGTGCGCAATGATGTGCCCGGACGTCTGCATCGAAGTCGAACGCTAAGGAGGTCGGTATGAAAAAATTGATGAAAGGCAACGAAGCGATTGCAGAAGCTGCCATCCGCGGCGGTTGCCGCGCGTTTTTCGGATATCCCATTACGCCGCAAAACGAAATTCCCGAGTATCTCAGCAAACGTCTGCCCGAAGTCGGAGGCGTATTTATTCAGTCCGAGTCCGAAGTTGCGGCGATCAACATGGTTTACGGCGCGGCGGGAAGCGGCGCGCGTGCGATGACGTCCAGCTCTTCGCCCGGCATCAGCTTAAAGCAGGAAGGCATCAGCTATATCTGCGGTGCCGAACTTCCCTGTGTAATCGTCAATATGGTGCGCGGCGGCCCCGGTCTCGGCGGGATTCAACCTGCTCAGTCCGACTATTTCCAGGCGGTCAAAGGGGGTGGCCACGGCGATTATCATATGTTGGTTTACGGACCCGGAACCGTTCAGGAAGCCGTTGATCTGATTTACGACGCGTTTGACAAAGCCGATCAGTACCGTATGCCCGTTATGATTCTCGGGGACGGAATGCTCGGACAGATCATGGAAGCGGTAGAAATTCCCGAATTCAAAGATCCCGCCACCTTCCCCAAAAAAGAATGGGCGACCGACGGCACGGGCTTCGGCGCAAACAGACGGATCATCAACTCTCTGTATATCGAACCCGACGTTTTGGAAGAGATCAATCACAGACTCTTTGCCCGTTACGCCGAGCTTGCCGAAAAAGAGCTGAAATACGAAGCATATATGTGCGACGATGCCGAAGTCGTTCTGGTCGCTTACGGTACGGTCGCGCGGATCTCGAAAAGTGCGGTTCACACGTTGCGCGAAATGGGTATTAAAGCAGGGCTGTTCCGTCCCGTTACGCTGTATCCCTTCCCCGAAAAGCAGATTGCGGCGTTGGCGGCAAAAGAGTCGGTCAAGCGTTTTGTCACGATCGAACTCAGTATGGGGCAGATGATCGAAGACGTCAGACTCGCCGTAAACGGCGCCAAACCGGTTTCGTTTTTCGGCAGAACGGGCGGAAACGTCATGACGCCCGACGACATCGTAGCGGTAATCAAGGAGGGCAAATAAGATGGCAACCGTATTCAAAAAAACCGAACTGCTGACCGATACTCCCTTCAGTTTTTGCCCGGGTTGTACCCACGGCATTGCCTGCCGTCTGGTTGCGGAAGTGCTGGACGAAATGGGTGAAAAGGGCAATATTATCGGGATTGCTCCCGTCGGCTGCGCGGTATTTGCGTATAAATTTTTCAACTGCGATATGCAGGAAGCGGCGCACGGCAGAGCGCCCGCGGTCGCAACGGGAATCAAACGTTGCAATCCGGACAGAACGGTCTTTTCGTATCAGGGCGACGGCGACCTTGCCAGCATCGGTGCGGCGGAAATCATTCATGCGGCGGCGCGCGGCGAAAACATTACCGTTATTTTCATCAACAACGCGATTTACGGGATGACGGGTGGTCAGATGGCTCCGACGACGCTGGTCGGACAAAAGACGACGACCTCCCCCCTCGGACGTACGGTTGCGGCAAACGGCAACCCCATTCGCATGGCGGAAATGCTTGCGACTTTGGACGGTCCGAGCTACATTGCACGGTGCGCTTTGTGTGATCCCGCCAATGTCCGCAAGGCAAAACAGGCGATTCAAAAAGCGTTTCGCAATCAAAAAGAAGGCAAAGGATTCAGCATGGTCGAGCTGCTGTCGACTTGCCCCACCAACTGGGGTATGACGCCGGTGCAGGCGACGGAATTTCTGAAATCCGAAATGACCAAGATTTTCCCGCTGGGTGTTTTTAAGGAGATTGAATAATGGAAGAGAAAATTATCGTAGCAGGATTCGGCGGACAGGGTGTGTTGAGTCTCGGTCAATTTGTGGCGTATGCCGCGATTGCCGACGGCAAAGAAGTCACGTGGCTTCCGAGTTACGGACCCGAAATGCGGGGCGGCACCAGCAACTGCAGCGTTGTCGTATCCGATCAACAAGTCGCAAGCCCGATCATTTCGGCTCCCGACTGCCTGATCGCCATGAATAAACCCAGCCTCTATAAGTTTGTCGATAAGGTTCGTCCGGGCGGAACGGTCATTGTCAACCGCTCCTTGATCCCCGATCACGTCGAACGGAACGACGTTGACGTCATCTACATCGACGCAGGCGCGCTCGCACTCGAAGCAGGCAATGCCAAAACCGCAAATATCGTAGTTTTGGGTGCCTATCTTGCCAAGAGCGGGATCGTAAGCAAGGAGCTTGCCGCAAAAGTGATCGAAGACAAGTTTGCCCGTAAACCCAAAGTCATTCCCGCCAACCTTAAGGCGTTGGAGTTGGGATTTGCCGCTGTTCGCTGACAACTCCGTACAAGATAAGCCGATCGCGGTAGCGGTCGGCTTTTTTATTTGCGGTGCGGTTGGGTATTTACAAGCGAAGCGGAGTATATTATAATAACCATATAAAGATTGATAGCGGAGTGTGCGGAGGGGCAACCCTTCGACAAGGTAACTATGAGTTTTGTCAACGAATTTCTGATATTGTTCCGCGGAATGACCATTCCTGCGGGGATTTGCCTGATCGTCGGACTGGTCTTTATTATCATCGAAATTTTTCAGCCCGGATTCGGGATCTTCGGAGTGTTGGGCGGCATCCTTGCCGTTGTCGGCATCGTTTTGCGCGCCATCGTGGGCGACGGTAACGTCTTTGCACAGGTGTTTTTGCTGTTGCTTTTCTATGTGATTTTTATTGTTATTGCCTTCCTGATTCTTGCCGTGACGGCAAAAAAAGGATGGCTCAACCGTTCTCCTTTGATCGAAAGCAGTACCGCGGTTGCGTTCGGGCATTCCGACGGGACTGCCGACTATTCCGCACTGGTCGGTGCCGTCGGCGTTGCACGCACCGATCTTCGCCCCGTCGGCAAAGTCGAGATCGACGCCGTTCTGTATGACGTCGTAACCGAGGGGTTTTTCATTAAAAACGGCGAGGCTGTCCGCGTCGTTTCGGTCGAGGGAAGCAAAATTACGGTAATTCGGGCCGAATAAGCCTGTTTCTATTATTAATTTTTGGAGGAGTGTATTATGTGGTGGATCGCTTTGGTAGTGATCGCGATTGTAGCGTTTATTTTGTTTTTAATCTTGGTTCCGATCAACATCTGGTTCCGCGCATTGGTTTCGGGTGCTCCCGTTTCGATGGCGCGGCTGGTCGGAATGCGGCTTCGTAAAGTCAAAGTCGCAATGATCGTCGAAGCCTATATTACCGGCAAGAAGGCGGGGTTGGAAGTCGATATCGCCACCCTCGAAACCCATTACATGGCAAAAGGCGACGTGATCAAAGTCGTCAACGCTTTGATTTCGGCACACAGCGCCAATATCGAACTGTCCATTCAGACGGCAATGGCGATCGACCTTGCAGGCCGCGACGTTCTCAATGCCGTCAAAGTTTCGGTCAATCCCAAAGTAATTTCGACGCCGATGATTTCGGCAATCGCAAAAGACGGAATCGAACTGCGCTCCAAAGCGATGGTTACGGTACGCGCCAATATCGCCCGACTGATCGGCGGCGCAGGGGAGGAGACGATTATTGCCCGCGTCGGAGAAGGGATTGTTACGACGATCGGTTCTGCCGCAACGCATAAGCAGGTGTTGGAGAATCCCGATTCGATTTCCAAGACCGTTTTGACCAAAGGGTTGGATTCGGGAACCGCGTTTGAAATCCTGTCGATCGATATCGCAGACGTCGACGTCGGCAGAAACATCGGCGCTCAGCTGCAGATGGATCAGGCGGAAGCCGACAAGCGGATTGCCCAGGCGACGGCAGAAGAACGCCGCGCCCTTGCCGTTGCGCAAGAACAGGAAATGAAGGCAAAAACGCAGGAAATGCGCGCGATGGTCGTTGCCGCCGAAGCCGAAGTCCCCAAGGCACTTGCCGAAGCGCTCAAGAGCGGCAGAATCGGCGTAATGGACTACTACAATATGCTCAACATTCAGGCGGATACCGATATGCGTAAGTCTTTCAGCCCCGATCAACCTACGGTGACCAAGCCCGACGGGGATAAAAAATAATGAAATTGATTCATAAACAAGCGCATACCCATCCTGCCGAAACCAACGCCGAACGCGTCGAAAAAGTCGCATTGCAAAGCGGCGTCAAGGCAGGGGACGAAGGGTGCAAGGAGCACTATGACGTCCGCGTTGTCAGTGCCGATCCCACGTTGCCCGAGCCGACATCGGCAGGCATTTCGCCCGCCGATGCGAGAAGGGCGCTGATCTTGGGAGAAGTACTGGCAACACCGAGGTTTCGGTATCCGTATCGGTTTTTTAAGGAGAACAAACGATGAGAAAATCGGGAATTTTGTTGCCGGTCAGCGCGTTGACGGGTGAATACGGCATCGGTGATTTCGGCAAAGGGGCATTGCATTTTATCGACTTTTTGCGTTCGACGGCATGCAGTGTTTGGCAGATTCTGCCGATCACGACGATCGGGATGGGCAATTCGCCTTACAGCGGCGTCAGCACCTTCGGCGGGAATTATTTGTTTGTCGATCTGACCGCTTTCCCCGAGCGTTGGATTTCGCAGGCAGAGCTTGCGGCGCTGAAATACAACGGGACGCCGTATCGCGTCAATTACGCACACGCGAAGTGGGCAAAAAAAGAGGGACTGAAACTGGCGTTTTCCCGTTTGAACGACGACGACCGCGCCGAGCTGCAATCGTTTGCCGCGCAAAATGCCGATTGGTTGGAGGATTACGCCGTTTATATGGCGCTTAAAGAAACGGAAGGCGAAGGCGGATGGATGCACTGGCCCGAAAAATTAAGACTCCGGGATCCCGCCACGCTCAAAGCGTATCGGAAGCAATATGCCGATCTGATCGAATTCTACCGTTTCGAACAGATGGTGTTTTTCAAGCAGTGGCGCGCATTGAAACGATATGCCAACGAAAACGGGGTCGAAGTGTTCGGCGACCTTCCCATCTATGTTGCAGAGGACAGCGTCGACGTTTGGGCGCATCCCGAATTGTTCTTGTTGGACAAGAATCTCCGTCCGACCAAGGTGGCGGGCGTTCCGCCCGATTACTTTGCCGAAGACGGGCAGCTTTGGGGCAATCCTCTTTACGACTATAAGCGGATGGAAAAGGACGGATTCGGTTGGTTTGTCCGTCGCATCGTCCATAATCTCGATTTATACGATATTCTCCGCATCGATCATTTTCGCGGACTGCATCGCTATTGGGCGGTCCCGGCAGGCGCCGCAACGGCAAAAGAAGGCGCTTGGGAAGAGGGTCCGCAGATGAAGCTGTGGAAGGAAGTCCGAAAGGTCGTCCCGAACCCGCGGATTGTCGCGGAAGATCTCGGAATCATAGACGACGGCGTGGTGCAATATCTTGCCGATACGGGATTCCCGGGCATGCGGGTATTCCAGTTTGCTTTCGACGGATTCAAGGAGAATCCCCATCTTCCCTACAACTATATCCGCAACACCGTAGCCTACAGCGCGACGCATGACAATACGACGACGCTCGGATGGTTGTACGAACTCAATCCCGAGACACGCGCCGAAGTGTTGCGCTATATCGACTTTGCCGGAAACGACTGGGGGACGGGCGGCAGAAACGCGACCGCCGTCAAATCGATCTGGCGGACGTTGTTGTCGAGTGTTGCCGATACCGTCATTTTCCCTTTGCAAGACCTTTGCGCATACGGCGGCGATACCAGGCTGAATATCCCGGGCGTTGCCGAAGGCAACTGGGAGTTCCGCGCAACGCTCGGTACGTTGGAAGACGTTGACGTAGAGTTTTTGCGCTATCTCAATGTGTTGTACGGGCGGGTAAACGGCGGAATATGTTGATTGTACTTGCGCGTCGATCGATGACGAGCGAAGATTTTTTGAAACGGGCGGCGGAAGAATACGCCGCTCTTTTCGGCGGAACGCCCCCTGCAATTTCAAAAAAGAGAGGAAGACCCGTTGCAAGCGGACTCGGCGTTTCGCTCACCCATTCGGGCGACTATATTGCGGCGGCGATCGGAACGGGAACGGTGGGGATCGATCTCGAGCGGCATCGCCCGTTGGATTTTGAAGGGTTGTCCCGCCGCTTTTTCGGGGTGCCGATCGTGTCGGAAGAAGCGTTTTTCAAAGCTTGGACCATGAAAGAAGCCGCGGCAAAAGCCTACGGCATTCCGTTGACAGAAGCCTTACGGCAAAACAATCCCGAAGCAAGGGTGTTGCCTTGGATCAAAGGCTATACGCTGTCCGTGATCGGCAAGACACCTTTGATCGGGATGTGGATATTTTAGAGGGATTTGGGTGTGTTTTGCTTCAGCGTTCGTTCGTCAGCATCGTCAGGGCATAGTCGTAGCTTTCGGTCAATGCGTCAAAGCTGGCGCGGATAATGTCGGGCGATACCCCGACGGTTTGCCAGATGTGCTTACCGTCGCTTGAGGTGATCAGAACGCGAACCACGGCGCCCGTCGCGCTGGAAGGATTGACGACGCGGACTTTGTAGTCGATCAGATTGCAAGCGTTCAGGAAGGGGTAAAACGACACCAGACATTTCCGAAGCGTGATATCCAAAGCGTGTACGGGGCCCAACCCGCGCGCCGTTGCGGTTTTGATTGCGCTGCCCACACGGACCGAAACTTGCGCAGATGCTTCGCCTTCTTCCGAATTGTCGTGCAGACTGTAATTGACGACGTCGTAAGGGGCGTTTTTTCCGTGAAGAATACGGTTGGCAAGCAGGACAAAACTTGCCTCTGCCCCTTCGTAAGAGTATCCGTTGCTTTCGCGCTCCTTCAGTGCGGCTGCAACGCTGTCAAGGGCGGGATCGTCTTTGGTAAGCGTGGGGAAATAGGGTTGCAGTTTGTTGAGCAAGAGGTGCTTTCCCGCCGCATCGCTTAACAAAAGCCGCCTTGCATTGCCGACAAGGGCAGGATCGATAAACTCGAAGGTCTGACGATCTTTCAAAACGCCGTCGGCGTGCATCCCCGCCTTATGGGCAAATGCCGCGCGACCGACGTAAGGCATGTTGTCGGGCAGGTTGACGTTGGCGATCTCGGCAATGCCGCGTGCGATGGGCGTCAGCTCGCCGAGACGGACTTCGGGCGTGAGTTCGATGCCCATCCCCAGGGTCAGCAGGGGGATCAGCGTGGAAAGATTTAAGTTGCCGCAACGCTCCCCAAAGCCCAGAAGGGTGCCTTGTACATGGGTCGCCCCTCCTTCGATTGCCGCAAGGGTATTGGCAAGCGCAAGCCCGTTGTCGTTGTGGCAATGGACGCCGATGACAGCATCCGGGAATCTGTTTTTTACTTCTTTGGTAACCGATTTGACGGTTTCGGGGAAAGCACCGCCGTTGGTGTCGCACAATACGAGCCGTCGGGCACCGTTTTCGCGGGCGGCGGCAAGCGTTGCCACGGCGTAGTCGGGATCGAGGCGATACCCGTCAAAAAAATGCTCGGCGTCAAAGATGACGCGTTTGCCTTTTTGTACGGCATACCGTACGGACGACGCGATCATCTTGAGATTCTCTTCCGCCGTTGTTTTCAGAACTTCGCGGACGTGGGCGATACTCGATTTCCCGACCAGAACCACGTCGTATACGGGGCAGTCAATCAAGGTGCGGAAGGCTTCGTCTTGTTCGGGGGCGGTGTCTTTGCGCCGCGTCGCACCGAATGCGCAGGGGCGGGTCACGGTCGTCGACAGCGGTTTTGTCATCAGTTCGCGATCTTTCAGATTGAAGCCGGGCGCGCCCAGTTCGACAAACGCAAGACCCAGTCGGTCCAGCTGCATTAGAATGTGGTATTTGTCGAGAGAGGAAAAGGAGATTTCGGCGTGCTGTTGCCCGTCCCGACAGGTTGTGTCCAATAATTCGATCATTTTTGTTCTCCGAGGCACTCTTCGCCGCGCTGCAACGCGCTTGCGCCGCTTCTTGCCATTTCGAGGATTCCGTACGGGGCAAGCAGTCGCAGGAAGCTGTCCAGTTTCGCGCCCCGCCCCGTCAGTTCCAACGTCATCGAGGCGTCGCTGATGTCGATGGTTTTTGCTTTGAAAATCGTCGTGATATCGGTGATTTCGGGAATCAGTTTGGCGTTGGAACGGATTTTGACGATTAAAAGTTCGCGCAGAACGCTGTCTTCCGCCGTCAGCTCGATGATGCGGACGACTTCAACCTGTTTGCTCAGTTGGTTTTTGATCTGCGTCAGCGTCCGTTCGTCCGCCGTCAGCGCAATCGTCATCCGCGAGTAATCGTCGTTTTCGGTCGCGCATACCGTCAGACTGTCGATGTTGAAGCCTCTTCTTGCAATCAGACCCGAAATGCGTGACAAAACGCCTGCGCGGTTTTCTACAAGAATCGATAAGTAATGTTTATCCATAGCTGTTACCTCACCGTAACGTTGATAATTGTCGGGGTTTTGGAGTTCAGGGCGTCCCGTATCGCTGCGGGGGCGGTTCGGACGCTGCATCGTATCCCGCGATATCCTAAGGCTTTTGCCAGTTTTTCGTAGGCGATCGGGGGCGTTTCGACGGCGATCGTCCTGCCGTTACATTGCTTTTGCTGAATCCGCTCGATCATTTGCAGGGAGTGATTGTTGGCGATCACGATCGCAATCGGAACGTTGTAACGCAAAAGAGCGGGAAGCTCGTTGAAACTCATATTAAACGATCCGTCGCCGCTGAACAACACGACGGGCTTGCCCGTTGCAAGGTGAGCGCCCAAAGAGGCGGGCAATCCGAATCCCATCGTGCCGAGTCCCGCGCTGGTGACGATCCGTTCGGCTCCGACATGCGGGGGCAGGGCGTTGAGGAGCGCAACCTGATGGCATCCGACGTCGGTTGCGATTAGGGCGTCGTCGCCGAGCGAGGCGGCAACCGCCGCGGCAAGTCGGTCGAGAGGCTTTTTTGACGATCGGACGGGGCGGAGGGGAAGGGGCGCTTCCCGACGGGGACAGAGGGGAAGCAGGGCTTCGATTCCGTCTGCAACCGTCATGCGGAGTTTTGCCGCCGCCGGTACGATTTTGTCGAGTTCTGCGGGATCGAGGTCGATGTGAACATAACGTTGCTTCGGGGCGGGGCGGGCATGCATTTTGTCCGAGAAGCGCGTCCCGAGCGCGATCACGAGATCGGATTTCCGATACAGACGGTTGTTTGCCGCGGGTGCCGAACTTCCGATCATGCCGACCAAATAAGGAGAGACCGTCAGCCCCACGGCGCGCATGGTCGTAAAGATCGGTGCCGAAAGCTTGGCGGCGAGTGCGTGGACGGCTTGTGACGCGCCGACGGCGCCGCCTCCCGCGAGGATCACCGGACGTTGCGATTTTGCAATCAGATCCGCCGCCCGTTCGAGTTGGGTGCGGTCTTCGCGCACGGGGTAATCGGGCAGGGGCAAATCGCGGTATATCGCCGCTTGGAGCAGTAAGTCGCAGGGAATGTCGATCAGGACGGGACCTTTGCGCCCGCTGCATGCGATGGCGGCTCCTTTTTTGAGTTCGGCTTCGATTTCGTCCGCCGAGGATACGATGCGGGTATATTTGGTCACGGGCGTTACGATGCCCGAGATATCGACTTCCTGAAAGGCGTCTTTGCCCAATTTGCTGCGGGCGACGTTTGCGGTGACGGCGAGAAGGGGGACGGAATCCATATAGGCGGTGGCAATCCCCGTCAGCAGATTGGTTGCACCGGGACCCGAGGTTGCAAGAACAACGCCGAGTTTGCCGCCTGCGCGTGCATAGCCGTCTGCGGCATGGGCGGCGCCCGTCTCCGACATCGGAGTGACGAGGCGGATGCCCGAGCCGATCAGACGGTCGAAAACGGGCAATATGCTGTTGCCGATATAGCCGAACACGGTATCGACGCCGATGGCGCGAAGAGTACGGACGACCAGGGAAGCTCCGTCGGTTACCATTGGTTGCGTGCCTCCTCGCAAAATCCGATCATATCGCACACGTTCAGACGTTTGCCGTCGTCGAGGGTTACAAAGCCGTCGAAGCGACCGAACACCTGATGGCATTCGTTGGAAACGACGAGGGCTTTGATGGAAGTATGATTGTCAAAAAACGGCGTCATGGTCAAATCGATGCGATCCGCGTCGTCGCGGAAGCGGAAAGGTTGATCGAAACGGGCGCCGCGCGTATAAGCGACGTTGCCGAGTTTTGAGGCTTTGCCTTGATAAAAGAGAGCGTTTTCGGTTGCGAAAGAGTTGTCGCCGAATACGCCGAAATTGAATCCGAACAAAGACCCGTCGGGAAGCCTGCAAGAGCCGTTGGACCACCACCAACGATGGCGGAAAGGGAGAACGCCTCTGCCCCAGTCGAGGACGGCAAAGGAGTCGGAGGGATCGAAATCGGCACGGAAGCCGTCGCCGAGGGCAAGAAATCCCGAGACGGTCATACAATTCTGTTTGTAATTGTGATAAAAACAGCGGGGTTGACGGAAGGGCGTCAGAACGAGGATTCCTTGGTCGTCGGGGCGATAGTTGAGTTGGAGACGAAGGCGGCAAGCGCCGTATCGGCTATGAAGGATATCGGCTTCGATGAGGCGGCGGCAAGGCTCGGTCGTAACGGAAATGGCGTAGCGATCGTCCCGATAGGAGACGGTGCCCTCTGCGTCGGCTTTGGGGGCGAGTCCGAGTTTGCGGAAGGGAAGAATCATCGGAAGCGTCAGACGACGGCGAAGCCCGTTGTAGTCGAACAAAACGACATCGATTGCGCCGGCATACGAAACATGCCCGAGGGTGACCTGCAAGGTATAACGCGGGTTGGTGATCTGATAGAAATCCCATTCTTTGTAGCGCAAAGGAGAAGTCCGGGCGCGTAGGGGAGCGTCGGTCAGAACGGGCGTAAAGGCATAGCCCGGCGTCGTCGGAAACCCTTCTTCGTTGAGTGCAAAACCCGGTTGCAACAGGTGATCTGCCATAGTACCTCCTGAATTTCAAATATTATAGCATAAACGCGCGCGCGGCGCAAGGCGTCGGAGGAGAAATGTTTGACTTTGGCGTCGGAGGACGATATAATATAATAAGTAATTATGTGTATATGCGCATACGGAACAGTTCCGATGCGCGGCAAGGTGCTTATGAAACGGAACATTCTGAGAGCGATTGCGACGGTTGCGGTGCTGGCGATGCTGGTGACGGCGGGCGCGTTGGTATTGACGGCATGCAAAGATAAGGACACGCCCCCGCAGGAAAACGAACTGACGCATTTGTTGGCGTACCAAAAGCCGTCCGGGCTACCCGACTACGCCCTGACGATCGAATGGTTGGACCAAAACGGCAACGCAACGGAATTTCAGCCCAAAAAGCCCGTAATGATTCTTTTGAACGGATACTCTTACGCTTCGATGCGGGAGACTTTGCTGCTGGACGAAGAAAATTACGTTACCCGTACCGATACCGAGGACGGCGGCTTGGATTATAATTCTGCCGACATCAACCATCGGTTGGAATATTATTGGATCAATATGGGATATAACGTCGGCGTGTTTCATTACGAAGCGTTTGCCGACGACCTCGCTTCCGACCTGACGGCAAAAATCGTTTCGGCGGAACATCAAAGTTATATCGGCGGGCAGGGGAACGAAGTGACGGCGGGGATTCCGCAGTACAGCCTGATCGAGGTATTTTGCGCGCAGTGGATCCGTCTGATGCAAGCGTCGCCGATTACGGGATCGGACAACGCCCTTCGTCCGATGGAAATCCGCCTGATCGCAAACGGCGCCAGCGTAACGCTGGCAAACGGCGTGACCGATTATCTTTACAGCCTGTACGAAAAAGGGCTGATCGACGGATGGTGGTTGCCGCGCCGCGTGACAATGATCGATCCGTATTTTGACAATGCCGAAGAAGCTCTGACCGTAACTTACAGCGGCGAAGCCTTCGGGTCGGCGCTTCGCTTCAACGAAACTCTGGTGACGCGGCTTGCCGCAAAAGGCGTCGTGTACGATATGATCGAGAGCGACGCGGACTACTATCTCGCTTACGACGAGCCGTACAGCGGCGTCGTCGAGTCCGTTGTCGACGGCGAAACCGTTTACGAACCCGGCAATACCGGCGATTGTCTTTCGTATGAAAATATCCGCAAGCAAACGGCATATCTCAAGTTTTCCGAAAGTTACTCCAAGGGCTATACCGCCGTTTATGCAAAGCGCGATCGCGCGGCATTGGATTGGTATCTTTACTCGGTCAACGGGTCCGATTACACCAGTCTCGACGCTTCGTCCAACGGCGGATACAAAGACACGTTGCCCATCCTCAACGACCCGCGTGACAACTCCCGCGCAAACGTGTTCGGAATCTCCGCATGGACGCCGACGGCATATACGCGCGCCCTTCGCGGCATGACGTTTACGATGAAAGAAAGCAAATACGAGTCGGGCAAAGGGTACGTCTATTACGACTATACGATGCGGCGGTTCCGCGCCGAACCGTACCAGTATTGCGTCCTGACCGAAACCGTGATCGCGGGCTATATCTATGACTCTCTCGATCGGTCGGCTTATGTCAATCTGTCCCCTGTGGCGGCGGTCGCAGGCGTTACGATTACGCTTGCGGTCGACCTCGACAACGACGGCGACGGCGAACAGTTTCTGACGGCAAAAACCGATGCGTCGGGCTGGTACAGCATTGCGCTGCCGAAGAATTATTACGGCAAAACCATCCGCATTTCGACCGAAATGCCCAGTCGCTATTATGACTATTTGGGATCCTTTGTCGCAACGTTAGAGTACCTTTCGATCGAGAAAAGCCGCTTTGACGCACAGACCAACACCGTCGGGATTTCCTTTACCGAAGAAGACAGCCGCATCCTGATTTACAACGCGGGACTCAAAAAACTGCAATGAAGCTGAAGATCGTAGTCAACGGCTTTTATCGTACGCGGCACACCGCGTATCAGGCGGAGCGCCTTTGCGAAGAAGGGATTGCCTGCGGCTTTCGTTCGTCAATTGTCCCAAACGACGCGCCCGACGCGTTTGAACGGGCAAAGGACGCCGATGCCGTGATTTTTTTGGACAAAGACGTTGCGCTTGCCGACCGTCTTGCGGGGGCGGGTGTCGCCGTATTCAATCCGCCTCGTGCCATTGCGATCGCCGACGATAAGGCGTTGACGTTCAACGCCCTCGAAAAAGCGGGGATCGCTACGCCCGAAACGCTGAGCGCGCCCGTTATTTACAGCGGCTCGGTCGGTAGGGAATTCGTGCGGAAAGCGGGGGAACGGTTGGGATATCCGCTGATTGTCAAAGCCCGTCACGGGAGCCTCGGCGAGCAAGTGTTCAAAGCCGACGACGGCGAAGCCGCGGAGTCGATTGCCCGAGCGTTCGGTTCGACGCCGCACCTCTATCAGAAGTATGTCGCGGCATCCTCGGGACGCAGTCTGCGCCTTTATGTCGTCGGGGATCGGGTGGAAGGTGCCATGCGCCTGTCCAATATGTCCGATTTCCGTTCCAACGCATATCAGCACGGCAGTGCCGCTCCGGTCGAGCCGACTGCAGAGCAGGCCGATCTTGCCGTTCGCGCCGCCCGCGCCGTCGGAGCGGTATTTGCAGGCGTCGATCTGTTTGACGTCGATCCGCCGTCGGTGATCGAAGTCAACAGCAACGCTTATTTCGAAGCGATCGAGCGCGCCAGCGGTCAAAATATCGCGCGCGCGATCATACATTATATTTCAGATCACATCGGGAGTATCCCGTACGATAAGGAGATTTTATGACCGAATTCTTGGACCTCATCATCGCCCGTATCGCCGAAGCCTTCGGCAACAATGCGTATCTGACAACGTTTGTCATCTCGATGATCCCGATGATCGAAGTCAGAGGCGCCATTCCCGTCGCAACCCAAATGGGGATGCATCCCGCGGTTGCATATGTGTTTTCCGCCGTCAGCGCGTTGGTCGTTTGTCCGATTCTGGTGTTCGGGCTGCGCCCCGTCCTCAATGCCATGAAGCGGACGTCGTGGTTCAAAAAACTTGCCGCTTTGGTCGAAGACCTGTTCCGCGGAAAAGCCCAAAAAATCGAACAAAAGGCGCAGACCGAAGCCTCTTCCGCCGAGCTTGCCGTCAAAGCCCGCCGCAAACGGGTTTGGACGCTTGCGCTGGGGATTTTCGCTTTTGTCGCCATTCCTTTGCCGATGACGGGCGTGTGGACGGGCAGCGCGATTGCCGCATTCATCGATCTTAAGCCGCGCTACAGCATCCCCGCCGTCGTTCTCGGCAACTTCTGCGCCTCGGCAATCATCGCGTTGCTGACGCTGGTTTTGGGCGACAAAAGCAGTCTGATCCTTATGATCCTGTTTATTTTTGTTCTGATTTCGATCGTCGGACTTTTCGTAACGCTGTTCATTAAGCGCAGCCGGCGCCAAAAGCAGGAACAAAAGGCATTGGTATTTTCCGATCGTAAGGACGAAAATCCCGATTCCGACGACGAGCGGAAGGACGATTCCGCTTCCGAGCAATAAGCCGCGCCCTTCCCAAAAAATAAAACTTGATTTTTTGTTTTGCGTGCGCTATAATATAAGTGAACTCGGATATGCGTTAGGTTAAGTAGATGTTTAACCCTAATCACATTAAGGGCTTACGGATTTCGCCGGTCGATGTCAAGCCCCCCGGGAAGTTTTCCCGACGCTAGGGGACGGCAGATAATCGGGATAGTTCGCCCACCTGCTTTTGCGGGTTTGTAATCCTTAATTCAACGGTATCTTGGTAGCGGGTCGCGGTTGCGACCCGTCTTTTTTTCGTCAAAGCGGGGGAGATCCGCGCTCCAAGCACGGGCAGGGCAACAAAATAGCTTCCGTTTGCTCCGTTTTCCGCCTTTTCCGCTTGCACGGTCGCGAGATGATAAGAATTTTTGCAAATATCGTAAATTCAATTTACAATCCCGCCGCGGTGTGCTACAATACTTTACGCTAGCGCAATATTATTGTGGAGGAAAGCAAATGCAATATTCTCACGAAGTCGAAAAAATGGTTTGTGTTCGCAAGGGTCCCAACCACGGTCCCGCGCCCATTCCCGAAGAAGGCAAATGGGTACAATCCAAAGAAATTAAAGACATCAGCGGTCTGACCCACGGCGTGGGCTGGTGCGCTCCCCAACAGGGCGCCTGCAAACTGACCCTCAACGTCAAAGACGGCGTGATCAAAGAAGCTTTGGTCGAAACCCTCGGTTGCTCGGGTATGACCCACAGCGCGGCAATGGCGGCGGAAATCCTTCCCGGCAAAACCATTCTCGAAGCGCTTAACACCGACCTCGTTTGCGACGCGATCAACACCGCAATGCGCGAGCTGTTCCTCCAGATCGTATACGGCAGAACGCAGTCTGCGTTCAGCGAAGACGGACTGCCCATCGGCGCGGGTCTCGAAGACCTCGGCAAAGGGCTCCGCAGCCAGATCGGCACGATGTACTCGACCGAAGCCAAAGGCGTCCGCTACCTCGAGATGGCGGAAGGCTATGTCACCCGCATCGGTTTGGACGAAAACGACGAAGTCATCGGATACGAATTTGTCAAGATGGGACCGATGATGGAGCAGATCACCGTCAAAGGCGTCGATCCTGCCGAAGCGCTTAAGAAGTGCACCGGCACCTACGGCAGATTTGCCGAGGCGGTCAAAAAGATCAATCCCCGTGTAGAATAAGGAGGCGCAAGATGGCGATCAGATTTGAAGGGTACGAAAGAAGAATCGACAAAATTACCGCGTTTCTCAACAAGAGCGGCATCAAAGACCTCGAAGAAGCGCGCGCGATCTGCCTCGAAAAGGGGATCGACGTAGACGCGATCGTTCGCGGCGTACAGCCGATCGCGTTCGAAAACGCCGTATGGGCATACACCGTAGGTTGCGCTTACGCCCTCAAAAAAGGCGTCAAGAAAGCCGCCGACGCCGCCGAAGCAATCGGCGAGGGACTGCAATCGTTCTGCATCCCCGGTTCGGTCGCAGACATCCGCAAAGTCGGTTTGGGACACGGCAACCTTGCCGCCAAACTCCTGCGTGACGAAACCAAGTGCTTTGCCTTTGTTGCAGGACACGAAAGCTTTGCCGCAGCCGAAGGCGCAATCGGGATTGCCCGTTCCGCCAACAAGGTCCGCAAAGAACCCCTCCGCGTTATCCTCAACGGACTCGGCAAAGATGCGGCATACATCATCAGCCGTATCAACGGGTTCACTTATGTTCAGACTAAATACGATCCCTTTACCGCCGAACTCCACGTCGTCAAAGAGACCGCCTACAGCAACGGCGAAAAAGCCAAAGTCCGTTGCTACGGTGCCGACGATGTCAGCGAAGGCGTTGCGATCATGATCAAAGAGGGCGTCGACGTCGGTATCACCGGCAACAGCACCAACCCGACGCGTTTCCAACACCCCGTCAGCGGCACCTACAAAAAATGGGCGCTCGAAAACGGCAAAACCTACTTCTCCGTTGCATCGGGCGGCGGCACGGGACGCACCCTGCACCCCGACAACATGGCGGCAGGTCCCGCTTCGTACGGTATGACCGATACGATGGGTCGTATGCACAGCGACGCGCAGTTTGCAGGTTCCAGCTCGGTTCCCGCACACGTCGAGATGATGGGTCTGATCGGCATGGGCAACAACCCCATGGTCGGCGCAACCGTAGCGGTCGCCGTCGCCGTGGAAGAAAAGAGCAAATAATCCACTTCGTTTCTTCTTAATCCATATTTATATCCGCGTTGCAAATGCAACGCACCCCGCTGGAGTAGCTCAGTCGGTAGAGCAGCTGATTCGTAATCAGCAGGTCGCAGGTTCGAGTCCCGTTTCCAGCTCCACAACGCCCGGACAATATGTCCGGGCTTTTGTTTGACAATTCTCCTGACGAAGGAGCGATCGGCAACCAAAATGCGCCGCCTTGACATCTTCCGATCGGTTTGTTAAGATATTGTTACCGAACTTATCGGGAGGTAACCATGAAAAAATACATCAAAATTTCCTTTCTCTATGCCGTCTTGGCGATGGCAAGCGGAGTGTTTTATCGGGAGTTTACCAAGTTTAACGATTTCACGGCAAAAACAGCGTTAAGCGTCACGCATTTTCATCTGTTTGTTTTGGGAACGATCGTTTTGCTGATCATCGGCTTGCTTGCCGAACGGAGCAATCTGGAAGCCGTCAAAACCTTCCGTCCCGCAATGATCGTCTATCACATCGGATTGCCGTTTATGGTCGCAATGTTCTATGTCCGAGGCATCTTGCAAGTGCTGGGATCCGACCTCAGCCAAGCTGCCGACCTTGCCGTTTCGGGTGTTGCCGGGATCGGACATGTCCTGATGGCAACAGGTATTGTATTGTTGTTTGTCAGTCTGATGAAAGCGGAATACCGGAAGTAAACGGCGTTTGCGATTGAATTTGTTAGGGTGCCTCAAGTCCGTATCATTCGGAATCCCTCCGTTCGGAGGGATTTTTGTATTCGATTATCGGTAAGCTTTCAATATTACGGAGATTTACAATTTGTTGCGGTAATTGTATTTTCGGAAAACTTGCTTCTTTCGTTGCGCGCTGACTTCGGTATAAATCTGAGTCGTTGCGATACTGGAGTGTCCGAGAATTTCTTGAACCGAACGCAGATCGGCTCCGTTAATCAACAGATTGGTCGCAAAGGTATGCCGTAAATAATGCGGGGTGGAGTTGGGATTGATGCGCGCACGCAGAGCATATTTCTTGTAGATTTCTTCGATACTGTGCGAGTTCAAGGGGAGATCGTTGCGGTTCGTGAACAAAAAGTCGGTACGCGACAGAGATTTCTGTTGTTTGTACTGCTCCGTCAGTCGCTTCCATGTTATCGGGGAAGATATATAGATGATGCGTTGCTTGCGTCCTTTTCCGTGGATCAGAATTGCGTGTTCGTAAGTGATCAGATCTTCAAATCGGATCGCCGCAGCTTCTGCGACACGAATTCCTGTCGAAATCAAAAGATCGATCAATGCGGCGTCGCGTATAAATTGACGGTTTGCAAAAGGGGTTTTGGGTGTAGAATCGGGCGCTTCAAAGCAGTCGAGAAGACGGCGAATTTCTTTGATCGACAGTGTTTTCGGGAGAGAACGTTCTTGTCGGAAGCGAAATTTGAGATTGACGAAAGGGGACATGTCAATCTTTTTTTGCTCTGCCAGATAATCAAAAAAAATTCGAAGCGATACAATCTTCCGTTTAATCGAAGCGTCTTTGATTCCTTGAGCTTGCAGATAGCCGACATACCTGCAAATTTTCGGTTCCGTTAAATCGTGATCGTATTTCAAAAACAATTTCAGATCCGTTGCGTATGCCTGTAACGTTTTGTCGGAAAGATTTTTTGTGGATTTTAAGTGTTCCAAAAAACTGTCAATCATAGTATTCTCCTGCAAATTTACTCTTGAAAAAGTTTATCAGAAATGGTACAATATGGCTACAATAACTTAATATTATTGGGAGCGGGAAAAGGAATGGATTATCCATTTATTAATGACATCGTAGAACAACTTTTATCGAATTCTTTTTCAGTATTCTGCGGAGCTGGTGCTACTGCCGACAGTGTAAGTAGTAAATGGCAGGATCTTTTTTCTCCATTGACAATCGAATTTTATGAAAAGAAAATTTCAGACGATATTTATTTATTATCAGATTTGGAAAAAAACTATTATAATTCAAACAATTTTATTGAAGACATAGAAATAAAACTGAGGAAA